>DAIQQK010000010.1:0-52370 GCA_036786835.1 Acidimicrobiales bacterium | reverse complement strand
CTGTGACCGTTGCCGTATCCGAACGCCTCGAGAGGGTCGGGCGGCAAGACGAAGGTGCCGCAGCCGAACGAATCGCCCGAATCCGGCAGATCGCCACAGACGCGGCGGGTCGTTGGACCGAGCCGAACCGAAGCGCCGAACATGGCGATCTGCTCTACGACGAAGCCGGGTTGCCCAAGTGATCGTGGACACCTCGGCGCTCATTGCAGTCCTCCGCGACGAGCCCGAAGCGGATCGCTTCGGCGAAGCCATGGGCCGAGCCACACCCCCGCGCGTCTCTGCTGTCACCTATGTTGAGGCCGCGGTCGTCGTCGACTCGAACCGTGATCCGGTGCTCAGTGGTCGCTTCGACGACCTGCTGTCGGTAGCGCAGGTCAAGGTCGAACCAGTCACCCAAGGGCAAGCGGAGATCGCGCGCCGGGCGTACCGCGACTTCGGCAAGGGCAGTGGGCACCCGGCCGGGCTGAATTTCGGTGACTGCTTCGCCTACGCCTTGGCCCGTGAAAGCGGCGAATCGTTGCTCTTCAAAGGTAACGACTTCGACCAGACGGATGTCACCCCGGTCCTGTAGGCCGGCATGCGTTGTACATCCTCACCGTTCCGGCGGTACGAAGCCACTGTCGCCCAGGAACCGGAGCCGCGTCCGGAAAGTGTCGCTAAGGAACCGAAGCCAGGGTGTCGCAGACCTACCGAAGCCAGGGTGTCGCAGACCTACCGAAGAAGCCAGCGTCCGAAAAGTGTCGCAGAGGAACCGAAGCCAGGGTGTCGCAGACCTACCGAGACTTCACATGACGAGGAGGCTTTCCTGTGGAGGCTTTCCGGCTGCCGCCGGTCCGGTCGGTGGAGACGATGGGACTCGAACCCACGACCCCCTGCTTGCAAAGCAGGTGCTCTTCCAGCTGAGCTACGTCCCCGTATTTTCGGAGTGTGACCTGCGATTTTACCAGGGCTCCCAAGAAACCGGGCTCAGTACAGCGCTCACACAATGCATAACTCCACCCGAGAGGGAGTCGGAGACGGAAAACGGTTCAGGAGAGCTGGAGAGGCTGGTGAGGTCGTCCGAGCGCACGGTCATCGGCAAAGGTGGGCATGTCCGCAATGGTTCAGCCCCGACCAGTAGGCGTCGGTGAGCCTGAGACGGTGCAGCCGCCCGGTATCACTCTCCCGACGATGAGGGAACTGGAGATCGGACCGAAGAATCGGCTGTCCTGAGAGTTTCCCCGGTTGTCGCCCAGGACGTAATACTCGTTCGGAGGAACGTGCTCGGTCGTGACGCCTGTGGTGAGCGTCCCCTTCGGTAGCCATGGCTCGTTCAGGGGTTGCCCGTCGATTATCACCTGTCCACTCGGTGACGAGATCGTCTCACCGGGAAGGCCGATCACACGCTTGATGAGGTCGGTCACACGCGGGGACACAGCGTCTGGAGGGGGTGTGAACACGACGATGTCCCCACGCGCTGGTCCATGCGTCGCGTAAGCACCCCTGTCGACGATCACTCTGCCCCGTATTGGGATAGCAGGCTCCATTGCGGCACTGGGCACGTAGAAGCGTTGGACGCTTCTGGGACATGGTGCTGCGCCTGACTTGGTTGAGGTCGTTGAAGACGTTGTCACGCGTCCAATGGCATACGCACCTCCAGCAATGACGGCGACCAGTGCGACGATGCCAGCGATGCGGAGAGTGCGGCGGCTAACCGAGAAGGTCAAGTGGTCTTTCGGCTCGCTGACCTCACCTGGACCGCCACTCATCGCTCGTTACCTTACGACCACAGCAAACCTATCCCCCTGTCCGACGCTGCCGTGCTTCGAGATGGGGAGGTGGCATATCGTGCGGTCTAAGGAGCAACCACCGTCACGGCCAAGTTGATCACGCCTGCGGTGGAATCGTGCAGGCTGTCGTTTGGCTTCACTTCCGCTGGAAGCGATTCACCGGTCACGAGGCATTCTGCACCCAGTTGCCCGGATATGTGAAGGTCTGAGTGGACGCGTGTGGTCCGGTTGTGGTTTCGGTAATGGAGGTGAACACGCCCTTCACCGGATCGGATAGGACGATCATGGCGGGGTACAGTGTTTGCGAGCCGCTCGCACAATCAGGGACACAGTTCTGATAAGTCCAAGTGCCGTTACCCACAGCTTGGGTGCCTGTCCACGACAACCATGTAATGCCGGTCACAATGTCTCCAGCGTCGCCGCTGAAATCCATTTCGGTCGGTTCGCGCCCCGTCCAAGTCTGCTGTCCACTTGGTTCGACAGCAATGAGCACCGGAAGTGCCCCGATGGTCGAGAGTGGGGTGCTCGGCGTGGTTGTGATTGTCGTTGATGTCGCCGTGGTCGAAGCCCCCGTGGTCGGTGTCGCATTGGTCGACTTAGAAGAGGAGGAGCTGCACGCTGATAAGAGGATGGCAGCGGGAACTACGAGCGCTATCCCAGCAACGCCAGGACCCAGCGACGAATGCCGTCTCATCTAACCCCCCGATGAACTGATAAGACGACGCGTAGTACGACCAGAGTGTACTGGACTGGACTGGACTGGACTGGACTGGACTGGACTGGACTGGACTGGACTGGACTGACTTCCCCCTTCCCCTGGAGTGCCCCACAAACCTGTGCGCGGAGCCGATATCCACCGTTGCTTCGACCGACTCAACACTCGCTCGCTATTGCACTGTCGTGTTCGAGATTCCAGTCATGGTTGTCCAACCAAGGTGGGGAAGCACGCGTCGAGAAGGGAGAAGCTGAGTGCTCGCGCGCAATCGTCAGCCATTCTTGACGTCGTGTGTCGGGACAAAGAATCCTCGTACACGTCCGCACGGTAAACACTTGATCACGACCCAGCCAGAAATCTGGGCCGTCGGTGATCTTGTTTGTCAGGCGGCTCTCCTGGCTGGCCTCGCTCTCGGTGTTGTCCCGCGTGCAGGCGTAGCCGTTGTCGCTCTGTGGATGGGTCTTCTAGCTGGCCTGGTTGCCCTCAGCATCGCGTGAACGAAGTCGCGCTGCGCCTTTAGGACGTCGTCGGTGAAGTCAAAAGCGCCCTTTACCAGCTCACGCATGATCGGCATGTCCATGGGCATGGCATCGCCGACTGCCCTCGCCCACTTGCGACCGGCCTCAAGGACGGATTCCTCCGACCTGCGGACCATCTCAAAGAGTTCCTTCTCCCTCTCCTCGGTCTCATGAAGGGTTGTCATCTCAATCACCTCCCCTCAGAAGCACACTCCCTTAATCCCAGCGTGGGCCGGATGCCAGCGGGGTGCCAGGGCCGAATGGCCCTGTCGGAACCGCAGCGACTCTCCCGATGGTGTTCGTTCCGTCGACACGATAGGGAGAGAGTGGACCTCAGCCACCACTCGGTGCACTTGATCGAGCGTCGCCCGTGGCCGTTTTGGGTCCGTCGGGCGAGATGATCGTCAACGTCATGGCGACCTTCGCCCAGTTCGAGCGGAGGCAGACCGGTCAACGGACTGGCGGATGGCATGTGACGGGAACCATCCGCGCTAGCGGGGCGTCCCAACAAGCTGTCTGTTATATGCAGGAGGTGGATCTTGACCCATCGATGGTTGTGGGTTTCCTCAGGGGCGATAGCGATAGCCATATCGCTGTCTGCTTGCGGCAGCGGGTCAGGGGTGGTCCAGGGTCAAGTTCTCGTGTTTTCCCCCGTTCCTCATCCAGGGTCGACCACCTCTGTTCCCGTCGCGCGTTTCACGACCACGGTCGAAGCGAAGAAAGGTGGTCGGGTGATCGCACGCGAACGGGTGCTCCCCGGACGGCGATTTCGATTCGATCTGTCGCCGGGCGCCTATGAGCTGACCGCTTCTGGTGCCTATAACTGCGCGGCTTCGGCGACTGTGCGCTCTGGCGAAACGACAAACGTCGATGTCCGCTGCGTCGAGCCATGAGGCGGTGGTCCGCGTTGGTCGTTTGGGATGTGGGTTGACCACGCCTCAGGACCTCGAGCGCTGGGTGTACACCGGGCTCACTCACGGCAACATCGGCGGGAGCGCGTCCATCAGCGACTTCGTGGCCTGGACGACGGACGGCTTCGCCGGCGATCCCTCACCTGGTCATTACACACCGGTGGGAATCGTGACCAACCCAGCGACGGTGACAAACATCTGCAGCTAGGGGCTATGGCGGGCCAAGATTCGAAGCGTCCCGGCTGGTAGACGGCACAACTCTGACGGACGTAACCCTCTGTTCAATTGAATTTCGCTCGAAGTTCTCTCAGTGGTAGGGAAACGGAAAGACGCGGTTCGTATGATCAACGAAGTAGCCCCGTGAAAGGACTGCGATCATGCCGACCACGTCAGAAGCAACTGGCCAGGCAACTTCGGCCGCGGACGAAACCACCGACGCTCTAGAGGGCGTTTATCACTCGCTGCGTAGCAGTGAGGCGACGGGCGAGGAAGCCATCGCCGCGACCATCCACGCGTTCACCGACTTACTTCGGGAAGCCGTGCCTGTCGCGATGAGCCAGCCGGCTCGCTTCGTGGACCTCAGCTTGGAGCTCGCCCAGCAGACGATCAATTTTCAGCGCCGCCTGATTTACGAGGTTCTGTCAGGTATCCAGCGAGTTATGACAGAAGCGTGGTCTGACATCGAAAGTGATCAGCCCTTTAAGGCCGAGAGGGTCCGTGGAGCAGAACCGCGGGGCCGTACCGCCCGCCGCGCTGCCTGATTCAGACATCCACCTCCCCTGAAGGCTGGACAGAGAGCGAATCGCGGTAGCACTGCGGGCCGGGTGTCACTTCGGTGTGTGGGCGACGATGCGGCGCAGCGTCCGACGTCCCAACGCGCTCATCGCTGAGTTGGTGTCGACGTAATACCAGACGGCTCCCAATGCCTGCTCGAACGCCCAAGCCTTGCTGCGCTCCCACTCCAGGTCGTCTGACCGCAGCTCGGCACGGAAGATCGCTCGCGGCCCGTCGTCGAGCAGGTGCCAACCTGCGATGACGTCCAGAGCGGGGTCCGCCGGGCCGAAGCCACCGGTGTCGAGGATCCCTGCCAGCCGGCCGCCATCCACGAGGACGTTGGCCGGAATCAGATCGCCGTGGGTCATAACGTCTGGTGAGGTCCGTGGCAGGTCACGGAAGTAGCTCCACAACTCTGCAAGCCGTGACGCGTCGAGGAGTCGCTCGCTATTGCGAAGGCAAGTCTCCATCCACTCATCGTGGTCGTGAAGATCACCGCCCCGGTTCCCACCTTGGAACCGACGGCCGTCGGTGTCAACCCTTCGCAGTGCAGTCACCAGGGCGGCTAGGTCGCGGGCGAACTCGACGCTGTTACATGATCCGCCGTTGGTGGCGACTGCGCCGTTCAGCCAGGTCTGCACTGACCACGGCAGCGGGTAGCCTCGGCCAGGCTCGCCGATGGCGACCGGGAAGGGCGCTGGGAAAGGCGAATTGAGCGCGAACTCTGCGCTGGCCCGAGCTCGGTCTTCGAGTACCTGCCGGGTCGTTTCAGCGTCAGCAGCGCGCAAAGGGAGGCGTGCGGCGAACTCCTCACCGATCCTGAATATCGCGTTCACCGTACCGCTGGATCGGATACGGAGAATCTGCTTCTGCGCCCACTCGGGAAACTGGCTGCCGATCAGTTCCCGAACGGACTCGTCGGAGATGTCGATTTCGTCTTCGTGCAAGGTCACCAAGTCCGAGTCTGGTCGTGCGGCGAGCCAGAGTGATAATGCTCCGCCGCCAAAGGCCCACGATGGTCTCTCGCGGACTGGGATTATTGCGTCAACAGACGGGCTCCAGCTGGCACGATGTCCCTGGTGTGGACTCCGGGTCAGACAGTGGTACATCAAGAGGTGTGGGCTGGGCGGATCTGGGCCGCCCGGCCGCTCATCGTCGTGGAGGACACGGAGGATCGCCTCCTTCTGTGGATGCCGAAAGGGACCCAGCGGAAGGTTCCTGTGACTCCACCGACTCGGCCGGATCCTCCGGCGCGCAAGGACCGGGTCATCGAGAACCTCGCCCGCTGCGACTGGATGCTCGGAGAGCAAACCTGGGACGTCTCGTGCCTGTGGATCCTCCGTCCAGGAGACTGGCACGCCGTCTGGGTCTCGTGGGTCCAGCCCGGAGTGCATCTCGGCTGGTACGTCAATCTGCAACATCCGTTTCGCCGCACGAAAATCGGGATCGAGGCGATGGACATGATGCTCGACATCGTGGTCGAGCCCGACAGAACCTGGCGATGGAAGGACGACGACGAGTTCGAAGAGATCCTCGAGCGCGGGATCTTCGATCCTTCGACCGGTGAGCGAGTTCGAAACGATGCCGAGGAGATGATCGGTCGGATCGAACAGTGGGGCTCGCCCTTCTCTGAACCTTGGACGTCGTGGCAGCCTCACCCTGACTGGTCGATTCCGCATCTGGTCGAGGGGTGGGACGACCCCGAACGATGACGCGTGGATGCCGGGGATCACTCGGCGGTGAACTCTCTGTCACGCAGACTCGGCCCTTGGTCGTTCGAGTCGAGAGGAGGTAGGGCATGAACCGCAAGGCAACGCTGGAAGTGATCCTCGACTGCTCCGACCCGCAGAAGCTGATGGGATTCTGGCGGGAAGCACTTGGCTACCGCGTCCACTACTCAGAGCCATCCTTGGCGGTCCTCGTGCCCCCAGACGCGAACGCGTACCCGCTCCTTCTCCAGCGTGTGCCCGAGCCGAAGGCCGGGAAGAACCGCATGCACGTGGACATCGTCACCGATGATGTAGCGGTCGAAGTCGAGCGGCTGGAAGCGCTCGGCGCACGGCGACTCCACGATGGCGTCCGCAGCTTCGGGCCCACTCGCTGGGTCACGATGGCAGATCCCGAGGGCAACGAGTTCTGTGTCTCCACCGGCGTCGACTGGTGAGTCGTCTCCTGACGTGGGACCGCCTGTACCGGCTCGTCATCGCCACGCCGTTGGCGACCAAGTAGCGGGGTTCATCCGCCCCTCATCCCGTGCGGCGCCCGCCGATCATGCCGAAGCTCGACAGACCCCGCGAGTGGCCGCGTTTGGCCTGGTGTGGCGCCCAGCTCCAGCGCCGCGCCGCCACAAAGGCGCCGGCGACACCCCAAATCGCCATCACCAAGATGTCGTGCCACGACCAGCCCGTCACGCCCTTCCGAACGATCGACGCGTCGTACACCGAGAGGATCAAGTGCCGGACGGGGAAATAGGACGAGAACTTCGCGAGCCCCGAGCTCGCCGATATGGGAAACCAGAGGCCGGACAGGAACAGCAACACGAAGAAGACGATGCTCGTAATCGGCGCCCCTGCTTCCTGGTTCGGTATGAGGGTGCTCATGCCCAACCCGACACAAGTGAACGAGACGGCTCCCACTACCAGGGCGACGACGAAGGCGGCGACGTTGTGGGGGAACGGCACGTTGTAACCAAGTCTCCCGATCAAGAGCACCAAAATCACTTGAGCGGCCGAGATGATCATGGTGCTGGCGGAGACGGCTGCCAACATGGCCCAGGTCGGCAGCGGCGAAAGGCGCAGCCGCTTCAACAACCCCATCTCCCGCCGCACGACGATGTTTATCGCCAATGTGTTGAAACACGCGGCCATGACCCCGTAAGCGATGAAACCGGGGACGTAGTACTTGATTATGAGGCCACCACCGATCGCGCTGCTGCGCTGGTGCCCGGTGCTCGAGCCGACAAGAACGAGAAAGACCACGGAGAACCCGACCGTGAAGATGGCGCCGATGGGGTTGAGCCAGAAGTTGAGCTGCTCGTAGTAGATCTGGCGGCCTACGAGCTTGAGGTCAGCCTTACCTCGAAAACGGGCGCTGAGGATTGTGCCGCTCATCACGAGCTCCCGACCGAAACAGAAGCGGCGTCGGAATCGGTGTCCGGCTGATACCCCGTGAGCCGGAGATAAACGTCTTCGAGAGTGAGCCGTTCCACCGTCAACCCCACGACGCTCACCTTCTCCCGCAAGGCCCAGTTCGTGAGAGCGGCAAGAACCTCGATCTCCTTGTCAGTCTTGATCTCGTACACACCGTTGGTCGAAACCGTCGCAGGTATGGGAACAGGTGGGTGTCCGTCGGCGTCGGCAAGGCGGAACCGGATGCTCGACTCGCCGACGTCGCGGCCCCCCAGCGACTCTGGGGTTCCCTCGGCGATGATGTGACCGGAATTGATGACAGCGACGCGATCGGCAAGGGCCTCGGCTTCGTCCATGTAATGGGTCGTGAGGAGCACCGTTGTCCCCCCGCCGGTGAGTGCCCGGACCACGTCCCAGGCCCCGCGGCGTGCCGAAGGGTCGAAGCCTGTGGTGGGCTCGTCGAGGAAGAGCAGAGCGGGGTTCCCTACGATCCCGAGGCCGAGGTCCAGGCGGCGCTGCTGGCCACCCGAGAGCGATTTCACCCTGTCGTCTGCCTTCTCCGCGAGACCCACCAGCTCGAGGATTTCGTCGACGGATCGTGGGTTCGGGTAATAGCCGGCGTTGCGCGTGAGGGCCTGGCGTACCGACAGGAACGGCTCCACGGCTAGCTCCTGGAGCACGACCCCGATCCGCTCGCGCAAGTGCCGGCTGGTTCCGGCATCGGCTGGGTCGTCGCCGAGCACCTCGACGCGGCCACCGTCGCGCTTTCGGAAACCCTCGAGGATCTCGATCGTGGTGGTCTTGCCCGCGCCGTTGGGGCCGAGCAGGGCGAACACCTCACCTTCGTTCACCTCGAAGGTGACACCCTTGACCGCGTCGACTCCCTCGTAGGTCTTGGTTAGATGCTCGACCGCAATGGCTGGCACACGACCTCCTTCTGGCTCAGGCGATCCCCAGCAGCTCGGCACCGTTGAGCCAGAAGAACCGCTCCTTGGTGTCGTCGTCGAAGCCGTCGAGCTCTGCACCGAAGCGCTCGAAGGGGCGCTTCCCACCCTCCGGGTGCGGGTAGTCGGTCGAGAACATGAACATCTCGGGGCCGCACTGGTCGATGAGCCAGGCCGTGTCCTCGAACGAAAAAGGCGTGAAGCGCACCTGACGTCGCAGGTACTCCGAGGGCAGCATGGGCAATGCCTTGAGGCCGGGCTCCGACCGCGAGAAGGACCGGCATGCGTGGTCGACGTTGCGCAGCAGTCCCGGGACCCACGAGGCCCCCAGCTCGATGGCGCCGCCGTGCAGCCGCGGGTGGCGCTCGAAGACACCGTCGAGAGCTAGGCAGGCGAGGAAGCGCTCGGGCGAATGGTGCAGCACTGGGAAATCCTTGGCGCGCAGGTTCTCGCCGCCGCCGAGCCAGTCCTTGGGCAGCGGGCGGCCGTTGTTGTGGAAGGCCTTCGGCAGGAGCTTGCCGCCTCCGACATGCAGGACGAAAGGCACGCCCGCCTCCGCCAGTCGGGCCCACACGGGCTCGACGTCGACGTGCGCCGGTGAGAAGTCACCGGGGGCATCCGAAGGGATCCACACGGCAGCGACACCCTCGGCGAGCGCCTCGTCCAGAGCGTCGACCGCCAGAGTGGGGGACCGCAAAGGCAGGAAACCCACTGCCTTTAGACGCGGGTCGTGGTTGCAAAAGTCGACCATCGCCCGGTTGAGCGCCCGAGTGCCGCCGTAGAGCAGGTCGAGGTCGTCGCTGCCCGTGAATTGCCCCAGCGAGAAGGTGGGGAAGACGAGCTGCGCGGAGATGCCGAGCGCGTCGAGCACCCTGGTACGCACTTCAGCATCCAGGGCGCCGGGCGCCATCCATCCTTTCGGACCGCTGAGGACGTCCGCCGTGACATCGCTGTCGCGCTGCTTCTCCCACAGTGTCGGCAGCGACGACATGAGCTCGGCTGCGCCGGTTCCCGCCTTGTCGAAGCCGAGCGGACGCAGTCGCTCGCGCACACCGGGATCGGCGTAGGTCGGGAGCCATTCGTCGACCTCCATGAGGTGGCTGTCGGCGTCGAACACGGCAGAGCTGCGCATGACTCTCCCTCCGATGGCGTAGCGGCGGCGACGACAATGGTATTCGGAGGCGGCTGGCCGGACATTCTCCGGCTTCGGTCACCCTTGACTAGCATCTCGCCGGAGGATGTGCGCGGGAGGGGGAGCCTGGCATGAGCATCCGAACCCTGCGGGCAGTCGCGGCAACGCTGGCGGTGGCCCTGGGAGCCATGGCATGTGGGTCGTCATCGAGCTCGGGCGCAACGTCGGCACCAAAGGGGTTGCCAAGCTTCTACGCCGTCCCCGATGGCGTGGCCACGAAGCAAGCAGGAGCGCTTCTCAAATGGGAGAAGATCTCGGTGGCCGGAGTCCACGGGACGACCTATCGGGTCATGTACGTCTCGACCGACGAGAACGACGGGCCGGCGGCAGTCACAGGCCTGATCTTCGTACCCAGCACCCCGCCTCCTAGCGGCGGCTACAAGATCGTGAGCTGGTCGCATGGAACCAACGGCATGGCCGATCAATGCGCCCCCTCGCTCGATCCCGCCAGCGCGGTTGTGTCGCTCACGAGCCTCAACGACCTGCTCGATCAGGGGTGGGAGGTCACCGCGAGTGACTACCAGGGTGAGGGCACGCCACCAGGTCTGCTCCCATACTTGGTCGGCGACCTCTCTGCGCGCAACACCATCGACATCGTCCGCGCGGCCCAACACCTTCCCGCGGCGCACGCCAGCACCACGTATCTCGTGTGGGGTCATTCAGAAGGCGGCCAGACGGCCATGTTCGCTTGGAATCTCGGCCCGAGCTACGGGTCCCAGTCGGGCCTAAACCTGGTCGGGGTCGTGGCCGGGGCGCCCCCTTCCCAATTCCAGTACATCTACGACGCGCTGCAGACAAGCCCCTACCGCTTCTACCTGTTCATGGCCGCCGTCGGCTTCAACACTGCATACGGCAGCAATGCTGCACCGCTCAACCAAGTTCTCACGTCGAAAGCCATAAACCTCATCCCGGACCTGAGCAAGGGCTGTTTCAACTATTTGGAGTCGACGTTCGACAAGTACTCGATGACAGAACTCGTGAAGGCCAATCCTTTCAACGTATCGGCGTGGAAGCCGCTCCTCGCGGCCAACGACCCAGGAGACTTCTCGACATCCAACGCCGTGCCACTGCTCATCTACCAGGGTGGATCCGACGAGCAGATCCCCGTCGTCTCGACTCAACTCCTGGCATCCCACTTGTGCGGTCTCGGGCAAGACCTCGAACGATGGATCTATCCGGGTCTCAGCCATACCGGAGTCATACCCGTCTCCGCCAACGACATGATCCATTGGATGACCGATAGGTTCGCCGGCGACCCCGATCCCGATCCGTATCAGCCCACCGGCGAGGCAGGCATCCAGACGACGACCTGTCCGAGCTGAGGATCAGGCGGCCGAGAGAGGCTCGGGTGATCGAGACGCAAGGACTCACTCACCTCCATATCTACGTGACGGACCTCGACCGTTCTCTGCGCTTTTATCGCGAGGTGTTCGGGTTGGAGGAGATCTCTCGCGACGGACCAAAAATGGTGTTTCTGCGCCCGCCCGGCAGCTCGGACACAGGTACATTGAACGAGGTACCGGAGAAGGCCGTTAGGAGCGGAGGACTGGATCACTTCGGCTTCCGGCTGGCAGACAAGAGTCAGCTCGATCGAGCAATCAAAGAGGTTGAACAGGCCGGAGGGCGCTTGGTCGAGCGGGGCGAGCATTCATCGGGCGCCCCGTACGCCTACATGCTCGATCCCGACGGCTACACGATCGAGTTGTAGCTGCCGCCTCCGTCCCTCCTTACCCCAGGAGCGCGGCCAGGACCAACGTTCGCAAATTGGGTCGCGCTCAGGTCCTGCATCAGGCGAGCGACTGCGGGGGTCAAGCAGGTCAGGTTGGCTGAGTTTTGCGCCAAAGCTCGCATCTCGACGCGACCGGCTGCCACGCCGTGAGCGTTACAACCGGCTGGAATCCTCGAGGGATGTCCTCCTCGCAGACGGGAAGGCCCGACGAACCCACAGGGCGCGTGGTGCATCGCACCACCTCTCTTCTGCTCAAGCCCACTACTAGCCAGACCCGTGGGCTGCTCCGCCTACTTCGCCTTCAGTGCGAGCTGTACAACTCGGCCCTCGAGGAAAGACGGGGTGCTTGGAAGTGGGAGAGGCGAAGGGTGGGTCGCCTCGAGCAGTACGGGGCTCTCACCGGTTTCGACCACCCGGTGCTCGAGTTCGGCGTAGTCGCCGCCAGAGGCACCCTCTTGCGCCTCGACCGGGCCTTTTCCTCGTTCTTCAGGCGCCTCAAGACCGGCCAGAAGCCGGGGTTTCCGAGGTTTCGGGCCCAGAGCCGATTCGACTCGGTCGAGTACCCCGATAAAGCGAACTGGAAGCTAGACGAGAGGCGCCTCTACCTGCACGGAGTCGGACACATCCGCTACCACTGCTCCAAGCGCGGCGTGAGAGGAACCCCGAAGACCCTCGTCGTCAAGAGGGAGGGACGAAGGTTCCGGGCCTATGTGGCCTGCGAGCAAAGGCCGAGAGGCCACTTCCTGCGACTGGCAAGGCCGTCGGGATCGACCTAGGTGTGGAGAACCTCCTCGCCACCTCAGATGGCGAGCTCATCGAGAACCCCCGCCTTTTCTCCGCCTCAGCAGAGAAGCTCGCGTGCGCCCAGAGGCTTGTGGCGGGGAGGGCGAAGGGCTCTAACAGAAGAAGAAAGGCTGTTCTTGCCTCGGGCGAGGTGAACCGAAAGATCGCAAGACAGCGGCGCGACCACCTGCACAAGGTGTCTCGGAGCCTCGTCGACTCCTACGACCTCATCGCCCACGAGGACTTAGATATCAAGAACATGATCAAAAGGCCAGCTCCTAGGCCTGACGGATCCGGCGGATACGAGCCGAACGGGTCCAAGGCAAAGAGCGGTCTCAACAGAGAGATCTCCTCTGCGGGATGGGGGATGTTCATCTCGATGCTCACCTACAAGGCGGAAGGTGCCGGTAGGACCCTCGTCGCGGTGGAACCCCGATACAGCTCACAGCGCTGCAACAGATGTGGGGACGTGAGCAAGGAGAACCGACGAGGTGAGAGGTACTCCTGCAGAAAATGTGGTCACCAGGATCACGCCGACATAAATGCAGCGAGGAACGTCCTCGGGGCCGGCTTGGCCCTTCACCCTGTGTGAGAAGCACCAATTTGGGTGCAAAGCCCCTAAGGGCTTTGGTCCCTTTCGGACGGTCCGGCGTTCGGCGGGTACCCGGCCTCCTCGACCAGCGGGAGGCGCAGCCACGAGATCATCTGTTTGACCTGGTCGTAGGCCGCCAGGCGGGCCTCGACGGTCCCAGCTGACTCGGCACTTTCGATCGGCTCCCACAACCTGTGGACCATCGAAGGGCCGATCTCCAGGAGTCCACCGCTCCCGGAGGTCGCGTACCGGGCGAGCACGTAGCGGGCGAGCGCCCCGACCGGTACCCCGATCGCCTCGCCGAGCCGGCGCAGGGTGCCCAACGGGTCCTGGGTCGAGTACAGCGCGATGTCGGCCTTGTAATTGGCATCGGGGTCGTCCGGGGCCCACGGACCATCCCACGCTTCGAGTACGACGGTCTCTCGGCTCGGCGTCTCCATGTCTCCATCCTGGCTCACGACGACGTCAGGTCGTGGGCGACCATCTGGAGGAACACCACGACGCGCGGGCCCCACTCGGAGGCGATCGAGTCGGGGATGTTGAAGACGTGGTGCAGGCGTACCGCTCTCATCGTCGAGTATCCGGAGCGCTTGCCGAACGTGGCCGCGCTCTGCCCGCAGCAGTCGCCGTCTGCGAGGAAGACGTAGTCCGGATTCGCCTCGATGAGCGACTCGGTGGAGAGCTGCGGGTAGTCGTTCCCGCCGGAGCTCGCCGGGTCGGCGATGTTCACCATCCCGAGGGACTTGTAGAGGCTTCCGATGAAGGTGTTGGACGTCGCCGTGTACAGCGTCGGGTCCAGCTCCTGGTAATAGGTGGCTCCGCGCCCGCGTGATCCGACCGAGCGGACGATCGCCTCGAGCCGGCTGCGGATCGAGGAGTTCTCGGCCGCGGCCGCCGACTCGTGTCCGGTCGCCTTTCCGAGCATGGTGATCTGGGAATAGGTGTCGGCAATGGTCGTCGCAGGGGAGAGGATCAGCGTGGGGATCCCGAGACCCGCGAGCTCCGAGGCGATCTTGCCCGTCTCGTCCTGTGCGAGGACCACGAGGTCCGGATGAAACGGCACGTAGCTCTCCGGCCCCGTCTCGAAACCGGTGAGCCCGGTCCGAGGCGCGTTCGGCGGGTCAGCCGAGTACTTGTCGACGGCCACGACCTGGGGACCCGCACCGATGTCGTAGAGCATCGACGTCGCAGACGCCGACAGCGACATGACGCGGGTCGGACGCGCCGGGATGGTTACAGCACCGTTCGCCGCGTTCACCGTGACGGGGAACACCGCGCTGGACGAGGAGTCCGGCGTCGTCGGGTGCGAAGAGCTCGACGAGCCACAGGCGGTCGTGAGGCCGGCTGCTATGGCGAGCGATGCGACGAGAATTATCAGTCGTTTCACGGATTCCTCCTGTCGGTCGAGGGATCGGTGCTCGCCGACAGGGGCCCCGTCGTACGACCGCTGCGTTCCTCGACGCCCTTTGGTCGCCACCGACGGACCAGGCGACCTGGCTCGTCCTCCCATGGAGGAACGTCAGTTGCGGGACAGCGCCGGGCTCACACCGGACTTCGCTGGCCAGTCGGTTGCGCCGCCAATGTAGGCAGCAGGGAAGTGTCCGGCAATTCCGTTATGGCCCCGCTTCGGAGAACGGCTGGTGAGCGTGGTGAGCGTTCCCTACGGCACCTGAGATCCGGCGGCTGCCCCCTTTGCGGCGACTGCACCGGCGGCGAGGACGAAGCGCTCGGCAAGCTCCGGAGCGGCGACGAGGAGCTGGTGCAGGTAGCCGGCGAAGATGGTGTCTGATGCGAATCCACCCCTTCCGGATCCGAAGCGGGCGTCGACCTCGAGAGCGTCCCCGGCGGGCTCGGTGACCGTGCGGTGGAATTCGTGCCCGCGAAGGGTGGTCCCTACCGGACCGAGGGGGCTTCGAACCCGCGTCGTGGCGCTTCGGTACCCGATGGTGAGTCGATCCGTCATGCGGGCTTTCGTCGCAATGGCGCCGACCATCGGAGTGTCGTCCAGGGTTTCGCAGAGCCACAGCAAACCTCCGCACTCGGCCCAAGCGACCATCCCCCCGCGAAGGGCGTCTCGGACCGAGTCGTTCAGCGAGCGGTTCTCCGCCAACTCACCGGCGAAGACCTCGGGGAAACCGCCTCCTGCGTAGAGCGCGTCGCAGCCTTCGGGCAGCGACTTCTCGACCAAGGGGTCGAACCGCACCATCTCGGCCCCCGCCTGTTCGAAGAGGGCCAAGTTCTCGGGATAGACGAAGCTGAAGGAGGGTCCCGATGCGAGCGCGATCCGCGCCGCTCCAACGCGTCGCGCCGATGGCAGCTCGTCTGTGGCAAG
The DNA here is from genome assembly GCA_036786835.1 of Acidimicrobiales bacterium. Taxonomy (GTDB): domain Bacteria; phylum Actinomycetota; class Acidimicrobiia; order Acidimicrobiales; family UBA8190; genus Bog-564. The sequence continues at coordinate 36,983 of DAIQQK010000010.1, read as the reverse complement.
CGGCGAGGCGGAACGAGCGATCCTTGCAAGTGCCGCCAGATCGCAGTGAGCACTCATCGCCGCTCCGATCCGCTCGACGGCGGCCCGAACCTCGTCGCGTTGCTCGGCGACCGGCACCAGGCCGAGATGACGCTCCCGCCAGGTGAGGTCGTCGTCCTGGGGGATCGCCCCGAGCACCGGTATCCCGAGAGGATCGAGCGCCTCCCGGCACAGGGTCGCGTGACCCTCGCCCGCGACGCGGTTGAGGATCACCCCGGCCACCTCCACACGAGGGTCGAGGCTGCGAAAGCCGTGGACGACCGCCGCCACCGAGCTGCTCATAGTCCAAACGTCCACGACGAGGATCACCGGAGCATCTAGGCGCCGAGCGACGTCCGCCGTCGAGCCGTCGACCTCTGGTTGACCCGAACCGTCGAACATGCCCATCACGCCTTCGACGATCAGGACGTCCGCACCCTCTGCCGCGGAGGCCGCCATGGGCGCGAGCAGGTCCTCGCCTGCCAACCAGGCGTCGAGCGAGCGCCCCGGCCGGCCGGTTGCGACGGAGTGGTAGCTCGGGTCGATGAAGTCGGGCCCGACCTTCGCGGAGCCGACGCGCATGCCGCTCTTCCGGAGCGCGGCCATGAGGCCGGTGGCCACCGTCGTCTTGCCGACCCCGGAGCCGATTCCGGAGATCACGAGGCGCGGTCCGAGAGTCGGCACGCCCCATGGTGGCACGCCCGAGTCTTCTGGCGTCCCGGGAGGGCTCGCGCTCTCGGTAGCGCAGGGTGGGCCCGCTGGGGCACGATCGCGCCATGAGGATCGTCTCGCTTCTCCCGTCGGCCACCGAGATCGTCTACGCGCTGGGTCTCGAGGACGATCTCGTGGGGGTGACCCACGAGTGCGACTGGCCCCCCGAGGCGAAGGACAAGAGGCACGTGTCTTTCTCCGAGTTGCCACCTTCCGCCGATCCTTCGGAGGTCGACCGACTCGTCAGCGCAAGCCTCGGGGACGGGCATCCGATCTACGGCCTGGACAACGAAGCGATCCGTGAGCTTCGCCCTGACCTCGTGATCAGTCAGGACCTGTGTGCTGTGTGTGCAGTGCCCTCGGGACACGTGAACGAGGCCCTCGACATCCTCGGCTGCCGGGCAGAGGTCGTATCACTCGATCCGAGCTCGCTCCACGAGGTCCTCGACTGCATGCTCACGGTCGGCGCAGCTACGGGGACCGAGGCTCGCGCGAAGCAGATCGTCGAGACCTTGCGAGAGCGACTCGCCTCGGTGGCGGGGGCTGTCGGCGGGCTCGAGCGCCCCCGCACGTTCGCCCTCGAGTGGTCCGATCCACCTTTCAACGGGGGTCACTGGGTCCCCGAGATGATCGAGCGCGCCGGCGGTGAGCCCGTGCTCGGGTGTCCGGGAACACCTTCGGTGCGGGTGAGCTGGGATCAGATCGCGGCCGCCGCCCCCGAAGTCGTCGTCTTCATGCCCTGCGGCTACGACCTCGAACAAGCCTCGACCGAGGCCCAGAAGATCCTCAGGCGGGACGAGCTCGGTGGCGCTCGGGCGTTCTTCAGCGTGGACGCGAGCTCTTACTTCTCTCGACCGGGCCCGCGCCTCGTAGACGGTGTCGAGATCCTCGCATCAGCGCTCCACCCGGGCGCGGTGGACGGTGCCCCTCCTTCATCGCTTCGCCGTCTTCGCTAGGAGTTAGTTAGTTAGGTGTAGGAGAACAAGAGGGTGTTGGAGCTGCCGGCTTCGGTCACGACCTTGACCACCACGCTGGAGGGGCCACCCGAGAGGCTCGGCACCGTGACTGTGCACCTGCTCTGGACGGGACAGCTCGTCGGGGCCTGCGCCTCCCCGAAGTAGGCCTGGATCCTTCCGTCCGGGCTCAAGAAGTTGGTCCCCGAGATCGTCACGGTCCGTCCTGCGGCTCCCGAAGACGGGGTGATCGAGGTGATCTGCGGCGGGCCGTCGGCACTGACAGGGCCACCGGGATTGACAGAGGAAGGAAGCGTTGTGGAGACGGCGGGATTCGAGGCCGATCCCGGACTCGAGTTCGAGGAAGCGCCGTTGCGTTGGGCTGACGTTCGTGCCGGTGTCGACTGCTGACCCGATGCGTAAGGCGACGACGACAAGCTCGAGCTGCCGGACGTGTTCAAAGCGATGACGGTGGCGCTCAGGGCGACGACGATCGCTCCGAGCGCGAGCAGTCCCGAGCGAATTGCATGCTCGGTGGTGTACCGCTTCCACGAGGGTGTGCGGGGCATCCCCGTGACGCGTTGGGTCGCGTCGGTGTTCTCGGTGTGCCCGGCCTCGTCGGACCACATCGGGCCCAACTCCTGCCAGCTTCCGATCCGGTGCGCCCCCGGCGCGTCGCCGGCGTCGGACTCCCGTGCCCTTCGCGCTGCAAGAGCCATCGCACTCAGTGCGCGCTGAGCGGGTAGGACTTGGGATGGGTCCTTCTCGGGGTCGGTCGCATTCATACCGTGGCTCCTTCAAAGGTTCCGTGGTCGGCTCGAGGGTTCTCCTGGCGAAGACGGATCCATACCCACTAACGGCGGTCCGGAATACTTCGAGTGCGAACTCCCTGGTCCTCGTGGAGGCCGCGACCGATCCCAGCAGAGACGATCAGCTCCTCGTCGCCAGGAGCTTTCGCAGTCGGGCAGTACGCGGATACATCGTCGGACCCCGGAACTGCACGAGCTTCTCGGTGACATAGTCCGGGTCTACTGGTGTGCCCGAGGTGACGATGGACTCGACATCGACCCAATCCTTAGGTCGGTTGAAGGAGAGCTTCATCACTACGAGGTCGTCCGCGCTCAGAAAGGGGAGCATTACGACATCGGAGGACGAAGCAAACGGGCGCGCGACCGCCCGAGCGATCACCTCCGCGTGATACGGGTGGAAGGCAAAGAAGACGTCGAGAGTGACCACCTCGCCTTCTCGATGGAAGCGGGTGCCGGCCACCGGTGGGGACTCCTCCACCGATCGCGCGGCCCTGAACCCGAATGAGAGCAGGAGGTCGATCAGGACCTGCGAATCCGTGACCGCTGTCGCTACGTTGACGTCGATGTCCACGGTGCCGCGCGGTTCGGCGTACTGCATGAGTGCGAGAGCCCCGCCGAACGCGTGCGCGATGCCTTCCTGTTCAAGGGCGCGGTGGACCTCCACCACCACGTCCTGGATCATGTGCGACGGCGGACCGTGTCCTGAGACTCCGCCAGGGTGAGCACCTGCGATATCGCCTCGATGCGCGATGCAGGCGTAGCGTCGTGGCGCATCCGTCCCGTGTCCTCGGCGTCTCTCAGGGCGTCATCTAGCTCGTCGCGAGGTGGGAAGTCTTCGTCAGGGAACCAGCCTGCCGTCGGAAGCTCGCATGCGATCTCCTTGTCCCCGGCCTTCGCCGTCAAGAGGTACCCGCAAGCGGCCAAGACCCGGTTGAGAGTCTCTGCGGAGGGAGACTTTCGGTCGTGTTCGTAGGCGGACAGGGTCGGCTGGCTGGTCCCGACGGTCTCCGCCACCTCCTCCTGGGTGAGCCCCCTGGATTCCCGCACGGCTCTGATGAAGCTCCCGTACACTGGCCCATGGTATCATATCCAAATAGATATATTACTTCGGGCGCGTGGCCTGGTCGATCCTGGCCATCACGGAGTCGTCGAGCAGAGAGGCGACCTCGAGCGCCTTCATGTTCTCGAGGACCTGATCCACCCGGCTCGCACCGGTGATCACCGTGGAGACGTTCGGGTTCTTGGTGCACCACGCGAGCGACAGCTGCGCCAAGGTGCAGCCGAGCTCGTCGGAGATCGCTTTCAGGGCGCGCACCTTCTCGTTGCCTCTCGGGTTCGTGAGCTGGCCGCGCAGCCATTCGTAGCCAGGGAGTGACGCGCGGCTCTGTGCGGGTACCCCGTCGAGGTACTTGCCTGTGAGCAGTCCCGACGCGAGCGGGCTCCAGACGGTGAGCCCGATGCCGATGTCCTCGTAGAGGCGTGCGTACTCACGCTCGACCTTCTCGCGTTCGAGCAAGTTGTACTGCGGCTGCTCCACGACGGGCTTGTGGAGGTGGTGGCGTTCCGCGACCTCCCATGCGGCTCGGATCTCGTCGGCGCTCCACTCCGACGTCCCCCAGTACAGGGCCTTGCCGGCGCTCACCATGTCCGACATGGCCCACGCGGTCTCCTCGATCGGAGTCTCGGGGTCTGGACGATGGCAGTACGCGATGTCGACGAAGTCGAGCCCCAAGCGCTCGAGGGAGCTGTCGACCGCCTGCACGAGGTACTTGCGGTTCAAGGTGTTGCGCATGTTCACTTCGTCGTTCAGTCCCCAGAAGAACTTGGTCGAGACGACGTAGCGGTGTCGCGGCCACTTGAGCTCCGAGAACGCGTTGCCCATGATCCTCTCGGACTCGCCGCCCGAGTAGGACTCTGCGTTGTCGAAGAAGTTGACGCCGGCCTCCCCGGCGGCCGCGATGCACTCGGTCGCGAGGCCTGTGTCGAGCTGCGGCCCGAACGTCACCCAGGACCCGAGCGATAGCACGCTCACCTTGAGCCCCGAGCGCCCCAGCCTGCGGTACTCCATCGGAGTGGTTGCGTTCCCCATGGCGACCTCCCTCGTTTGCGAATCAGCGCGGCGAACCGGCGTGAGAGAACCTTAGGAGAAGCGGCGCACGAGAGAATCTGCGACGCTCGGGCCGAGAAACTCGGCGGCCGGTCATACTGATGGGGTGCACGAGCACGACCACGACGCCGAGCTCGCATCCGACGAGGAGATCTGGAACGATCGCTACCGGTCCTCGTCCCGCGTCTGGAGCGGCAATCCGAACCCGCAGCTCGTGGCCGAGGTCTCCCACCTCGTCCCGGGCCGGGCACTCGACGTGGGGTGCGGGGAGGGAGCCGACGCCATTTGGCTCGCCGAGCGGGGATGGGAGGTCGTGGCGACCGACATCTCCGGCGTCGCCCTCGAGCGAGCTGCCGAGCACGCCCGAGACTCGGAGCCCGCCATCTCGGCACGCATCGAGTGGCGGCGAGCCGACCTTCTGGTCAGCCCGCCCGAGGAAGACTCGTTCGACCTCGTTTCATCGCAGTTCATGCAGCTGCCGCCCGAGCCACGCACCGGGCTGTTCAGCTCCCTCGTGAAGTCCGTCCGAACGGGTGGAACGCTGCTGGTGGTCGGCCATCACCCGTCGGACCTGGACACAGGCGTGCCCCGCCCGCCGATGCCCGAGCGTTTCTACACCTCGGACGAGGTCGCAGGCTTGCTGGACGGCTCGTGGACGGTCGTCGTGAGCGAGGCCCGCCCGCGGCCGGCGACCACACCTGACGGAGTCGAGGTCACGGTCCACGATGCCGTGTTGCTGGCAAGGCGGTCAGCGGGCGGTCAGGGTCAGATACCCGTCGGCAACGCCTAGAAAGCGTCTTCCTCAGGCTTGCTCTGCCTCCAGCGCCGGTGTCGCCCGGACGTCGGCTCGCGTGATCGCCAAGAAGGCGACCATGACGAAGATCACGGCGCCGAAGACAACCGCGACCCAGCCGTCTCCTAGGCCGAGGCCGCTTACGACCTTGGGCTTCCCGAGGCCGTCGGCGATCGAGGCTCCCAGGGGTCGGGTGACGACGTAGGCGAACCAGAAGGAGAACACAGCGTTCAACCGGAAGAATCGGTACCCGATCGCCGGGATGGCGATGACCCCGGCGAAGATGGCAGCCGAGGAGAAGTAGCCGAGGTGAAGCGTGTAGGCGGTGAAGTCGCCGAGCGCGGTACCCATGGCGAAGGTGGCGACCACCGCCGCCCAGTAGAAGGCCTCGCGCCTCGGGGTGTCGATGCTGTGGATCGAGAGGGTCTTCTCGGTCAGCCGCCAGGACGCGAACACGCCGAAGAGCACCAGCGCGTAGAGGACGGTCGTCGCCGTGTACGGCACTCCGAGGGCCACGTGGAGGACGTCGGCCGCCATGGTCCCGAAGACGCCCACCATGACAACCGCGAACCAGTAGGTCCAAGGGGTGTAGCGGGCCTTGCCGAAGGCGAGGAGCAAGGCGACCACGAATGCGGCGAATCCCAGCAGGACCGCCGCATATGGGTTGATCGTGTGGACCAAGAAGTCCGAGGTGGCCTCGCCCATCGCGGTCGACAGCCCCTTTATCACCCAGAAGACGACCGTGATCTGGGGGACCCGCAGCGCCCCCTTCTTGGTCAGCCACGTGCGCATGGTCCGAGCCTTATATGGCATGCGGCATTTCGACGAACGGGCGATGCTGTCGCACGCTCAGCCCACGAGCGACTCCACTTGCTTCACGAGCTTGTCCTCGATCTCGAAGTTCCACGCCGTCTCGGCGATGTCGACGACCAGGAACAGGTCGGAGATGACGAGTGTCTCCAACGCTGCCACTCCCAGATGCTGCAACCACTTCCCGATCCCGATCTTCACCGTGAAGTCGTTCGGATTGCCGGAGATCATGATCGAAAGAGCTCGGTCGGCGTCTACGACCCCGCGCAGGAACCCGCCCTTCTTTGCCTGGATGACCGTCCCCTCTGTGCTCTGCGCGGACGTCTGGGTGGTGAACCCGTCGGTCTTCAGATAGTCCTCGATCTTCTGCTGAAGGCCAGAGAGGTCGGTTCCCTTGTTCTCGAAGTGCAAGGTCTTTTCGCCTACGGTCATGTTTCCTCCTCGATCCGACGAACCAGAGCGGGGACATCCCGGCCGAAGCGGATCGTAACCCTCGCTTCGGATCGAAAATTGTCGGTGCACGACAAAGCAGCATCAAACCGAGAGCTCTCGGGGAACCACCGACCCGAGCCCCTCACCGAAGCCGGTGGGAGAGTCGAGGTAGCCGAAGCTTCTAGACGCGGCCCGCGCCGACGAGCCCGTTGTCCCAGATCGGCTGGATCTGCACGTCCGAGCCTGTCTGGGGGGCGTCGACCACGTCGCCGCCGCCCACGTACATCCCCACGTGCTCGACGGACCCGGGCCCGCCACCCCAGAACACGAGGTCCCCTGGTGCGAGGTCACCGAGAGGGATGTGGCTGCTCGCGTCGTACTGATCCTGTGCGGTCCGGGGGATCCCGACCCCGGCGCGACCCCAGGCCCACTGCGTGAGCCCCGAGCAGTCGAAGCCGACCCCGGGAGACTCGCCACCCCACTGGTAGGGGACGCCGATCTGGCTCTCGGCCGCGGCCACCGCTGCTCCTGCTCCGCTGCCCGGGGGCGGCGGGATGTTGGAGAGGCTTCCGACCCGGTTGACGAATGCGGCGTGCTGCGCCGCGGCCTGCGCAGCCTGTTGCTGGGCGACGAGACCGGCGATCTGGCCCTTCACCTGAGCCAGCGTCGCCTCTTGCTGGGCGACTGCTGCCTCGGCCGCCTGCCTCTGAGAAGCGACCGCGTCGAGCGCAGCTTGAGCTTGGCCCTGGGTCACCTGGAGCTGCGCCTGCTGCGCCGCAAGGTTCTTCTGGGCGACGTTCAGGGCGTCGATGTCGGTCGAGATGTTGCCGCTCGCCACCGTGCGGTAAGTGTTGGCGACGGCTGCGCTCTGGCCACCTGGGGCGAACAGCTGCTCCAGTCCGGTGTTGTTGCCGGCCGTCATATAAGAGTTCAGAGCCGCCTGGCGCAGGTTGCCCTGGTCGTTCTGCACCTGGGCCTGGTCGGCGGCGATGGTGGACCGGATCTGGTTTATCTGGTCGTCGAGGGCCTGCACGCGTCCTTGCGCCTCTTCGTACTGCTGGGAGATCGCGTCGACGCGCGCCGAGTCGGCCTGGAGCTGCGCCGCTATCTGGGCGGCTTGCGCCTGAGCGCTCGCGAGCGGGTCACCCGCCGCGACACGCGGCGCTGCGATGACCACATAGGAGAGGAGTGTGATGACGACCCCGGCGAGACCGATCGGCTTGAACACCGACCTCGTCACTTTCCCGCCTGACGGTGCCGTCGAGGAGAACTCGACGTCAGTCACAATGGAGTCATTGCTTAGCAAGCCTCGGGTGCTCGTCGCAAGCTTGGTGCTTGGCACCGACACTTAAATTGTCCTTTGGCTGGCAATATGTTGGTTATTCACAGACCTCGCCACCGTTTGCGTCCAGAGCGTGGCCTGTGACGGCGGCGGCCAGGTCGGAGGCCAGGAAAACCACCGATCCCGCCACTTGCTCGTCGGTCGGGATGGCTCCCAGAGCGATCTCCTTCGCGATGTCGGCGACCACCTCGGACCTGTCGACGCCGCGGTGCTGCGCGAGGTAGTCGACGTACTGCTCGACTTGGGGTCCCCACATCCATCCCGGCAACACCGAGTTCACGCGGATGCGGTAACGCCCCAGCTCCTTCGCCAGCACGCGCGCCGCGACGAGAAGGCCGCCCTTTGCGACGGTGTATCCACCCTCTTGCGGTCTCGGCTTTCGAACTGCCATCGAGTTGACGAAGACGATGGACGTCCGCTGGTTCTCGTCTCCCTCCTGGCGCTCCTGAAGACGCGGAATGAACGCTTTGGTGAGCTGAAGAGGTCCGAAGAGGTTCACGTCCACGAGCTTGCGCCACTCGTCGAGGTCGACGCGGCGAAACGTCTGGTAGACGTCCGCTGCGAAGACGTTGTTGACGAGAACGTCGACGCCTCCGAGCTCCTCGACGGTCCGCGCCGCGAGTGCCTCGCACTGCTCGGCGTCGGTGACGTCGGCCGGGACGACGAGCGCCCGGCCGCCGATCGCCCTCACCTCGTCGGCGATCGCGTTGAGCACCTCTTCACGTCGTGCGGAGAGAACGACCTCTGCTCCATGGCGCGCGAGCGCGAGGGCCACCTGTCGGCCGAGCCCCGGACCAACACCCGAAACCACGCACACCCGATCCTCGAGCAGCACGACTACCTCCTTGCGCCTACAGACTGTCCCGGCGCGACAACGCGCGCCGGCAACTGCGTCGCGGCAGGCTATCTACTCCGATGGGGGGTCACTTCTTCGAGCTGGGCGCGTCCTAGTCGGACGGCGCGCGTCCGGCGAGGATCGGAACGTCCCCGACCCCGATCCGCGAGACCTCCTTGTGGAGCTTCTCGATCTCCTCGCTCACGATCCGCTCGTGCTCGTCGAAGTCGCGCTTGGCGGCCCTTGGGCTCCAGCGCCCCTTCATCGTGAAGACGAGGGCCAGGAACACCAGCTGGCCGGCGATGCAGACCCACCACCACCGCTTCCACTCGTTCGGAGACGCCTTGGAGGCAGGAAGGACCACCTTCTCGGCAACGAGGAGGCTCGCCAGGTTCTGGGAGTGGACTCCCACCTTCGACGCGATCTCCGAGTTGCTCACGGTCTGGCCGTTCTGTATCGCGATTGCAAGTGGGTTGTACGCGAGCAGCCCCTGCACCTGCTGGTTGCCGAGGCCGCCGGCGGCGCCCACGGCGGTGAGAAGGTTGTGGGTCTGCCCGCACGACGAGAGGATCTTCGCGAGCGTCTGCGGGCCGGGCTCACCCGTGGCGTTCAGGCCCGCGATCACCGGTGCAGGTGCGACCTTCGCCGAACAGGCCGTCGTCGAGGGTGCGTACGGGGCGGCGGCTTGGATCGCCTGAAGCGCGGTGGCCGCCGCGTTGTTGTCCACGAGCGTCGTCGAAGTCGTGATGACCCGCGGCAGGATGAGGAACGAAGCCGCGACCACTAGTCGAAGGATCCAGCCCCACACGGCGAGCCCGGTGGCGGTGAGCGCAGGGTTGTGCGCCTCTACCTGCTCGGTGTAGTTGGCCATCCACGGTGTGTACGCGAAGCCGATGGACACTCCGAGCAGGACGACGATGAGGACGTTCGAGTAGTAGCCCGTGTGCGGGTGGCTCACCTGCAGTATCAACAGGATCGTCATCACGATCCCGCCGACGCCCCCTATCACCATGAAGGGCTTTCGCACCCGCAGGCGGTCGGAGACGATCCCTATGACCACCAGAGTCCCCGCGTCGAACGCCCAGTACCACGTGTTGATCCCGTTCGCCTGGGCGGTCGTGCGACCGAAGATGACCACCCAGTACAAAGTGAGGACGCTGACCGACGCGTAGTAGATGAGCAGGAAGGTGGAGATGGCGAACGACGACGAGATGAGGTCGAGGCGCATCATCGAGCGCAACGGGTGAGAAGTCGCCTTCTCCACGTCGATCCCCCTCGCTCGGGCCTCGACGAGGACCTTCTCGCGCTCGGACACCATCAGCTGGTCGCGAAGCTGTGGGGAGAGCTCGCGCAGGAAGACGAACGAGAGCAGCACCACACCCATGCACACGATCCCGGAGATGTTGAACTGGTCCGTGAACGGGGGAAGGTGGGTCAGGGTGTGGGTGGCGACGAGAGCGGCGACGAGGCTGCCCATCGTCGGGCCCAATGCCCAGAGCCCCATCGCGGCTCCACGGCCCATCTGGGGTGAGAAGTCGCGCATCAGCGCCGGGGTCGACACGAGGATGATGCCCTCCACGAACCCGATCACGCAGTAGATGACCGCGAAGCTGAACTCGGTGTGGACGTGCGGCACGGTGAGCTGCATGAGCCCCACGAGGAGGGTGCCGTAGATCGTGAGGTTGGACCGGCCGAGCTTGTCGGACAGCCCGCCGAGGAACGCACTGAACGCGCCGATGGCGTTGGACACCACTAGCAGCATGAGGAAGTAGAAGAACGACATGTGGTAGGCGGGCAGCAACAGCGGCGTCACCGCCCCCTCCACGTAGTAGAGGTAGTAGAGGGTGATCGTGGTGATCGAGACGATCCCGAGGTAGCCCATGCGAGGGAGCGTCCGCGGGTAGCTGTACAGGTACCGCCTGCCGACGGCGTTTGCCAGCCCTCCACCCTTCGGCGCTGCTGTCGGTGCAGTCGTCACCGTCATGGTCGTCCTCCCCTGCGCCTTGTCCCTGCCGAGTCGTCCTCGCTGCGTGTCCCGTCTCCACGGAACCACCCGGCCGGGAAATCCCCCACGATCGATCGGGCCCTCCGTCCGGCCCTCCCCGGATGCACAGTCGTCCTGGCGGTCGACGAGCCCGGGTGGCCGAAGTCGGGCTTATGGAGATGCTACGTCCGAGGGCGGCCCGAGCACAGGGCCGAAAGCCCACACATACTCACGTTTCCCACCCACGCTCCACCCGGCGCCTCGCCGGGGGCCTGGGGGTGGCCCGCCGGGACCCGAAACTCTTGCCTTCTCGGCCGCAGGAGAGGATGCTGGCAGTAACGACCACCCGTCGCCCGGAGGGCGAGACGATGACCCTTGACCCCGTGCCCGAGTTCTACGAGGGGCCGGCCTCCCACCTCTACCTGATCGAGACGGCGCGCGAGCTCCCGGCGATCGCCAACAAGGGGGACCACGTTCGCCTGAGCCTCGCCGCGTCGGCCTTGCTGGAAGCCTTCGTCCGGCATGCCGAAGACGAGCGGCACCTCGTGCTGCGGCTTCCGCCCATCACGGCGCGGCTCGTCGAGAACGGCCAGCAGCGCGTTGTGGACAGGCTCGTGTCGCTCGTTCTGGAGGCGGACCTCGCCGAGGCACCGTGCCGATGCGTCACGTTGGCGGACGAGATCGCGTCGCTGATCGACCTTCAGATCATGTCCGAGGAGTGGGACCAGAGCGACCGCTGACGCGCCCGGTCGCGCCGACGGGTTCCCTCGCCGCGCACGCCCGCCTCGAACCCACGAAGAACGCACGGGCGATTTGGCCCTATGCTTTTGCGCGGCGATGGAGCTCGCCGAAACCGCAGATCGAGAGATCGCCCTGCTGATGGCTCCTACCTGCTGTCGAACGTCGACTCCGCAGGAGGGAGCGAGCATGCGAGCGTTGTGGGTGGGTGTCGCCGGGTTCTTCGGTGCCGTCTCGCGTTACTGGCTCGACGGGGTCGTCACCCGCTTCACGGGAGGCGGGTTCCCTTGGGGAACGTTCGTCGTCAACGTGTCCGGTTGCTTCCTCGTAGGTCTGCTCACGACCTTGTTGACGGAACGGATCGTCCCGCACCCGACGGCGCGGATCGCGCTGACGGTCGGCTTCGTCGGCGCTTACACGACGTTCTCCACCTTCGCGTACGAGTCCTTGCGTCAGCTGCAAGAGGGAGCCGTCGGCCTCGCATTCGTGAACGTCGCTACATCGCTGTTGACGGGGATCTTCGCGGCCTGGGTCGGGGTCACGGCGGGGAGAGCATTGTGAGGCTCGAAGGCGAAGGCAGGCTTCTGCGCATCTTCATAGGTGAATCCGACACCTGGCACGGCAAGCCGCTGTACCAGGCGATCGTCCGACGCCTGCGCGAGGAGGGAATCGCCGGCGCGACCGTCCTGCGCGCGATAGAGGGGTTCGGGGCGAAGAGCCATCTGCACACGAGCCGCATCCTGCGTCTTTCAGAGGACCTGCCGCTCGTCATCGAAGTGGTCGACCGGCAAGAGAACATCGACCGGATCGTCCCGATCCTCGACGAGATGGTGGCGGACGGCCTCGTGACCCTCGAGAAGGTCGAGGTGATCACTTATCGCGCTGGGCACTCCTGAGAAGGGTTGTGCCAGGCGGTTCATGTCCGTCGGGGTAATCGGGGGAGCCGGGGGCCGCTTCGAGCAGTCGCGTGCGGGTCTCCATCTGCTGCTCGGCACGCGTGAGCCTTCGCGCCACTTTCAGATGCTAACGATCTTGATGCGCTGGGGATCTGAAGTCCGCTTGAATATGAATACCGCCGGTACGGGGAGCGGCAGGCTCTGGGGGGCGTGATGGTAAGAGGTGAGATCCGAGCCGTGGGAAAGGTTGGCGGCGACGCGATGGCGCGAAACGTCGAGTTGGTGCGCGGCGTGCACGAGGCGATCGCCGGACGGATCTTCGGAATGCTCGGGAACGTTGCCGCACCGGTGCGCCGCTCGCACGATGAGATTGCGCGCGCCGTCTATTCGGCAGTTGCGGGCGTCCACCGCGTAGTGCCCCTGGCCGTCGCATCTGGAGCCGCGCTGGCGGGGCGAGAGCCCTCGAGTGGCGCACAGCTGGTGGGTGGCCAGAAGGTCGCCCGGATCTCCGACTCGCGTGTCGGGAGTTTCGCCTTAGGCGTCCTGAACGGGATCCGCGGAGACTCACTTGCCGGAGAGGGCAACGAGCTCGCGTTGCCCATGACGTTCCGACATGGAGAGGACGACCTGACGTTCACGCGCCGGCAACTCGAATCCGCGTTCCCTAGAGCGTCGACGAAGGTCGCCGTCTTCGTGCACGGACTCTGCGAGACCGACCGCTCGTGGTTCGGCTCTCGCCGGGCCAGCCAGGACACCGCAACAACGACCGCTTACGGACAGCAGCTGCATAGCGACCTCGGCATCACTCCGCTGTACCTGAGGTACAACACCGGCCTGCACGTCTCGGACAACGGGCGCGACCTGGCGCAAATGCTCACCAGGGTCGTCGACGCCTGGCCACGACGGGTCGAGGAGATCGTGCTGGTGGGACATTCAATGGGCGGCTTGGTCTTGCGCAGTGCTTGCCACCAGGCATCGCAGCAGGACGAGCCGTGGGTGGACCTCGTGCGCCACGTCTTCTGTCTCGGCACACCTCATCTGGGCTCGCACGTCGAGCAGGGCGCGAACGTCGTTGGGTGGGCCCTGGCCCGTCTCCCTGAGACACGGCCCTTCGCGAAGGTGCTCAACTCGCGCAGCGCCGGCATCAAGGACATGCGCTTCGGCTCTCTGTCGGAGAGCGACTGGTCGGGTCGCGACCCCGACGCGTTCTTGGAGAACCGGTGCGAGGAGGTTCCCTTCCTTCCGGGCGCCGACTACTACTTCATCGGGGTCACAGTGACACGCGACGCCCGTCACCCTCTGGGCGTGATGTTTGGCGATCTGCTCGTGCGGTTCGCAAGCGCGTCGGGGAACGGCAGACGCCGTGTGCTGCCCTTCGAGATCGAAAAAGGCCGGCACGTAGGCGGCCTTCACCACTTCCACCTCCTCACCCATCCCGCCGTCTACGAGCAGATCCGGACCTGGCTCGACCGCGAAACATCCAACGAAGTCACCGACGAGGTTTGGCGTCGCTAGGGGAAGCAACTCCCGCGCCGAAGCGAGGGGGCGACCGCCAAGCGCCGACCGCCCGCGTCATCTCTCGTTCGTATTCGTGAGCGAGCCCTTCGGGTGTCAGGCAGCAGCCTTGTGAGCCTTCGGGCCGAAGTACCGCTCCCAATCCGGGCGGACGTCGTCGAACATCGCTCGGCACATCCCTGCGCTCACCTCGGCGGGGGAAGGCACTCGCATCGGCGGGGCAGGCACCGTGACGGGCCTCGCCGCCTTTGCGAAGTACTCCTCCCAGTCCGGGCGGACGTCGTCGTAGAGGGCTCTTCCCATCTCGCCTGAGAACTCCTCTCGATGGCTCGCCAGGAATCGCTGCCAGGTGACCTTCTCCTCGGCGCTGAGCACGACGTTTGCGTCTCGGTCAGGCATAACGGTGGTCATGGTGCACCACCTCCTACTAGCGATTGAACTCCCGTGCCGGGTTCCTCGACAGGGCCGAACGGACCTATTTCGGGTGCCCGCGAGGAGGCTCGGGGCCTGGCCGGTTACGTCTGTTCGGGTGCAGGGGGAAGAGCCGGGCCCTCGTGACGTTCGACCCTGGGCTGGCGCTGTTTGCAGGCTCACACTGGAGTTATGGCCAACACGCTCTCATCTCTTCCTGCCGGTCACCGGTCGCGGGACCATGGCGGACCACTCGACGGCATCTGGGACAACCAGCTCGGATCCGAGCTCGTCCTCGAGGACGACGGCGAGGGTGGTCTGACAGGCACGTACCGCAGAGCGGACGGCCTCAACCCGGACTCGACGTACTTGGTGCGCGGGTCCTACGACGTGATGACGAAGGGGCCGTGCCGGGTGCTCGGTTTCGTCGTCAACTGGTCGGAGCATCAGACGATCACCGTCTGGTCCGGCCGCTTCAATCCCGACGATCAGACAATCGGGGCGACCTGGCTGATGACGACCGAGAGCGACGAAGCGGACGAGTGGAGGTCGACGTTCGTCGGCCACGACATGTTCCGGAGGCGCCCACCAACCTCTGGAGCCGCGGGCTCAGGCGCCTGATGGTCGTCCAGCGCGCGGAAAGCCGTCAGTTGGGGGCGAGCGGGGAGCCGTCGGCTTCCGAAGACGGGGAACCTGACGCGGTCGTCGTCATGGAAGGAGCCGACGAGGACCTCTCCGAGTCGGTCCTCGAGCCCGCCAAGGTCATGCGCGTCGCGATCATGGTGCGTCAGCTGCTCGACGAGTTCCGCCAGACACCGTTGGACGAAGGAGGAAGGACAAGGCTCAGCAAGATCCACGAGCAGTCAATACGAGAGCTGGCGAGCACGCTCAGCCCCGACTTGGCGCAGGAGCTCGAACGCATGACGCGTCCATTCCAGAAGACCCCTCCCTCGGAGGCGGAGCTGCACGTCGCACAGGCGCAGCTCGTTGGGTGGCTGGAAGGCCTCTTTCGCGGCATCCAGGCGGCGATCTTCTCCCAGCAGGTCGAGGCCCAGCTCCAGCTGGAAAAACTGCGCGAACGAGGCTCGTCGGAACAACCCCGGACGAGCAACGCGGCGAACACGGCGCCCGACACAGGGTCGTATCTCTGAAGCGCTAGGTCCAACGCCAAACGGCTGGATCAGCCGGGAGGGGAGCCGGAGCGCCCGACGAAGTGCTTCATCGATTCATTCACTCCGAGAAGGTCCATCGCCCAGTCGAACATCCGCGTAGGCAGGACGCGGAGCACTGAAAGAAGCCCTACTGCAGGAGGCATCACAAGGACTCGACGGTCACGCACGATCGCCTCGGCGATCTTCTTGGCCACGTCTTCTTGCTTGAGGATCGGAAGCAGGAACGGCACGCGCGTCCTCACACCTTCGAACATCCCGGTGTCGATGTAGAAGGGGCACACCACCGTCGTCTTCACCCCGGGTGCGACCTGCCGCAACTCGACGCGCAGCGACTCGTCGAAACCAACCGCGGCGTGCTTCGTAGCCGAGTAGTCGGTCTGGCGGGCCACGCCCACGAGACCCGCAGCCGATGCGATCGTGACGACGTGCCCGCTGTTTGCGGCCACCATCGCCGGCAGGAACGCCTTGGTCACCCAAAAGAGCGCCAGAGCGTTCACCTCGAAGGTCCGCAGGATCTGCTCGTCAGGGATGTCGAGCAGGCGAGACCCGCTCACCACACCTGCATTGTTCACGACGACGTGAGGGTCGCCCACCTCCGACGTCACGCGCTCGGCAACTGCGTGAACTGCGTCTCTGTCTCTGACGTCGCACGTGTAGCCGTGGTGGGGTCTGCCGGTCAGCTTCTCGAGCTCTTCGACCACCGGCAAGAGCCGCACTTCGTCGACGTCCCAGAGGACGACGGTGGCACCCGAGGTCGCCAGTTCCCTCGCGAGGAGCCGACCGATCCCGCTCGCGCCGCCAGTGATCAGTGAGATGCGATCCCTGACTTCTGTCATATAGAGACAGGTTAGGGACTGGGCGTCTGCTTACAAGAGGCTAGTGACCCCTTCCGAAGAGACCGGTTTACGCTCCCGTGGCGTCGTTGTAGAACTCCTGCGACCCGGCGATGCCTGCGAGCACCTGCTCGTCTGTGGCACCCGAGTTGAGAGCCCCCACCCATGTCGAGAGCCCTCCCGGGTCAGCGGGGCGGTTCAGAAGCGTCTGGTAGAAGAACTGCACGGTGTCTGTGCGCGACTCGTTCGACGTGTCTATCGCATATGCGACTTGCGTGCGGCTCACACCACTCACCAGAGCCTGGGTCCATGTCGCGAGCCCACCTGAGTCAGCGGGTCTGCCGAGCAGGTCCTGGTAAACCGCGTTGACGAACCCGCTGTTTGTCGAGCCTGAGTCGGAGAAGAACTCGGCAGAGCCCAAGATGCCCGCGTCGATCTGCTCGTCTGTGGCACCGGAGTTGAACGCACTCATCCAACCCGCAAGCCCACCAGGGTCAGCCGGTCTTCCCAAGAAGGCTTGGTAGTCGGCCTGGATGAAGTCCGTTCTGTACTCGCTCGACGTGGCGATGCCGTAGGCGACCTGGGTGGTGCTCGCACCAGATGCCATCGCGGCTTGCCAAGAGTTGAGTCCAGCCTGATCCGCGCTTCGCCCGAGGATGTCGGAATAGAGCGCGCAGATGAATGCCGCGTTACCGGTAGCCCCGCTGCACGAAGAAGAAGGTGGCGCAGGTCCGGTGGCAGAGGTCGGGGTGATCGACACCACGTTGGAGGGTGGCCCTGTGCCGAAGGCGTTCGTGGCCTCCACGTAATAGGAGTAGGTGACTCCGGGCGTCACGTTCTGATCCACGTAGGTCGTCGTGGGCACAGCGACCGTGGCGATAAGAGCAGCAGCCGTGGTCGAGGTGAATCTGAAGACCTCGTAGGAGGTGACCGGCGAGGTGCCGCTGTTGACCGGCGCACCCCAGTTCAAGGTGACAGGGCCGTCCCCGGTCGGAGTCGTAGCCGTTAGGTTCAGTGCGGCTGTGGGAGGTACGCCTCCTGAGGTGAATGGGCAGCGGTCGGCCAGCGGGTCGTAGGTGATCGTCACAAGACCTGAACCCAGTGTGCTCGTGGTCGAGGTGACGTTCGTCGCGGACGTCGGGTTGAAGTACGAGGAGCCACCGCCGCCCGCTGCTTCGGGTCCCCCTCCCCCGAAGCCGCCGCCTCCTCCGCCGTAGCCGCCTCCGCCTCCGCCGTCTAGGCCGTAACCGCCCCCACCTCCGCCGAAGCCGATGCCGCCACCGCCGCCTCCACCCACGAGGGCACTGTTGCCACCGTCTCCACCGCCGTCGTTGCCCGGCCCACCAGAGGCGGACCCGCTCCCCGCCGCGCCTGTCTGGCCGGGGGCCCCGACATTCTGACCGTTCGTGCCGGGAGCGCCGCCGGTGTTTCCTCCTCCGCCTCCTCCCCCTCCGACGCTGCCGTTTCCGCCACCGCCGTTGCCGGCACCCGAGCCACCCGATGCACCGCCGGCTCCGACACCGCCGCCGCCCCCTCCCGCTTCGCCGGGAAATCCAGCACCAGCGCCGCCTGCACCCGAGGCCAAGCCACCTTGGCCCCCTGGGCCGCCCGGGCCCCCACCGGGGACTCCCGCGTAACCGGTTGATGCGGTGCCACCGGCACCTCCTATTCCGACAGGACCGCCAAGACCGCCTGCGCCACCGCCCCCGCCTGCGACGATGAGCGGGACTCCACCGGTGCTCACGACAGAGGCACCCCCACCTCCGCCGCCGAGGTCATTACCGCCGCCCCCTCCACCGGCACCCCCTGTAGGGCTTCCAAAGAAGCCGGTGCCTGCCCCCCCGACTTCGACGTCTAGGACCTCTCCGGGGGTGACGGCGATGCTCGCGCTCGCGCTCGCGCCTGCCCCACCGCTAGCTCCAGGGGCTTGGCCCCCCGGCCCGCCGTCAGCCGTGATGGTCACGGCGCAGATCAATCCGGGGACGGTCGCCGGGCCACTGGTGTCGTAGCCAGGTGTGGTGGAGGAGAAGATCGTGTTGGGCGCTGCGGGTAACGCGCCAGCAGGAGCTGCACCGCCGACGACCGACAGGCCCGCTGCCCCGAGCCCAATGGAGGCTGCTGCTACGGAGAACCGCAACAGGCTCTTTGCCCGCGAGACCCCACGAGTGCAGCTAGGTCTGGGTGCCCCGGATGCCGGTCGCGTCATTTGCTCAGCCCCTCGTCGGTCCTTCTCCTGCACAACCGTCCGCGAACCCTACAAGTGAGAATCCCTAATCGCACGGTTATCGCACGGGACGGGAAATCGACGTGGCGACTTTGGTCCTGATTGGATCGGCTCGCGCGATGGACGCGCGATGGACGGTATCCGCCGACCTCTTCCCAAAGCCGATTGGCCCCGCTGACCTGCGATTTCCTGCGTCGGGCTGGGCGGATTTGAACCGCCGACCTCCACGTCCCGAACGTGGCGCGCTAACCAAGCTGCGCTACAGCCCGTATCAGTGCAGGCTATCCCCTTGGGCGGCGTCCTCTTCCTCCGCAGGGGCGATGGTCTGCAAGACCACCTTTCCCACCCGGCGCCGGTCCATCCCCGCCACTCGCAACTCCCACCCGTCGTGGGCGACGCGTTCGCCTTCCTCGGGGATGTGCCCGAAAGCATCGAATAGGTAGCCCCCGAGCGTCACGTACTCACCTTCGGGCACGTCGAAGCCAACCTGCTCGCGCACGTCGTCCACGCTGGTGCCGCCGTCGACGAGCCATCGGGTGTGATCCACGCGGATGATGTCGGGCTCCTTGCCTAGGTCGAATTCGTCACTCAGGTCGCCCACGAGCGCCGAGAGCAAGTCCTTCACGGTGAGAACTCCGGCCATACCTCCGTACTCGTCGACGACGACCGCGAAACCGCGCCTGTCACGACGCATGTCGGCGAGGACGTCGAGAACGAGACGTGACTCGGGGACCATGAACGGCTTGCGCAGCCGGCGAGAGATGTCGAGAGGGCTGGGTTTCTCTGGCTCACCGTTGTGATCTCCGTTTCGGCTGTCGAGCTGCCAACCCGACCTGAACAGGTCGTTCACGTAGAGCACGCCTACGAGGCGGTCGGGATCCTCGTCGTAGACAGGAAAGACGCTGTGGCCGGACCTGCGCACGGCCTTCGCCACGTCCCCTGCGTGAACTGGGATCGCAAGCCCCACGACGTCGACCCGCGGGGTCATGACCTCTCTGACGGTGGTGTCGCGCAGGTCCTGGAGCGCGGCGAGGATCAACCTCTCCTGGTCGTCTCCATTCGTTTCGGCGCTCGTGTCATCGCGCGCCCGGGAGGGTCCTGGTAGAGGGTGGCGACGCCGGAACATCCAGAGCGCGAGCCGGGCTACGTGGTGACCGGTTGATAGGACCGGTCGTGGTACGTGAGACCTTCGATCAGCGCGTTCGCGGCCTTTCTCAACCGCAGCGGATCGAGCGGTTTCACGACCCAGCCTTCGGCCCCGGCTCGTCGAGCGAGGAAGACGTCTGCGCGACGGTCGAGGAGCATGAGGACCGGCACCTCCGGCAAGTTGTCGTAGGAGGCCTCGAGCCGCAGCTCCATGCAGACCGCCATCGCACCCATGTTCCCCATCTGCATGTCGACCACGACCAGCTCTGGTTCGCGCTCGGCCACCGCGACGGAGACCTCGGGGCCGCTGGTCACCTCGATCAACTCGGTTTCGGGCTCTTCGAGGGCCGAGACCACCTCGGCGCGCACTGAGGGCGCGTCGCTCGCAACGACGATGGTCTGCACGCGATTCAGGCTACTTCGGCCCGTCTGGATCGACCACCACCGGCACAGCCTGGCCCGAGAACATGTGATCCGCGACTATCGCCAGGCCGTCTGTGTCCGTGACGTCGATGTCGAGGAGGGGAACCCGCGCCACCGGCGAGGGGGCCACTTGGACGACGAGCTCTGCAAGCGCCGCCTCTTCACGTTGGTTCACCGCGAGGTAGCCGCGGAGGTTCTCCACGAGCGCCTCGAGGGCGCTACCGGGGGGAGCCTCCGGCAACTCGAGGATCGCGTCGCCTCCTGGCCTCGGCGAGAACACCGGGTGCATGCGGTTGACGACGAGCCCTTCGACCGCGAGACCCGACTCGTTCAGCTTGTCGGCGAACCAACCGGCCTCGTCCACGGTGTCCGAACGCGGAGCGGTCACGAGCACGAACGCCGTGGTCCTCTTGGCGAGGAGCCGTCTCATGTGCTCGGCGCGCAGCCGAAAACCCTCCTCCATGCCCTCGAAAGCCTGGAAGAAGGCGATCGCGTCCTGGACGATGTCGGCTCCTGCGACCTTGGACAGGGTTCGCAGCAAACCCTGCATGGCGACCGACACCGCACGCAGGTAGGCGCGGGTGGGCATGAGGAGCAACTGGAACAGCCGGTGGCCGAGGAACCGGGTGAGCCTGCGCGGAGCGTCGAGGAAGTCGATGGCATTTCGCGTCGGGGGAGTGTCCACGACCACGATGTCGTAGGCGTCTTCCTGGACCAGCTCGTAGAGCTTCTCGATCGCCATGTACTCCTGGGTGCCCGAGAGCGCACTCGTGAGGTTCCGGTACAGGCGGTTCGAGAGGATGCTCTCGGCCTGCTCGGCCGACGAGGCATAGCGGCGCACGAGGTCGTCGAAGGTTCCCTTCGGGTCCAGCATGAGAGCGGAGAGCTCGCCCGACCAAGGCCCTTCAATCTTCTTGGGACTGTTCGACAAGGAGTCGAGACCGAGCGCGTCGGCGAGCCTCCTCGCAGGGTCGATCGTGACGACGCACGCTCGCCTGCCGCGCCGTGCAGCTTCAAGGGCGAAGGCGGCGGCGACGGTTGTCTTGCCAACGCCTCCGGATCCGCAGCAGATGACGACCGACCGCTCCTCGACCAAGTCCGCGAGCTCGTGGCGCGCGGCCAGCGGCTGGGGGTCGGACTCCGCGTCCCGAGGCGTCTTCGCTTTGTCGGTCGCGGGCTGGTTCAGGATCTGGGTCATGGTCGCGGACCTTCGAGAGGGACGTCGCCGAGAGTGCGAACGCCGGCCGCGAGGTCGTTTCCTAATCGACCGAGCTCCTCG
The DNA here is from genome assembly GCA_036786835.1 of Acidimicrobiales bacterium. Taxonomy (GTDB): domain Bacteria; phylum Actinomycetota; class Acidimicrobiia; order Acidimicrobiales; family UBA8190; genus Bog-564. Next base: position 15,552 of record DAIQQK010000010.1, on the reverse strand, counting down.
AGACCGATCTGCGCACTGAACAGGAAGGGTGCCTGCAGCTGGGGCAGCGGTAGGTCCTGCGCGAGCCGCTCGCGCTGCTCGGTCTGGAGCCGATGTCTATGCGACCTGAAGGAACCTGCCTTTCGAAGGGCGTCGGCAAGGTCGTCGTCGACCTCGACGCCCGCCTGAGCGGCCGCCTCCTTTGGGTCGGTGTCCAAAAGGCGCTGCTCCGGTAGGCAGCCGTTCACGATCACCGGCCCGAGGGTGATGCCGATCCGGTCCTCGAGCTGGTACGCGGTCTCGATCACCTCGTTGACCGGCATCTCCTCGGGCAGCGTGACGAGGGCGACTTGGCAGCGCTTCGGGTCGGAGAGCAGGTCGACGACGTCGGCCGCCTGGGCGCGGACGGGGCCCGAGCGAGCGGCGTCGAGGAGCCCCTTCGCCGAGGACAGAAAGGTCATCGCGTGGCCGGTGGCGGGGGCATCAACGAGGATCAGGTCGGCCGGGTCGTCGCGCTCGAGTTGCTTCACCTTCCCGAGCACGAGGATGTCGCGAATGCCCGGGATGGCCGTAGCCACCACGTCGAGTGCGCCCGACGAGACAAGGCGCTTCGAGATCCTCTTCATCCCGTGGTCGGCGAGGTACTCGACGAGGGCATCGTCGGGAGTGATCCTCCGGGCGCGGACCGCGGCGTCGGCCGACAGACTGTTGAGCACCCGCTCGTCGTAGTCGAGCGACCCCTCGCGGCCGAAAGCCGTGGTGACGCCCGACTTGCCTTCGAGCTCCACTACCAGGACCTGGAGCCCGTTGGTCGAGGCCATCTTCGCCAGCGCGGCCGTGATCGTGGTCTTGCCCACGCCTCCCTTCCCGGCGACTACGAGGACGCGGCTCTGGCGGCAGAAGGCGACGACGTCCATCCCCGGCCGAGCGTATCCGCCATGCGAGCGGCCGATCGGCCCCCGGGGCGCCCCGGAGGTCAGGAATTCCTGCTCAGACCCCTTGTAGGCGCTCCGAACGCGCGGATAGCGTCATCCTCGGGAGGGTCACGTGGCGACAAGGTCGATCGGTGAGTCGTGGCAGGCGAGGGCGGCCTGCAGGGGGCCTCAGGCGGCGGCGTTCTTCCCGCCCGCCCACGCCGAGCGCAAAGAGGAGAAGGTGAGCCGCGAGGCGAGGGCCAAGTCGATATGCGGCACCTGCGTCGTCAGGCGCGACTGTCTCGACTATGCGATCCGCATTCGCGAGCCCCACGGGATCTGGGGCGGGCTCAACGAGATCGAGCGCAAGCAGCTGCTCGAGCGTCGAGCCGGCTGACCCGACCCGAGAATTCCGTCCTTCACCCCTGGCTCAGCCGCGCAGCGCCTGCGCGAGTGCCAGAGCTCGAGCACACCGCAGCGGGGCTCTGTGCCGTAGCAGAGCAGATGGCCGCGGCGATCTCGTTCGCTTCGCCGATCACCGCTTCTGTCACCGGGTTCGTCGGATCCGAGAGCTCGCCTGCGATCTGGGCCATCGAGCTTCCCTGCAAGAGAGCAGGGGAGAAGCCGATCGCGGCGCCGCTTGCGACGAGGCGGTTCGCCACGTCGACGAAAGGCAGGGCGCCCGGGTCACCCGTGGCGCTCGAGTCGGGTGGAAACGGCTCGGAGTCGAAGCGCCTCATGAGAGCCTGCTCGAAAGACGGCACGTTCTCGAGCTTGGGATAGCCGGCAGGCGCGAACGTCGACGGGGACTGGCCGTACTCCTCGACCGGCGAGAAGGTGACGTAGCTGCTCCGGTACGTCGAACCGTAGAAGCTGAACGTGGGAGTGCCCGGAAACACCTCGCCCTTCGAGGACGACGTGGCACCCAGGCGGGAGAACGTGCCGAAGCGGCCGAGCGCGACGACCAGCGCCCATCGCTCGGCTGCGCAATAAGGACAGAACTCCCCACCCACGTACACGACGTCGGGACGACCCGACACCACGAGCGCGGGCTGGCCGAGGAGCGCACTGGGCGACGGCCCGGTCGGGTCCGGGGCACCGACAGTGTCGAAGACCTCCGCGGGCACCGTCGTCGCTTTTCGGACGACCGTGTTGCTCGCCGGCGTTACCGGAGGCGCCTGAACGGTGGTCGATCCCCTCGTCACCTTCAGCACCAGCAGGACGCCGACGATCAACAGCACCAGCAGTACGAAGGCCCAGGTGACGAGCGCCATGGGGATTCGCCAGCGCGTCGGGGTGGCCGGCTGTTCGACCGGTGGCTCCACGATGGCGGCGGGCGGGAGATTGTCCATTTCTCGAATCGGAGCGGCCAGCCTACCGATAGGACTGGTCGCGCTCCCCGCAGCGCAGGTGTTCACCAGCGCTGTTGCTCGGCGCCGACTGCCGACCGACAATCCACCGCAAGACGATGCGGCCGAAATAGATTCCCAACACGAGGGGAGGCCTGCCGACACAGCAGGCAGGAAGGTGGTTCGGGGAGGGTGCGCAAGATCCGCTTCGAGCGCATAGACGTCGGTGACGCGCGCGCCGAGCACGGGCGAGGTGGAAGCGGGCCCGCGGTCGTGTTCCTCCACGGTTGGGGCCTGGCACCTCGGTCTTACTCGTCGTCTTTGGCTCAGCTCGTGGAGATCGGGTGCACGGTGGCCGCGCCCGCCCAGCCGGGTTTCGGGAGGACGCCAGCTCTCGGCAGCGGCGAGTGCAGCTTCTCCGGCTACGCGAACTGGCTGGCGAGGTACCTCGATGCGGCCGGGATATCCGAGCCCGTGGTCGTGGTCGGACACTCCTTCGGCGGAGGCGTCGCCCTGCAGTTCGCTCACGACCACCCGGACCGGGTGCGCGCCGTGGTCGCCTGCAACGGTGTTGGCGGTACGGTCCGATCTGGTCCTGCCGACCGGCACTGGTGGGAGTGGGGCCGGCACCTCGGATCGGACGTGCTGGCGCTCGAGTCGGTGGTGCGAGTGCTTCCTGCAGTGCTCGGTGAGGCCGTTCCGAACCTTGTGCAGAACCCGCTCGCAATGTGGCGCGTCGCCGAGTTCGTGCGCCGTGCCGACCTGCGGCGGGAGATCCGCATGATCAGGCACCGACGTACCCCTGTGACCCTCGTATGGTCCGACCGCGACCGGCTGGTCCCGCACGGGAGCTTCTCGACGCTGTGCACAGCAGCGGGAGTCGAGGGCGTCGTGGTCCCCGGCCACCACAACTGGCTGATCGCCGATCCTGCCCGCTTCTCGGACATCGTGCTTCGCGCCCTCGTCGATGCGGGCGTGATAGAGGAGACCCTCAGCCAGCTGACCGCCTGACGGCGAACGGAGGCTCGGATGTCCGACTCGCCGAGGTCACCATCGGTCCCCCGAGACGCCGCCACCGTCATGCTCGTGCGCGATGCTCAGGTGTCGGGATCCGACACCCTCGAGGTGTGCATGGTCCGCCGTCACATCGACTCTGATTTCGTCGGCGGGGCATACGTCTTCCCCGGGGGCAAGGTGGACGTCGAAGACAAAGCCACACCCGCAGCCGAGCTCTGCACCGGACGGACCGACGTCGAGGCGAGCGAGATCCTCGGCATCGGAGCCGGAGGGCTCGCATTCTGGGTCGCCGGGATACGTGAGTGCTTCGAGGAAGCGGGAGTGCTGCTCGCGTACCGTGTCGACGCGTCCGATGGCCGGCTCGTCGACGCATCGGACCCCGAGGTGAACGCAAGGCTCGCTTCGATGCGCGTCGCCCTCAACGCCGGGGAGATCGACTTTCTCGAAGCCTGCCGCGAAGAGGGACTGTCGCTCGCGGTCGACCGGGTCCACTACTTCAGCCACTGGATCACTCCGGAGCTGAATCCGAAGCGCTACGACACCCGCTTCTTCGTCGCGGCGCTCCCGGCCGGGCAAGTTGCGGTGCACGACGACTACGAGACCGTCGACACGGTCTGGGTCCGGCCGTCCGAGGCGCTCGAACGCGCGAGCGCGGGAGAGTTCGATCTCATCTTCCCGACGATGAAGAACCTCCAGGCGGTGGGGAGGTTCAGCACGAGCACCGAGCTGTTGAGCGCAGCCGCAGCGGTGGAGCGCGTCCCGACGATCCTCCCGAGAGTCGTGGCCGACGATCGCGGCTTTCGCATTCTGCTTCCCGGCGATTCCGGCTACGAGGAGGCGATGAGCATCACAGCGGGAGATCGAGGCGAGGCCCGAGGCGCCGAATCACTCAGCAGGTCGGAGCTCAATGAGATCATCCGAAGCGTCGGGGTCGACGGGCGCAAAAAGCCCGAGCAGGACTCCCCTTAGTTCTCAGTTCGCCTTCTCGCTCAAGGCCTTCTCGACCCGGTCCAGAAGGCGCGCCGTGCAACCCGACACCTCGACCACGGGCGCGATGTCGCCGGTTATGCGCTCGGCGAGGCTGTCGAAGGCATCCGCGAGGGGGCCGTCCCCGAGCGCCACGGGACTTCCCGAGTCCCCCGCGAGCGACATGTCCGGGTGGATCGGCACGCTGCCCACTAGGGGAACTCCGATCTCCTCGGCGAGCCGTCTTCCGCCGCCCTCACCGAACAACGAGTAGTGCGTTCCGTGGTCGCACGTGAACCCGGCCATGTTCTCAATGACACCTGCCACACGCAGATGTCCCTTTCGCGCCATGTCGGCAGCCCTGGACGCCACCTTCTGCGCGGCGAGGGGCGGGGTGGTGACGACCAGCACCTCGGTGCGCGGCAGCATGCGGGCGAGCCCCATCTGGATGTCGCCGGTGCCCGGCGGCATGTCGATGAGCAGGTAGTCGACCTCTCCCCATCGGACGTCCTCGAGGAACTGCTGCACCGCGCGGTTGAGGATGAGCCCGCGCCACATGATCGCAGTGTCTTCGTCGGCGAGGAAACCCATGGAGACGACCTTCAACAGGCCTTCTCCCACCTCGAGCTCCATCGGCACGATCTTGCGCTCGTGCGCCTGAAGCTCTCCGCGCATGCCGAGCAGACGAGGCACTGAGAAGCCCCAGATGTCGGCGTCGAGGAGGCCGACCGTGAGCCCGCGGCGGGCCAGAGCGACCGCCAGGTTCACGGTCACCGAAGACTTGCCGACGCCACCCTTTCCCGACGAGACAGCGAGCACCCTCGCGGCGACCGGGATGTCGATGGAGAGGGAGTGGTCCTCCTGCGCCTTGAGGCGCGCCTTGCTCATGACGGCGCTGCGGTGGGCCGCGTCCATCTCGCCGAAGCGGACCCTGACCTCACTCACCCCCGCCATCGCGGACACACGGTTCTCTATGTCCGTCCGGAGTTGGGTCCGAAGCGGGCAGCCCGAGGTAGTGAGGTCCACCGCGACCTCCACGGCACCCTCGTCGGTGACGACGACGTCGCGCAGCATGCCGAGGTCGACGATGTCGGAGCCCAGCTCCGGGTCGATCACCCCTGCGAGGACCTCGCGCACTTCAGCTGCTCCCGGATGCGAGGGCTGGTCAGGCACCCCTCCGATCCTACCGGCCACCTGGGACGAGGCCTCCGGGAGAGGTGCATCCGACCTGCTCGTCGAGAGCCGTCGGGTAACATTGCCGACGCGACGTGGTGTCGCCACAGGTCTCGTGGAGCGAGACCGCCAAGCCCAGAGCGACCGGAGGAGACAGCGCCGTGAGCAACGTGACCAGCGTCAAGATCGGCAAGAAGCCCCAGCCCGTCACGCTGTCCGACAACGCCGCACAGAAGGTCGCCGCCCTCATGGCAGAGGAAGGCGGAGAGGACCTCGCCCTGCGGGTGGCGGTGCGCGCAGGAGGCTGCTCCGGCTACAGCTACGAGATGTTCTTCGACTCCGACATCTCCTCGGACGACATCGTGGGCGAGCAGTCGGGCGTGAAGGTCGTCGTCGACTCCGAGAGCGCCGAGCTGCTCAAGGGCTCGACACTCGACTACACCGACGGGCTCCAAGGGGCAGGGTTCCACGTGTCGAACCCGAACGCCACGCGCACCTGCGGCTGTGGCTCCTCCTTCAGCTGATCCGGAGCTCCCGAGCACGTCCCCGACGTCGACGATCTCCTTCGTCGTCGACGGATCCGATGTAGAGGTCACAGACGACGGTTCGTCCTTGCTCGACGTGCTGCGCGAGCAGCTCGGGCACCGCTCCGTGAAGGACGGATGCAGCCCGCAGGGTCAGTGCGGCTGTTGCACGGTTTGGGTCGATGGAGCAGCGCGAGTCGCTTGCGTGACCCCGGCTCGCCGGGTTGCAGGCCGCGAGGTGACCACTCTGGAGGGGCTTGCTCCGGAGGTCCGAGACCGCTGGGCGCGCGCTTTCGTAGCAACGGGTGCGAGCCAGTGCGGCTTCTGCAATCCGGGGATCATCATGCGACTCGCGGCGCTCGAGTCGAAGGGATCGGACCTCGCCGACGAGCACACGGTCTCGAACGCTTTGCTCGCACACCTGTGTCGCTGCACCGGGTGGCGATCGATCTTCGAGGCGGCCGCGCTCCTGGCCGACCCGCCCGGCGACGCGCGCGACTTCGTAGCGGCTGCCGAGCGCGCAGCGCTCGAGGGTGGCTCACCGCAGGCGGTGGGGCCCGAGGTGGCCCTCGGGGGCGGCGGGTTCGCCGACGACCTCGCTCCAGCGGGAGCTCTCGTCGCGGTTCCCGACCGAAGCGGCGGTTTCGTCGTGGCGAACTCGGTGGCCGAGGCGCGGGCCAAGGCGGGCAAGGTGCAAGGTCGCAACACCACCCTCGGCATCGAGCATCCGCTGGAGCTGCCTCCCGGGGAGTGGGCGATCACGCTCAGGACGACCTTCGTGGAGCCCGCGTACCTCGAGCCCGACGCGTCGTGGTGCACCCCCGGCGGGGAGCCCGCCACCCCGCTCGCCAACGGCGGTGCATTCGGAGGCAAGGTCTCTTCGCACGTGGGAGAGATCGCGCGATCCCTGGCCGACGAGCACGGCCGGCCCGTGCGTGTCTTGCTCTCGCGCGAGGACGTCGCGCGAACCTCTCCCAAGCGGCCTCCCATCGCCGCCGCCCTGCGAGCGGACAAGAGCGGCGTCGTGCGAGTCGCGAGGACCCCGGGTTCCGCCGAGCTGGCCGCTTGGGCGAAGGCGTTCCACTCGGTGCTCCCCGACGTCGAGATTCAGGAGGTTGCCGTATCGGGGCCGCCCGTCTCGGCCGATCTGAGAGCTGCCGGCTGGGCGGAGGCGGCCGTGCTCTCGGCTGCGCTCGACCACAAGCTCGAGGCGGGCGTCGGGGCCGGATGGGAACCTGCGGTGGACGATCGGCCGATCACGATCGTGTCCCCCGACGGCGCGCACGCGAGCGCCTCTATCGGCCGAGACGGCTCGGTGCGCGTTCGGGTTCGCGCGGGGACGGTCCTCGACCCGGTCGTGCTGCGTTCGTACGCGCTCGGAGCTGCCCACCAGGCGCTCGGTTGGGTGCGAAGCGAGGGACTGGCCGTCGACGAGAAAGGCGACGTGCTCGATCTCACCATCCGCTCGTTCGGAGTCATCACGGCGAGGGACATGCCGCCGGTGGAAGTCGAGATCGACGAAGCTACCCCCGGAAACCCCGCAACCCCCGCGGTGAGGGGCAGCGACGCGGTCTTCGCCGCGGTCGCGGCTGCGGCGTGGCTGGCCGGGGGTCTTGCGCCGAAGTGGCCACTCGAGCGAGGAAGAAGCAAGACGAGCATCCAGAGGAGGAGCACATGAGCACCCCGGTCGGTCCTTACTCACCAACCATGCGAGCCGGGGACCTCCTCGTCTGCTCCGGACAGATAGGGATCACAAGTGGTCCCGAAGGTCCGATCCTCGCTCCCGGCGGGTTCGCGGCTCAGGCCCGCCAGGCGATCGACAACGTCACCGGCCTTTTGGCAGGAGAAGGACTCGGCTGGGAGCACGTGGTGAAGACGACCGCCTTCCTCGCCGACATGTCCGACTACGGCAAATTCAACGAGGTCTACGTCGAGGCCCTCGGAACGCACCGGCCGGCAAGGTCGGTTGTCGCCGTTGTAGGGCTCCCGATGGGTGCGCTCGTGGAGATAGAGGTCTGGGCCTACACGGGTGGGCGATGACGCGGGGCGGCTCTTGTCCTTCCGGGTGGGGGTGCCCGACCCTCGGGGCGGCTCCCGATGTATCCCGGTGTCTCAGGGGGCCCAGCTGCCGTGGCCGAAGCGGTAGCCGACTGACCGGACCGTCTCGATCAGGTGTGCGTGCTCCTCACCGAGCTTGGCCCTGAGCCTTCGGACGTGGACGTCGACCGTTCGCGCCCCTCCGTAGTACTCGTAGCCCCACACCCGGCTGAGAAGCGTCTCGCGCGTGAACACCTTTCCGGGACGAGCCGCGAGGAACCGCAACAGCTCGTACTCCATGAACGTGAGGTCCAGGGCCCGCCCGGCTACCGCTGCCTGGTAGGTCTCGAGGTTCAGGACGAGCGGTCCGTGCTCGATCAGCTCGGGGCGAAGTCCCCGGCCGGTCCGCCAGAAGAGGTGCGCGAGACGAGCGGTCACCTCCTCGGGGCTGGTGGGCTGCACGCAGAAGTCGTCGAACTGGTCTTCTCGCAGCGACAGGTCGTTGACCTGAGAGGGACCGACGACGATGAGAAGGGGACGAAGCGGCACCTCCCTGGCGCGCATCAGCCGGCAGAGGGCGAAGGCACCTTGGGGGTCGACGTCGGCGCTGACCACGGCCCCGGCCCAGCCGTCCTCGGGTTCGTCCGACGCACCGTGCTCGGGGCGCGAGACGGCCTTCCAGGGATAGCCCGCCCGCTCGAGCGCGAGCGCCAATTCGGCGGGGAAGGGGTCCGGGAAGCAGAGCAGGGGCTCCATGACAGCGGGGATCTTCTCCGGTGCGCCTACAGAAGCGCCAAGTAGCGGTCCAGCTCGAACTGGCTCACGTGCGTCTTGTACGCCGCCCACTCCGCTCTCTTGTTGCGGATGAACCACTCGAAGACGTGCTCGCCGAGGGTCTCGGCGACGAGCTCGGAGCGCTCCATCTCGGCGACCGCGGCTTCCAGACTGCCGGGCAGGCTCCGAATCTGCTCGGCGGCGAGCTCCTCGGGGGTCATTTCGAACAGGTTGGTGGCGGCTTCGCGAGGTAGCTCGTATCCCTCCTCGATCCCCTTCAGGCCTGCCGCGAGGATCACTGCGAAGGCGAGGTAGGGATTGCACGCCGAATCGGGTGACCGGTACTCGACTCGCGTCGACTCGAGCTTGTTCCGCTTGACCACCGGCACGCGCACGAGCGCCGAGCGGTTGTTGCGGGCCCACGAGACGTGGATCGGGGCCTCGTATCCCGTGACGAGCCGCTTGTAGGAGTTGACCCACTGGTTGGTGACTGCAGTGATCTCGTGCGCGTGCCTGAGCAGTCCTGCTGTGAAGCGCTTCGCGACCTCTGACATCCCGTACGGGTCGTCCTTGTCGGCGAAGGCGTTGGTGTCCCCTTCGAAGAGCGATAGATGGGTGTGCATACCCGAGCCCTGGACGCCGGCCAGGGGCTTCGGCATGAAGCTTGCGTGCACCCCGCCACGTTGCGCCGTCTCCTTCACGACAAGACGCACAGTCATGACCGTGTCCGCCATCGTGAGGGCGTCGGTGTAGCGAAGGTCGATCTCGTGCTGGCTCGGGGCGTCCTCGTGCTGGGCGTGCTCGACGGGGATCCCCATCTCCTCGAGGGTGAGGACGCTTCTCTTGCGCAGGTCGGTGGGTGCGTCGCTGGTGGTGAGCTCGAAGTACGAGCCGCTGTCCAGGGTCACGGGCTCGTGCGAGGAATCGGCGTCGGCGAAGTAGAAGTACTCGATCTCTGGTGCGGCGAAGAACGTGAACCCCTGCTCCCGGGCGCGGTCGAGCGTGCGGCGAAGCGCGTGGCGCGGGCAACCTTCGAAGGGCGTCCCGTCGAGGTTGAAGATGTCGCAGAAGACCCGTGCCACGGCCACGTCCCCGGGATGCCAGGGGAGAATCTGGAAGGTCTTCGGGTCCGGACGCGCCAGCACGTCGCTCTCCTGGACCCGGGAGAATCCGTCGATCGCCGAGCCGTCGAAGGTCATGCCTTCCTCGAGGGCCGTCTCGAGCTCCGCGGGGGTGATGGAGAAGGTCTTGGCGGTCCCGAGCACGTCTGTGAACCACAGCTGGACGAAGCGAATGGCCCGCTCCTCCACGGTCCTGAGCACGTACTCCTGCTGGCTTCTCATGTCACCTCGCAAGTGCTGGAGCTTCCCTGGGACCTGAACAGTGTCTCAGGCTCCGGGGCAGGGAGCCGACCGGTTAACGCGCCGTTCACGGAGGGGCAACGCCGGGGAAATCGGGGCCTGGGAGCATGTTCCCGGGCGAACGTGAGTCGCCCGCGGGGACTCGCGCGGACTTGTGGGCTGGCGTGGCACCTACCACGATGGTGCCCGCCCGGCACGCCTCGGCTTTAGCCGGCCCGAGCGAGCTGCATAGACAAGGAGGACAAGTGCAACAACGCACCCCGGCCGAAGTGCTTCGCCTCGTCAAGGACGAGGGCATCGAGATAGTCGACGTGAGGTTCGTCGACCTCCCGGGCCTGATGCAGCACTTCTCTGTGCCGGCCCACGCTCTCACAGAAGATGTCTTCGAGGAGGGGTTCGGGTTCGACGGTTCGTCGATCCGCGGGTTCCAGGAGATCCAGGAGTCGGACATGCTGCTCTTCCCCGACTCCCACACCGCGGTGATCGACCCTTTCCGGGTTCACAAGACCCTCAACATCAACTGCTTCGTGCGCGACCCGGTGACGCTCGAGTCCTACTCGCGTGACCCTCGCTACGTGGCGCAGAAGGCGGAGGCCTACCTGACCACGACGGGAATCGCCGACACCTGTTACTTCGGTCCCGAGGCGGAGTTCTTCATCTTCAACGACGTGCGCTTCTCGCAGGACCAGCGGCACGCCTTCTACCAGGTCGACTCCATCGAGGGGCACTGGAACAGCGACTCCGACGAAGGGCCCAACCTCGGATACAAGATCAGGCCAAAGGAGGGGTACTTCCCGGTGCCCCCCGCCGACCACTTCCAGGACCTTCGATCGGAGATGATCCTCACCATGGAGCGCCTCGGCATCGAGATCGAGGTGCAGCACCACGAAGTCGCCACGGCCGGACAGGCCGAGATCGACATGCGCTTCGACACGCTGCTGACCATGGCCGACAAGCTCATGCTCTACAAGTACGTGGTGAAGAACGTGGCGTTCGCGGCCGGTTACACGGCGACGTTCATGCCCAAGCCTCTCTTCCAGGACAACGGCTCGGGCATGCACTGCCACCAGTCACTGTGGAACGGCAACGAGCCGTTGTTCTACGGGGAGGGATACGGCGGACTGTCGGACATCGGCCGGTGGTACATCGGCGGCCTCTTGCGCCACGCCCCTGCGATCCTGGCTTTCGCCGCCCCGACCACCAACTCCTACAAGCGTCTGGTGCCCGGGTACGAGGCCCCGGTGAACCTCGTCTACTCCCAGAGGAACCGCTCCGCAGCCTGCCGGATCCCCCTCTACTCGCAAAGCCCCAAGGCCAAGCGAGTCGAGTTCCGTTGCCCCGATCCTTCGTGCAACCCTTATCTCGCGTTCTCGGCGATGCTCATGGCAGGGCTCGACGGAGTGCAGAACCGCATCGAGCCACCGGACCCGATGGACAAGGACCTCTACGACCTTCCACCCGAAGAACTCGAGAAGGTTCCTCAGGTTCCCGGCTCGCTCGACGCGGCACTCGCTGCGCTCGAGGCCGACCACGACTTCCTGAAGGCCGGCGGCGTCTTCACCGACGACCTGATCGAGACGTGGATCGACTACAAAACCGAGAACGAGGTCGACGCGGTTCGCCTGCGCCCGCACCCCTGGGAGTTCATGCTCTACTACGACATCTAGCTATAGCTAGGTCTTCTGGGGGCTTGAGCTGACGGCAGCAACGAGTTCCTTCCCTGCGGGTGTGCGCGACCGCTTACGCGCCTGTTGGCCAGGTTACTTTTTTGGCTGCGAGCGGACGAGGGCGTAGACGATCGTGACTTGCGCAGAGGCCTGCTGCGTGCCCGGAGCGAGCGGGACCTGTGCCGCCGCGCCGTTAGAGGTCAGGGCTCCCGGGAAGGCCTCGTACGGCAGCTGTGACTGATCGCTGAGCGAGCACACCGGTCCGAGCCTCTCGCCCGCCGTCATCGCCATCGACCTCGCGTGGCTCACAGCCTGCTGCACGGCGTCGGTGCGGGCCTGGTCCTCGATTCCGCGCGGGTCCTGGATCGAGAAGGTCAGGGAGTTGACGCGCACAGAGTTGCCAGCCGCGGCCGCGAGTGCATCGATGATTGCTCCTGCGCTCGAAAAGTCGTGGAGGTTCGCGGTCAGGTCGTTCGTGACCTCGTAGCCGGCAATCTCCCCGTTGTCGTAGTGGGGTTGGATAGAGAGGTTTGAGGTCTGAATGTCCTTGTCCAACGTCCCTCCCTGCTTTAGAGCCGTCGTGACTGCCGAGCCCTTCGAATTGTCGTCAGCCAAAGACGCCTGAGCGCTCGAGTCCGTCACGTCTATTCCGACGGACACGGTGAGCAGATCGGGCGTGCCGGTGGCCATTCCGGTCCCCGACACGGTGAGCTTCGGCGATGATCCGCTGCACGCGGCGCTGTCCGACGCCGCCTGGGGACCAGAGGAGCTCCTGCCGGCCGCCAGGCCGAGGCCAGTGCCCCCCGTCGCGAGCGCCAGGGCGATCCCTACCGCGCCTCCAACAATCAGTGTCTTCCTGCCCATATCGTCTCCTTGTGATGTGCCGAAATACGTGAATTTGGACGACGGTTGTGGCAGTTCGGTTCCCGGGGTCCTTCCGGCCCAAGGGCCGGGCGTAACAGGGGGGGTCGGAAGTACACGGTCACCACGTAGCCCCGTTCCCAGACGATGCACTACGAGCTGGCGCTCATGCCTGACTGACGGGTTGGTCACACCGACCGAGAGTGCCGTAACCGAGCCGGTCCGACATCGCGACAACGGAGAGCTCTGCTACTGAACTGCACGACGGTGCGCGATCGGGACCTGGCGGCGCCGAGTGACCCACAGCGACCCGCGTGCGCTCGCGACGGGAGATGAACAGTGGTCAGGAGCTACTTTCCCGTCATTCGGTGGCGTAACTCGACATAGACCTCGGTGCCGACGATGTTCTCCAACTCCTCGCCCAGCGAATCGATCACTGGAAGGTCACCCACGTAGGCCAACGAACCTTCAGTGCAGCACCACGCCATCGTCTCTCCCTCTGAACCCCAGTCGCGGCGCGTCCAGCGGTGCACCGTTGCGATCTCCGTATTGTCAGCGCCTGCAGCCCAGTCAACCTTTATAGGTAGCTGCCAGCACACCGAAGGTTTCCAATCGATGGGTGACTCGCCCGCCTCGATGGCCTCCAAGTGCAACGCACAGCCCGCGCCGCCCACGAATCCGGGACGGTTGAGGAAGATGCAGGCTCCATCGACAACACGGGTGTGTGTGCGGGCAGCATCACGGAAGATGCCACCCTCGGCCGCCTCGGCGTGCCGCTCGAAGCGGACCGGAGACAGCGTGTCCGCAAGCGCTGCGATCGTCCGAGATTCTTCCGCATCGTCCAGGTCAGCGCCGATGGAGCAGCAGCCGAGGCCGAGGTGCTCCGCGGGTTCGGGTCCGATGCCCTGGCAACCTCGTCCCCACAGACAAGTCCACCTCGATGCCAAGAAGTCCCGATCAAAGCGCCAGACCGTGTCACCGTCCTGGATCTCCTCCATCCCCTGGTCCATGGGGACGACCTTACGCAGGTCGGCTCACGGCCTGACGAATGGAACGTCAGATCCAAAGGAGACGGTCATAAAGTTCAGGGTTTTAGTAGTGGTGGATAGCCACATCGCCGGCTGAAGGACTGGAGAACGTCCAATCGTTCGTACTCTCTACCAGCGAGTAGCCAAGCCTCATTGCAAAAGGGGGAAGCGCTGAGCAATAGGGCCGAGCGTCTGCCGGTCCTCGTCCGTGAGTTCACGTCGGCCTGTGCCGGTCAGGATGAAGGTCGTCTCGTTCCATCCGAGCCCAGTGGGCAGTGGCTCACCGAGGAGTCCATCGAGGATGCCGGTGATAATTGCAGCAGCCGCTGGGTCTGCATGCTCGGGAGCACCTATGGCGTCGGCGATGTCCAGGGTGTGCACACCGAACTCCAGGTTTCGCGAGGCCACGAACTCGCCGAAGGTCATTCTCGGGTGGCCCGAACGTTTGATCACGCGCGCGGCCGGAATCGTGCTGATGCCCTGGAGCGCACCTGCCAATGCACCGTCCAGCGAAGCTTTCAGCTGGGAAGGGGTGCGCCCGGCGACCTCCTCTATCACACGTTCCTGGATGATCTCGGAGAAGGTCTTGCCGGGGTCTTCACCCTCGCGAGGCCCATCTGGGTCGTAGCGGTAGTAGCCGACTCGGTCAATCTCTGCGGCACCATCGACCGGCTGGGCGTTCTCCCCAACAAGCCGGATGAGCATCCCCTCGCAGTGCGCCACCAACTCAGCAACGGTCCAGCCAGGACAGCGGGTTGGGAGCGCGAAGTCGGCCTCAGAGAGCCTCGCGACAAGTTCGTTCAAGTCCCGAAGTTGGGACGCTAGAGCATCAACCTCCAGCCCGTGCATGGCTGGAGTTCTACCGCAGTTCCAGCCGCTATCAGGAGTTCCCGACACACTCCAGGTGCCGGTTGCGAGTGATCTCCGCAGTGCCCAGCGACATAGCTCGGTCTCAGAGAGGGTTGAGTGCGGACGTTGAGGTGCGCGCAATCGGCGCTTCCCGATGGTGTGAAGCTGCCGATCCTACGCACCCAAGATCCGCGCCCTTATGGCTTCCGCGTCGAGGTTCAGCTCGACGACCAGGTCTGCGACCGGGTCAGGGTGTTTGAGGTCGAGGAGGCAGACGAGCACGTCCTGTGGATTGACACGTCTTCCCTTGCGCATGGGCCGTGCAGCTTGTTCAAGAGCCACCTTCGCCGCTGGCGTCATCGGCAGCCGATCCTTGAGAACAGCTCGCAGGGTCGGACGAGCAGGAACAAGTCGCATAGCGAGCGGCGGCGCCTCCCATGACGCGGTGAGGCCGAGGGACTCCAGGGCTTCGCGGTCGAGGGAATCCAAGGCCTCTCGGCATTGCTCGAGTGAGACGCCCAGGACGGCAACGACGGCTGGATCATGGAGGAGGCCGAGCAGCAGGTGGTCGGTGCCGACCCGGCGGTCTCCACATCGACGCGCCTCCTCACGAGCCCAGATGTAGGTCGTCCAGGGGTGGTACTCGGTCCCGTCGGTTGTCACGGCAGTTCCTTCCCGTACTTGGCGTGGACGGACTGGCGAGTGATGCCCAGTGCATCTCCGATCTGCTGCCAGGACCAACCGGCCATCCGCGCACCCCGTACCCGGTTGGCTTCGATGCGCTCGGCGAGCCGGTGAAGGGCAACAGACGCGCGCAGTCCCGAACCTGGGTCTCCCGATCCGACGGCGGTGGTGATCTCTTCCATGTCCACACTGTCAGTCTGGACTGACAGGCGGGGGATGTCAACCCAAACTGACACTCTGCTCTCGGGGAGCGCGGCCGCCCGGAAATGCCGGTATCGACCGGCTCGCGCCGTGCAACTCGGGAGGAGAACCACCCGGGATCGCTCCCAGGGGCGGATTCAAGCAGTGGCCGCGACAAGTCTGTTGAAT
>DAIQQK010000246.1:0-3651 GCA_036786835.1 Acidimicrobiales bacterium | reverse complement strand
TCACTGGTCCAGGGGCTGTCAGAGGCCACCGTCGCTTCGGCGGCTCCCATGACGAGCACTCCCTGCGACGACGCCACTTCGGACGCGTTGAAGCCGAGCTCGTTGTCGCGATGTCCCCAGCACGTCGAGGGGTCGCTGGCGATGCAATCGATGTTTCCGGACCCCGGGCCGTCGTCGTACATCCAGAAGTAATTGGAGCCCAGCGGGCCGGCGCCCTCGGCCCAATTGGAGACCCAGTCCATGACGGACGACCCCGGCGGTACCGCCGAAGGCATCGGGTCGGTGTTATCCGCTGCCCCGTTCTGGGCATCCTGGTTGAGCTCCTGGACCATCCCGACCACGGGCGGCAGGCCCCGGTCGACGCGCTCGATGTCGGTGAGTACGAAGAGCTGCTCGGCCGGTGCGAGCCCGGCGAAATCCGACGGCAGGATCATGGCGCTCAAGCCTTCGAGGGAGCGGGCCGCGTCGGTCGCCTGGGTGGCGGCGGAGATGCACGGAGCCGACTCCGTGCCGTCTTGCGTGCAAATCGTGGCGAAGTTCGGCGACTCCGCGATATTCGCCGACGGGTTGCTGGGCGGAAGGACCGGGTGCGGCGCCGCTATCGGCGTGGGCGGAGGGGCTTCGGATTCGGTGCAGGCCGGAATGCGGGATGATACGACCTGGGCCCATCACGTTGCTCGGGCGTCCTCCACCGTGCATGGACAGCCTCAATTTCCTCACCTGGTCAGCCCCTGGGGCTCGTGAAATGTTGGTGACTTGGAAATCGTCACGCAAGCCGTAACACTGGATGCTCTGATCAGCTGCTTTCCCGTGTTGTGGCCCGGTCCGTTGGAGAGATTCTCTCACTATCACGCTGCTACCCTGGCTGTCGCCTCGCTGAACGCCTCGCGTGGAGTTGACCTGGTTTCGATGTCGATAAAGAGCTCTCGACACGTCATCAGCGGTTCGCTCTCGCTCGCCTTCCTGGTCCACACCTGACGACAGCACTCTGGGTGCGCCTTATCCGCAACGCTCACCACCCCGGCTCTTGACCGACGCCGCTTGCGGTGGTTTGAGACCTCCCCCTGCAAGGCGATCCCGGGGGGCCCTCCCCCGTCTCTGGTACAGCATCGATCGGTCGATAACGATCCTCTACATCGTCACCTCCTTTCGTTCGTGACACACAGCGATACTGCTCGGATCGACTTGTTGTCCTTCTCCGACGCGCCGCCCAGGACCCGACACGGACCGGCATCGGGCGCGCCGGCTCAAGAAGAGTCGGAAACAGCTCATGTGGCCTCCTCAGAGGCACCCGCTTGTAATCGCAATGTGCGAACCGCCACGAGTGGGTCTGGGCATTGGGCCTGCCCCGCTTCGAAACCTCTGCTCGGCAGGGTCGGGGAGCTTCAGACCAGGGCCCAAAATGCCGATTTCTCTCCTTATGGCGACCCGAGCGCAGGCAAGGAATCTGCCTTCTGACGCCACACCCGCGCCCAGGCACAGGCCAGAGAGCACGGGCTCTCCCTCCGCCATGCGAGAGCACTGTCATATCGCCACCCTGGATGCCTGTGGGGATGGCTACGCCGTGCTCCGTGCCGTGCGCACAGGCGAGACGATCATCGACTGGACGGTCATCGATGCCAATGGGCTGGTGCAAGATCGGTGGCAAGGGGTTGTGGGGGATGTCGTCGGCGTACCGCTGAGTCTTCTGGATGCAGCAGCCGACAACTCCGCCCTTTGGGGCCTGTATGGCGCCGCCTTGCACACCGGGGAGCGGCAAGAAACCGATATCGAACTGATCCTCCCTGCCGGCAAGGGTGGTTGGCGTCGGGTCACCGTTGTCCCCGTCGACGACGACACGGTGACAGTCCTCACCCGCGACATCACTCGCGAGCGGCACTTTGAGCTGGCACTCGAGCAGTCACGACGCACACTCAGAGGACTCTCCCCCGCACCGGCGCGTGCTCGGCATGCCAGTGACCCACGAATTAGCGAACCTCGCCTTCTTGGTCGATCAGCCGCACTCTTGTTCTTCGGCGCCGGGAGTGTGACCGTTGCGAACACGCTTCTTTCCGCTCTGCCTGGAGTCAATGTCGCCGCGCTTCGCATGACCGGGTTCGTCTCCATCCTCACGGCATTGTTCGTGCCGTTGTTGCCCTGGTCCCGGCACTTGCGCTTCGTGGCAAGCGGCGTGGTCCTCGTGGCGATCGGATACCTGGTTCTCAGTGATCAGTTCGATCACTTCTCCCGCTCCGAGTCGGCCGTGGCCGTCTATCCCATCTTCTTCATCATGGTTGTGGCGTGGAGTGGCTTGATCCAAGTGCGCGGCGCTCCCACCGTGGCGGCCTGTCTCTCGGGGCTGGCCCTGGGCGGCATTCTGACCGAGGGAGGCCACGGATCAATCGGCCTGCAGTGCGTCATCGTCACCATGCCCGCCGCGGCCGTGCTCGGTGAGGTCATGGCCTGGTCGTCGAGGCGCGTCTCCAATCTTGTCGGGCTCGAGCTTGATCGCAGCCTTCATGATCCACTCACAGCCTTGGCCAACCGCCAGCTGTTCATTGACCGTGCCGAGCAGGCGCTGGCCCGCGTGAGGCGGGGCGAGCATTCCTTGGCCGTGCTCTTTGTCGATCTCGACCGATTCAAGCAGGTCAATGACTCGATGGGCCATGCCGCAGGCGACCAGTTGCTCATCGAAGCGGCAGCCCGCCTCCGAGAGCTCGTGCGTCAGAGTGATGACGTCGCACGTTTCGGGGGTGACGAGTTTGCCATTCTTTGTGAAGACCTCGAACACCAAGATGGCGCGGCCGTGATTGCGAGTCGCGTTCTCTCCAGCCTCGGAGTCCCCTTTTCTCTCGGTAAGCGCCACGTCTCTATAGGTGCGAGCATTGGCATCGCATTTTCCGGTGATGGTGGCAAGACGGCTGAGGTGATCCTGCAAGACGCGGATGCCGCCATGTATCGCGCCAAGGATGCCGGCAGAGCCAGGTTTGAGTTCTTCGATGACAACATGCAACGCGAGATCGCCACCCGCATGGAGCTCGAGACGTCACTGCGTCAGGCCGTCTCGCGCAAGGAGCTCCGGGTCTTCTACCAGCCGATCGTCGCTGCTGATTCCGGAGCGATTGTCGGCTTCGAGGCCCTGGTCAGATGGGACCGCCCTGGGTTCGGACTCGTCGCCCCGGGGTCCTTCATTGCCGTGGCGGAAGAGACCGGCATGATCATCGATATCGGCTCGTGGGTGCTCAACGAGGCCTGTGCCCAGGCGGCACTGTGGATGGCACAGTGGCCCGGCCGACGTCTTTGTGTCAGCGTCAACATCTCCAGCCGGCAAGTCCTCAGAGGAGACATCGTAGAGATCGTTCGCGATGCACTGAGCAACAGCGGACTTGATCCTACCCTGCTGACCCTGGAACTGACAGAGACCACGCTCATCGACGACGCCATAAGCGTTCAAGCGATTCTTCGCGATCTACGCGATCAGGGTGTCACCATTGCGCTTGACGACTTCGGGACCGGGTACTCGTCGCTAACCTACCTGCGCACCTTCCCGATCGACATCATCAAGATCGACGGGTCGTTCATTCGTACCATCGAGACCGAAAGGGAAGCAGCGGCCATCGTGGCTGCCGTTATCTCGCTTGCCAAGAGCCTCGACATCACGGTCATCGCCGA
>DAIQQK010000245.1:0-3711 GCA_036786835.1 Acidimicrobiales bacterium | reverse complement strand
CGATCGAGGCCGAAGTTGACACCTTCTTGGGTCGCGAACGCTATGAGCGCCGGGACCAAGATGCGCCGGCCGGCCGCCCGTGGCCATAAAGACGACGATGGTTGCTGAGCCGTCGAGCTCGGCCATCCCAAGCTCAGAGACACCGACGAGAAGTTCTGCTCGCAGCCGTTCGGTACGACCGTCACGAAAACGTCAGCCCTCGAGGCGCTCGTAATCTCGGCCTTGGTGCATGCGCTGTCGGACCGTGACGTGGAGGCGGCCCTCGCCGAGCCGCTCGACGGTCAGCCGCATCTGCCTGCAGGTAAAAGACGAGTTCGCCCGTGAGTTTGTCAACTTGGATTGGCCCCACCGTGCTCACCTGTTTTGATCCCCACCTGATGAAGTCGAGGTTGGTCGCGATCAGTCTTCGATTCGACCGGCGTTCGGTTCTGATCGGTTCGGCCTGCGTAGCGCTGCCATGCGCTCCGCTTTTCAGAGCGCGACCTGTTAGGACTGCGCCTCGACTACCTGTACCTGGACGGGGCAGTGCGCCACGAGGCGCCGAATGACCGGGTGGGAAGAAAGGACCCACCTGTGGCCTATCGCAGCAGGCCGCTGAAGCTGGAGGCAGCCTGACCCTGGAGGCGCAGGGGAAGGTGGGAGCAGCCTCGACAACGACGAGACGGACCGGCACTGCCAGACGGTCCGGGTTCGGCAAGCGAGACGAGAAGGTGCAATACGGATGAACCAGTGGTGGAACCCCCTCAAGCGAGAGACACCGGCTCCAACCTGGCGGATATGGGCCGGGCAGCAGCGAACCGGGAGCCCGATGTACCCGGGCGAGCGGACTGTCGTCGGCACAAGTGCTGTCGGCGACGGGGCCACGAGGAAGGCCTGCGGCGTACTCGTGGCAAGGCTGCAGGGGAATAGCTGGGCACCACCCTCGTCGACCGGTCAGCGGTGAACGTGGGAACCACTCGGGGCCGCCCTCCCCGTTCGACCAGCCAGGTCGGCGGCGGGCAGGCTCGTCGTCAGCTGTCGGCTATGGGGCGGAGTCCTCGTAGTAGTCCGAGGTCGGGAAAGCCGACCACATGGCGAAGGAGGACAGCGAGACCGCAGTGGAGGAACTGGCACGCCAGGAGGTCGCCGGTGAATACAGGCGCACCGTGGCCAGAGGCGAAGGACGCCTCGTACTGGGCATCCAGACGAAGCTGCATCAGTGGGCTGCCGACTCCCCGAACCGTCGGTTCTGCGACCTCTACAACCTCGTTATCGACCCGGCCGTCCTCTTTGAGGCGTGGCGCCGGGTCCGGGGCAACAGGGGCAGCCGCTCGGCAGGCGTGGACGGCCAGACTGCTTACTACGTCGAGACCGAGCGAGGCACCGAGGCCTTCCTCGGCGACCTGTGGGATGACTTGAAGGCCCGCAGGTTCCAGCCCCTCCCCGTCCGGGAGCGGATGATTCCAAAGGCGTCGGGCAAGCTCCATCGCCTCGGCATCCCGACCGTGCGGGACCGGGTGGTGCAAGCCGCCCTCAAGCTGGTGCTCGAGCCGATCTTCGAGGCGGACTTTAAGCCGTGTTCTTATGGTTTCCGCCCGAAGCGCCGGGCGCAAGATGCGATCGCCGAGATCCACTTCCTCTGCTCCCGCTCCTAGGAGTGGGTGCTCGAAGGGGATATCACGGCATGCTTCGACGAGATCGACCACACGGCCCTGATGGACCGGGTGCGCGATCGGATCGGGGACAAGCGTGTCCTCGCCCTCGTGAAGGCGTTCCTCAAGTCCGGCGTCCTCTCTGAGGACGGCGCCGAAAGGGACACGATCGCCGGCACTTCCCAGGGGGGCATTCTCTCCCCGCTGCTCGCCAATATCGCTCTCTCGGTCCTCGACGAGCACTTTGTCGAGGCCTGGGAGCGCTTTGGCGGCACCTCGGCCAAGCGACAACAGCACCGGCTATCTCCGGGCGTTCACGTGGCGCCGGGTGATTTGCTGGATTCGCCATAAGCATGGCCGCATCTCACGGAAGCAGCTCCGCCGCCACTACCTCTTGGGGTGGTGGCCTACGGAGGGCGAGGTGATGCTTTTCAACCCAGGCGGCGTGCGGGTGACCCGCTACGTCTACCGGGCAGACCGCATCCCGACGCCGTGGGCGACCGTGCCGGAACGGACCGCCGCGTAGCTCGCTGCATGGGCTCGTGGAGAGCCGGATGCGGTGCAAGCCGCACGTCCGGTTCGGAGGGGCGGGCCGAGGAAACGACCGGTCGAGATACCGGCACCGCGCCCCGGTCCGACCCCTACAACTTCAAGACGCACGAGCACGCCCGGGCAGAGCCGGTGCTCGTCGCCTGGGGGATCGACACCGACGGGGCACCCACACCTTGTCGCCCTGTCCGCCTCGAGCTCGGAGTCGACCGACGCGTGGGGAGACTTCCTCGCCGAGCTCAAGCAACACGGGCTTCGTCCACCGCTTCTGGTCGTCTCCGACGGAGCACCCGGGCTCATCTCGGCGATCGAGATCCACTTTCCCCAGAGCCTGCGCCAGCGCTGTGTCATCCATTATGGAGACGGCCGGATTATGTGGACTTCCGAGGAGAGTCAGGGCGTTGTCCCTGGTTCCGCTGTCGCGTGAGCTGATCCACTCCACATAATCAGAGCCCGATCACGGAGCCACGCTTCCTCTCACAAGTGCAGTTCCGAGAGGAGGCATCGCCATGGGAAACCCATCTCGAGTAAGAGTCATCGGCCCGCTCTTCCCATACGTGGCCGGGTTCCGTGCGGAGGTGGAGCGGTTGGGGTATCGGCCGGGCCCGACATGTGACCAGCTCCGCCTGATGGCGCATGTCAGCAGGTGGATGCTGGCACGCGGGCTGGAGGTCGGTGACCTCACGCCTGACCGGGTCGAGGAGTTCCTCGTCGCGCGACGCGAGGACGGCTATGTGCTGTGGCGTTCGGCGAAGGGCGTCTCACCCCTGCTCTCTTATTTGCACCGCCTCGGCGTCGTCCCGGCACCCGAACCCATTGGTCCGGTGACTCCGGCGGAGCACCTGCTTGATCGCTTCGACAGGTATCTCCGGGAGGAGCGGGGACTGTGCAGTTCGACGGTGACGAACAACCGGAACGTGGCTCGACTCTTCCTCGCGACCCGCGCCGTGCTGCCCTCCCTCGGCCTCGACACGCTCGCCGGTGGGGACGTGCTCACGTTCGTCCTCGAAGAGTGCCGGCAGCGCAGCGTCGGATCGTCGAAGTACGTCGTCACCGGAATGCGCAGCTTCCTCCGCTTCTGTCATCTCGGGGGTCTGACACCGCGTGGTCTCGCCGAGTCGGTCCCTGGCGTGGCCAGCTGGCGACTCGCCAGCCTCCCACCTGCTCTCTCCGCCGCTGACGTCGCCAAGCTGCTCAAGAGCTGCGACAGGCGGACCACCTTCGGCCGTCGCGACTACGCGGTCTTGCTGCTTCTCGTCCGCCTCGGGTTGCGCGCCGGTGAAGTGGCGAACCTCTGCCTCGACGACATCGACTGGCGCAGAGGCGAGCTCACCATCTCCGGAAAGGGCGCGAAGCGGGCGAGTCTGCCGCTGCCGGATGACGTGGGTAAGGCGGTCGCGGGATGGCTGTCACGTGGACGGCCGAAGTGTGCGGCGCGCGAGGTGTTCACGAGAGTCCGTGCCCCGCACTGCGGCCTGAGCACTTCCGGTATCTCGGCGATCGTCGAGAGCGCCTGCAAGCGCGCCGGCCT
>DAIQQK010000244.1:0-3722 GCA_036786835.1 Acidimicrobiales bacterium | reverse complement strand
TCTGGTCAATCCCTCACATCTCCGCTGGTTCGCACCCGTTGGTTAGGAGGTACTGCCCGACCGGGTGCCTGACATCGGCAACGCTGTGACGCACCCCCGGTCGGGGCAGCCACCTCTCACCTGGTCGTCCCGCGACCCGCGAGGTGCCCGCGCAATGCACCGCCCCTGGCGTCAGAGCGTTACCGTTCCGGAGAAGCTGACGTCGTCGAGGCCCCCCGAAGCACAAGTTGCTCTCAGGACTGATGCGGTCTTGGCGCTGGTGGCACGTAGGGACGACGCACCGGTGTTCGTGAACGACCCGAAAACGACTTTGCCACCGGAGTATGTGAGGGCCAAGGTGCCCGAGCCCGAAGCGGAGAGTGTTCCCGCCGGGAACGACAATGAATCGGACGGGTCGATAGCGCGTTTGGGTGACCAACTGACCGTCCCTCCTGAGAGGGCCGTGAGCGTAGAACCTGCCAGCACTGCGCACGAGGCGCCAGCCGCGAGCGAGCCCGTCAAGCCGGATATCGCACCCTTCCTGAGGACACCGGGCGGAGTGACGGTGGTGCAGCCCTCCAGCGGCTTGGCGGTGACGGTGACGGTGGTCGGGCCGCTGCTCCCAACGACGGAGAGCGGTGGCGAGAACGTCATGTGCAGACTTCCCACCGTGCACGTCGTCGGTCCGGTGAGGGTCTGGGCCAGGTCGGTCTTCGGGTGGGTCGACAAGATGAGCGGTGCTCTGGGCTTCTGATTGAAGTCGAGGTCTTCGATCAGGTTTCCGGATGCAGCCAAGCTCTCTCGAACGTCGGGGCGAGGATCAGGTCTCCCGTCGGTCGCAGGGTCGATTCGTTGGCTGTTGAGGAACACGTCTTCGATGAACTTGTTGATGCCGTCGAAGGAGGCCGACTGGTGGTCGATGATGCCGCGCTTTGCGAACGGGCTGATGATGATACCGGGGACTCGGAGGCCGAAACCGTTGGCGTCGACGGTTGGCGGATCGACCTGGTCGTAGAAGCCGCCCCAATCGTCCCAGTCCAGGAAGATCACCGAAGAGCCCCAGTCAGGGCCGTTCGACACCGCGTTGATCAGGCTCGTCACATAGGTCTGGCCAAGGCTGGTCAGGCTGGGAGGATGCTCACTCACCTCGCCGGAGGGGTCGACCCAGCTCACGGCCGGAAGGGTCCCACTCTTCGCTTCGGTGTAGAAGTTCTGCACTGACTGGATGTTCGCACTCTGACCGTCGTCCTTGACGGTCTCGAAGTCGGGTAGGGGGTTCCAGATGCTCGGCGTGGTCGAGTCCTGGGTGCCGGGTGTGCACGTGATCGCCGAATCGTCGACGCAGTCTGGTTCGGAGCCGTTCATGACGAAGTAGCCCCAGTTCACGTTGTTCTTGTGCAGGAGATAGGTGAGGTCGGTCCAAGGGTACTGCGTGGTCTTTGTTGGTTTCGCCGGAGACTTCGTGCTCGTGCACGTGCTCGGATCGGTGGAGGATGTGCACTTGGCTGACCATCCCGACACCATGTACAAGTGAGCCGGCAGGCTCCAGGATGCGTTCGGCTCGTAGAGGTGATCCAGCAAGACGAAGTGCTTGGCGTATTTCCAGTAGTTGGGAATGTCGTGCTTGTCCTTGTACGACATCACATCATGGGGATCCGGACTGCCCGCCTTTTCGGCTTGGGCGACGAAGCCGTCCATCTTTCCCCCGTCGATGTCGGCGAGGGCATTGGGGGCTCCGTGAGGCCCCCCGCTGACGATGTCAGAGGGGTCGTGATACGGCTTCACGCACGAGCCGGTGGCTGGGTCAGGGACGCAGACCCCGGCGGGAAAGCCGTCTGCTCCCGGGAACGTGCCGAAGTATTGGTCGAAAGACCGGTTCTCCTGGGTTATGACGATGACGTGTTGAATGAGGTTGATCCCCGTGGCTCCTGCGGGGATGGCACGACTGGACGTGCAGATCACCGAGCAAACGAGCACAAAGAGTACGCCAAGGACCACCCTGCGTCGGCCATTGGACATCCGTCGCGTCAGGCTCACTAGCGGCATTCTCTGCCGATCGAATCGCCTTGGCAATGGCGAAGGGGTGCGGGGCCCGGCGTCTTCGATACCGCTCAAGGCATCGTTGATCGGGCGTGGTCACGTCCTGGGTCTGTCGAACGGTGACCGACCCTGGCTGACCAGTCAGGCGCCTCTAGCTCGCGCCGTGCGGGGGCGGATCGGTGCCGGGGACGCCGCCATCGGCAACGTGCTCGGTCCATTGTGTCCCCGACCAGTACCGCTGGTCGTGCTTGGCGAAAGGGTCGGCGAGCCATCCGGCCGCGATGCCGGTGAACGTCGTGCCCCCCTTGCCCCGAGAGGGGACTGATGACCCTGGGGCGGGACCTTGGGAGCCGGCGCTGGTAAAGGAGCTCTTGGAGACGCGAGCCCTGCCGTAGCCCCCTCGCCGGCGCTGCGAGGAGAGCATCCGCATCGCGAACAGGCCACCAAAGATCACGACGGCGATCCACGACCCGTGCCCGTAGTACATGGCAACAGTGTACGGCTCGTGGCCAATAGCCGGTCCTCGGCCCCGGCAGAACCGCACGGTCCCACCCCGGATGTCCACCTATCCCGTCCGTGTGTCCGACCTGGAGGCGTGCCTGAGACAGTGGGGAGGGAACCACCTGGCGATGTCCAAGACCTCGGGATTGGGATCCGCGGCGCGTGGCGGCGCCCTGGCCGGCTCGTCGCTCTGGTGGGTCGCGCAACGAGTGGAACGCCGCAGGCCACCTCGCGCTCGCGTGCACTCAATGGGACGCCGATTCACCTTGACCCGAGGCGCTTCATCGCCACCTCATGGAACGGCGTTCGCCTTCATGGCCGTACGAACCCTGACCTGGGCGAATGGGTATTGCGCTTGGCCGGTTGGCGGGGTTGGAAAGCACAGGCTTACCTATTGCAGAACTGACCAACCACAAGATCGGTGACAACCTGTGGATCCGTTCCTTCAGAAGCTCTTTCAGGATCAAGTCTGGACCCAATGTAAGTTCGCTGCGCTCGAATATGACGCTTTGGTCGAGCGGCTTCCCGAACTGAACGAGGAGAAGGGCCCCAGCGCCGAATATCTGGCACTGGTCGGATTGCCATCCAATGAACTCATCGCACGAAATACGGAAGTCGCGTGGGAACGCGCATTCCGAATATGGTCTCCCATTCAGTCGTTTCTGACGGCCACTGCCAATATCTCGAAGATCCTCTGGGGGAGTGAGTCAGCGGTCGCGCCGGCGCGCGCGCCCCTTCGAGAGGCTTTGAAAGTCTCCGACGCATCTCCACTGCGCTCGCGCCGGATGCGAAACAACTTTGATCATTTCGATGCTCGAGTCGACACTTGGTGGGGAAAGTCTCCGACCCACAACTTTGTGGACATGAACTTTGGTGACATGGCCACCATGATCGAGGGCGTGCCGGAAGACGACATGTTCCGAAACATGGATCTGTACACCGGTGATGTGGTCTTCTGGGGTCAGCGCTACAATTTGCCGTCGATGAACACAGAGATCCGACGAATAATGCCGGTGGCATTCCGAGAGGCGACGAAAGAACTCCCTCATCCCGACCCCTCCAACACGGCGGGATGCGACACGGACTCCATTCCGAGATCCCGCTAACCATGTGACCCATCGAATCTGCTGCATCGA
Source organism: Acidimicrobiales bacterium (assembly GCA_036786835.1). Lineage (GTDB taxonomy): Bacteria > Actinomycetota > Acidimicrobiia > Acidimicrobiales > UBA8190 > Bog-564. The sequence continues at coordinate 66 of DAIQQK010000244.1, read as the reverse complement.
GCGCCGGCACACGCCATGTCACCGGACCGGTGAGCGCTGGGTGGGTCTTTGAGCTCGTGGATCTAT
>DAIQQK010000091.1:0-13829 GCA_036786835.1 Acidimicrobiales bacterium | reverse complement strand
AGGTCCTCGGGCTCGGTGCTGTCGATGTAGCGCGGCAGGTTGAGGTTGAAGTCGTTCTTCCGGTCGGCAATCTCGTCGAGCGGGACCATGCGCGCATACCCACGGACCTCGGCCTGCTTGGTGAAGGTGTCGACGATCTTGTGGACGTCCTGCTCACGCAGCCGGTTCTTCGCGCCGTCCTTCCGGAATGCCTTGGACGCGTCGATCATGAACACGCCCTTACGGCCGACCGCATTCTCCTTGTCGAGCACCACGATGCACGCGGCGATGCCAGTGCCGTAAAAGAGGTTGGCGGGCAGCCCGATGATGCCCTTGAGGTAGCCGGAACGCACAAGCTGCTCGCGTATCTTCGCCTCGGCGTTGCCGCGGAAGAGCACGCCGTGGGGCAGGATGCAAGCGGCCTTCCCGTCACCCTTCGTAGAGCGGATGATGTGGAGCAGGTAGGCGTAGTCGCCCTGTTTGGCCGGGGGCTCACCCCAGGCAAAGCGCTGGTAGGAGTCCTTTGAGGGAGTAAGTCCTGTCGTCCACGTCTTGTCTGAAAACGGCGGATTAGCGACGACGTAGTCGTAAGTCCGGAGCTGCTCGCCATCTTTGAACTTTGGCGCGGCCAGGGTATTGCCAGACACGATGTTCGCTGTGGGAAAGTCGTGCAGGATCATGTTCATACGGGCCAGGCCCGCCGTGGTCACGTCCTTCTCCTGCCCTTCGAGTGTGATGTGCTTGCCCGCCTCCGCCGCGACCTTGAGGAGCAGTGAGCCTGAGCCGCAGGTGGGGTCATAGGCGGTAGTGGACGCCTTCGTGATCCCAGGAGAGATCCCGATCACCTTGGCGATGACGCGGCTGACCTCGGCGGGCGTGTAGAACTGTCCCTTGCTCTTGCCGCTCTCGGTGGCAAAGTGCCGTATCAGATACTCGTAAGCGTCGCCCAGGATGTCGTCGTGGTCCGCACGGTTCTGCGAGAAATCGAGTTGAGGGCTGGCGAAGATGTTGATCAGGTTGGTTAGCCGGTCGACCTTCGCCTGCCCCTCTCCAAGTTTGTTGGAGTCGTTGAAGTCGGGGAAATCGCTACGGGCCAACCGCCCATTAGCTTGGACAAGCGGCGCGATCACCTGGGTGTTGATCTTGTCGCCGATGTCGCTCTTGCCGCGGAGTTCGAGCATGTCCTTGAAGCTCGCGCCCTTCGGGATCGTCACGGGAGGAGCGAAGTTGGTCGTGTTGCCGTACTTGTCGGTGATGTACTTGATGAACAGCATGAACAGGACATAATCCTTGTACTGGCTTGCGTCCATGCCTCCACGGAGTTCATCGCACGAAGCCCAAAGCGACGAGTACAGGTCGGACTTCTTGATGGCCATCGTGTTAGAAACCATCCCCCAGTACGTCCTGCAGCTCGCAGGCATTCTTCACGAGCCACCCGGCCATGTCATTCATCTCGCGCGCAAGCAGCTTCGCGTTGTGGTCGATCTCACCCTGATCCCTCATTGCCCCGTCCCTCCCTTACATCCCGGCGCCCGTGGGGCGATGCGCGGGAACTGCTGAGATGGCGCTCACCGGAGTGCTTGCTCAAGGACGGGATGAAGCTGCAGGTTAGGCAACGCTGGATGCACTCGGAGCCAAGCAAACCCGGTGCCGGCTGTGCCCAAAGCTGCTAAGGCCGAGTCTTCCAAAGCTATGACCAGCGTTGTTAGGGATCCCCATCAGCGCCCAATGTCGTTGGCGAGCCCGCACACCTGGTCCTTTCGTTCCACAACACACTCGACGCTACTCGGAGGCACCGTCACACGCCGAGATCATCGGGCTGAACACCGCTGTAGACAAGGGACTTCAGCGGCGAGGGCTCTCGCGGTGGCCCACAGCGCTCACGCCGTGGGCCAGACGATACAAAGGAGAGCGTCGTGGCTGAAGGCTTGGGCTGGCAGCCGGAGCGCCCACTGCCCTAAGCGGCACTCGCGCCCACGCATTCTGCGCAGAAGGTATCGCCGACCGGATCGCTTTTTTGGTGACTTTGACCGTCGTCGTAAACAGGACGGCCGTAACGTTCGCCACACCGAGATCGGCGTAGCCGAAGGCGTTCCCTGCCTCAGGGTCCAGCTCGGCGACGTACCCGTCGGAATCTGACAGCAGCAGCCAGAACTGCTGCGAGAAGAAGCGGGCAGAACTCCTGATCGACGATCAGAGTCTTTGGGCAGATTCGTCAACAGCAGCTGATCACCGGTCACTGCCTGACGTCACCACCTCTTTTGCCGGAGGCTCGATTCTGGGATCGCGCCAATTTTGGTCGCGCAGGCTCGCCTCGCACAAGACCTCAGCCTCAGGGTTAGAACGGCGGAGCTGGCCTCTGACGCCCCTGGTCATCTCTGGCTCACTGTGGACGTTGGGGCCAAAACCACGAGGCATGAGCGGCTCCTCCTGGGTATCTTTGGGAACTTGTTCTAGTCAGCCGTCAGATTTGGAGAACTAGGTGGACACCCAAGTCAGGACGCCGCAGCGCCTCTTCGCTATTCCTCAGCAGTTTCGGGTTCCACTCTTTCAGCGACCTTATGTATGGAATGAACCCAACCAGTGGGATCCCCTATGGCGCGATCTAACCAGGGTCGCTGAACGGGCGTTGCGTGACCCTCATGTATCTCACCGACCTCACTTCCTCGGCGCTGTTGTACTTCAGGAGATACCAGGACCCACGGGAAACATCGATATTCGAACCATCATCGACGGTCAGCAACGCCTCACAACCCTCCAGCTTCTCTTTGACGCAGTGCAGTCCGAGCTAGTCGACGTCGGCGCCGACCGCCACGCAGCGGGCCGTGTTCGCGCGCTGGTTAACAACGCCGAGGAGTTTTGCGAACGCCCTGAAGATCGCTTCAAGGTTTGGCCTACTAATCGTGACAGAGCTGCGTTTGCTGCGGTGATGGGCGCGCCGCACCCTGTCGACTACGGATCTCTGGGATTTCACGGCGAGCGACTAATCGAGGCTCACCATTTTTTCGCCCGAAATGCACGCGAGTGGCTATTGCTAGAAGGGGAAGCGGCATGTCATGAACGTGCGGTGGCGCTTGAGACAGCCATGAGGGATCTGATCCACATGGTTGTTATCGATCTTGCCGTCGACGAAGACGCTCAAGAGATCTTCGAGACACTGAATGCTCGAGGGGCACAGCTCACGGCCGCTGACCTAGTGAAGAACTTCGTCTTTCAGCGGCTCCTCGAGTCGGGAGCCGATGTTGAGCTGGCCTATCAGCAGCAATGGGCCCAGTTCGAGACTGCGTTCTGGGAGGAGGCGATCAACGTTGGGCGATTCCCCTACCAACGCTCCTCAATCTTCATCAACCACTGGCTTATATCTCGGACTGGTGAAGAAATCGTTGCGCGTGACGTTTTCGGGCGGTTCCGAGACTTTGCTGACAACGATGCGGACGAGCCGATGCCTGTCTTGCTTCAGCAGTTGACCCGCGCCGCACTTCTGTACAGGGCATTCATTGAAGGTGCGCATTCTCCGGGGACCCCGGCTGGCAGAAGACTTGAGCTGTTCGCCTACCGGACAGGCGTACTGGAAAGTGAATCGGTCAAGCCGCTCGTGCTCCACCTCCTGGACCCTGAAGCGCCAGCAATTCCGGAAGACCAGCTCATCAGGGCCCTCGATGTAGTCGAAAGCTGGATGGTTAGGAGGGCCCTGCTTAGGTCAGGCACAAAGTCCTATACGCAGGTAATCGCCGAGCTAATCACTCAGTTGCGCAAGGGCGATAGGGAGACTTCAGGTGATCTTGTGCAGGACTTCTTTGCGAATCAGCACAGCACTAGTCGCTATTGGCCGGATGACATCGACCTGGCAAAGGAGCTTGCGGCCTTAGCGGCCTATCGCCGTATTCCGCGGCCAAGGTTGCGAATGGTACTTGAGGCCATCGAGGACAACTTACGGGGATTCACCCACGACGCGGATGGCCCAGGCGAAGAGCGCGTTTCGCGCAAGCTGACAATCGAGCACATCATGCCCCAGAGGTGGGAGGAGCATTGGCCCTTGCCAGAGAGCGTTGTGGCTTCCGAGCGCAACATGCTTATCGATTCAATTGGAAATCTCACCCTGCTAACAAAGAAGCTGAATCCAAAACTTTCTAATAGCGCTTGGCTCGGTGCGGACGGCAAAGGCGGGAAGCGTAGCGTTCTCGAAGAATTCGACGTCTACCTCATGAACCGCCGGCTTGTCAGGGCATACCCGGGTGGTTGGGACGAGCGCTCTATTCGGGGGCGCACGAAGGAACTGACGACCGCAATCGCCTCAATTTGGCCCGTTCCTGAAGGCCACCGGTCAGGTGTGGAGGAGAAACGACAGCCGCCATCGTATGAGGTTCAACTTTCTGACCTCATCGCTGCGGGTTGGCTTACGGCTGGCATGGCTCTCTTCGCACGAAGCGGGAAACGAGCGGGTACTGTGGTGGCGACACTGCTTCCTGATGGCCGCCTCGACCTCGGTGGTGATATCTATGACAGTCCCTCTGCAGCCGCTGGATCTATTACGGGACGGGCCACAAACGGCTGGTGGTTCCTTCTCGTGGAGAAGGAACCAGTTCGATCGCTGCGCCTAGTGCGACGCGAGTACCTCGACTCGGTTGCTGGCGGGAGCGACGACGAGGACGGGGAAGACGATGAAGCCTAGAGGTCTGGACAGACCCTGACTGTTGATCAGGTCATATCCCGGGAAACGCATCCTCGATGAGCTGCTTGAGTTGGCGGGCGGCAGCCTCGTCGATCTGAAGCGACTGGCTGGCTTTACCAGGGATCGCTCGCTCGTTTGATCCGTAGGTATCTAGCTGCAGGATCCTGCGACGTCCGATATCGAACCAGCGGTACCCGCAGGACACGCCATCGTGGATTCGGGTGCCATCGAGGGGTCGGTGTTCAAAACGCTCAATGAGGGCCATAGAGACCTCCAGGCCGACGGGACACTGCTATGAGACTAGAGCGACGGGTGGTCTCGTGGTCTCGCATGGTTCTCACGCGGTGCTCCGGTTGAGAACCTCGTCGGAAATCAGAAGGTCTCAACCAGTTGACGTCGTCAACCACCTCTGACAAGCGCCCTTCTGACGAAATGTCGGATGCTCAAGCCCTTGGCGAAACTCCGAGAAGACAAAGCAACCTCACATAGAGTCCGTCTACGGAATCGCGCTAGCGAGGCGGTCTATTCCCCCCGTCGTCGCGAGATGCCCCTGAACGCCCTCGAACTCCGGATCTCCTTTCACGTAGTGCCATGGCCTGGCATCGTGAGGCAAGACCTTGTCTCCACAAGATGTGGGTGACCGTCGCGTCACGATCGGCTGGGAGGTGAAGGGCTGGACCAGCGGTTAGCCGTACATAGGGTCCGATGGACGCCTCCGCGTTTACGCAAGAAACCGACCTCTCTCGTCTGGCACCCTCACGATGCCCGGGCCTTGGCAGCGTCCATGATGCACTCGAAACGACAGGGAATCTCCCTGAGGGGAATGGGCATGAGCATCCCCGGCATCTCCAGGCAACTCGGCGACCTGGAAGAAACTGTGCGCGCACATCATTTGGGGATCATCGAGAGCGACGACGCGTTCCTCGTGCACGAGGTTCTGTGACCTCTCGAGCCACCTCGCAGCACCTTGACAACAAGAGCGACCCGCCGACTGCGGCTGCCACAATGGGGAGCCGGCCGGGACGGAGGGAGGAGACGTGACGGTGGGAGCCCTGGAGTCCAACGCGGGAGACGACTTCCATTTCTGGTGGGCAGCGACTCGTGTGTTGGCTCTCCTCGAGCCCGGTGGCGACCTCACCTTGGTCGCAGTCGAGGGACTAACCCGAGTCGACGATCCTGACGAGGAGTACCAGGCTGTCGATGTTGCCGAGTACTTCGGAGGAGACACCATTGACGACGCCACCGGTGTCGTCGTGTCCCAGCTGAAGCACAGCACTCGACACCCTGACACACCGTGGACAGTGAGCCGCCTCTGCCGGCGACAGAACAAGCGCCGGGTGGACGGTACGACAATCAGCGCGCGTTCTGTCATCGGAGATCTCGCCGGTGTCTACAAGGCGCTCATCGAAACACACTCCTATGAGCAATTGGTGGGCAAGGTGCGCATCGCCCTCGTCAGCAACCAGCCAGGCGATCCCCTGTTGCTCGAGAGCATCGACGCCGCGGCGGCTTGGGCACGCTCACGCCGAACCGGTGAAGGGAAGGCGGCGATGCTCAGCGCGCTCTCCGAAGCGCACGAAGCGGTGGTTCGACCGCTCGCGGACGCCGTGGCAAGTCGCCTCGGCAGCCACGAGTTCTGCGACTTCATCACGGTCCTCGATCTCTCACAGACCGGGACGTTGGGCAGAGCAGCACTTGCGCGAAGTGTCACCACCGGCGCGTCGGACTTCTTGCCCGGTCGAGGCGGTGAATCAGCTCGTCGGTTGTTCGAGCTGGTGCGCTCCGAAGCGCTACCCGAGCGCACACGCGACGGTATTCGGGCAGTCGACGTTTTGGCGACGCTCGGTGTCGCAGATCCCGCCGATCTGTACCCTGCACCCGCTCGGTTGACCCAGATTGATGATCCGTTGCCCGCTCCCGGCAGTGAAGCGATCGCGGCGGAGGCGCTTGCGAACGCTGCTGCCATCGTTGTCGCTCATGGTTCTGCAGGCGCAGGCAAGACCACAGCTCTTCGGCAGATCGGTGACCACCTACCTCCGGGCTCGGTAGTCCTCATGTTCGACTGCTATGGAGGAGGCGACTACCTCAACGCGGGCGAAGAACGCCACACCTCGCAGCGATTCGTCATGCAGATGCTCAACGAACTGGCCATTCGCTGCGGGACTTCGCTGTTGCTCCAGCCGCCAGCGATGGAGGAGGACCTGTGGCGGTGGTTCGGCCGCAATCTTGAAGCCGCTGTTCGAACACTTGACCCCGAGGCCGTGCTCGTACTCGGAGTCGACGCCGCAGACAATGCAGCGATCGCCGCCGCAGAGCGTGGCGATCGGGGATTCCTCAAAGACCTGGTCAGGCTGCGACTGCCCGCACGCTGCACCGTGGTCCTCAGCGCTCGAAGCCATCGGGTTGACACGTTGGGTGTCCCGGGAGCCGCTTCCGTGGAGGTAACGCCCTTTGACCACGCTACGTCTGGAGCTCACTTACGGCGCTATCGACCCGACGAATCGGACGTTAATGTGACCGAGTTTCACAACCGGACAGATGGCAACCCACGGGCCCAGTACTACGCGCTGACTCAAGGAGAGGCTCAAGGCTGGGACATGCCGACGCTTCTGGAAGCATGTGACCGGACACCCGAGCCGTTGTTCAAGGACTTGATCGATTCAGCACTGCAGGTGAGTGGTGAGAACACAGGTGGTCGCAGTTGGCTCGCGTGCATGCTTGCTCTGGCCCGACCGGTCAGGATCGAGACGTTTGCAACTTTGCTCGGCGTCGACTCGGACGCGGTGGTCGCATTCGCTCATGGGCTCACGCCCGGTGTCGCCTTGGTCGACGGGAAGATCCGGTTCCGCGACGAGGACTTCGAGACGTACGTTCGCGGCCGAGTCGACCCGTCGGACTTGGTCGCCGCACACGGGGGGCTTGCTGATCTGTTCCTGTCCACATATCGAGATGATGCCGATGCCACGGCGCATGTGGCGGATCACCTGTTCGCAGCAGGTCGGCTCGATGCGGTCCTTCAACTCGTTCTCGAAGAGGACTGGCCTCAAGCGATCCCAGACGGGTTCCGGCGCGCGCAAGTTCAAGGCCGCAGGCTCGACCTCGCTGCACGCGCCGCAGCAGAAACCGACGACGCCGCAGCAGCTGTGCGTCTCGCGGTTCGAGGCTGTGACACGGCCTCGAGGTTGGACACGCTGTCGTCACTCGTCGACTCCCACTTCGATCTCGTCGTCCGTTACTCTGACATCGACCTGCTGCGGACACATGCACTGCACCAGAGCCACAACGCATGGCTTGCCCCCATTCACATGCGCTTAGCTGCCGCTTTGTCCCGGGATCCAGCCCACCGGTTGACTACCCACTCCGAATTGGAACATGCGGACGCCTGGTTGCACCGATGGATGGCAGACCCCGAGGAAGAGACAATCGGCTGGGACATCGACGTGGACGACGTCGCCTGCGCCGCGGAGGCTCGCTATCGACTCGACGGATTCAGCGCTGCAGCGGCGGAACTGCGTAGATGGCGCCCTGCGAACTTCGCCATGGCCGCCGCGGCGGAGCTGGCCTCCCGCGTCGCGGCAGAAGCCGGACCGGGCTCCGTAAGAGAAGCGCTGATAGCGGAGGAAGTCCCACACCCTTTGCAGGCGCCGTTCCTGGCTTACTCCGGCGCCGCAGCCGATCCAGAGCGCGGCTGGGTCGATGAAGTGGTGGCCGCACTGCTGGCCGCGGACCGCGCCCCAGCAGAGCCGTGGAACGGTTTGCTTATCGAGGTCGCCGCCCGACACGGAGACCGGACAATGGCAGCTTCCCTGGCTCGACACTGGATGCGGCCTCTGCCATCACACCTTTGGGGGTTCTCGACGGGTGCAGGCGACGGCGTCGCTGCACTCCGTGTGCACTCCCTCGCAGCTGTCCTAGGCGAGAACACGCTCACCGTCGATGATCTTCTCCCGCCGTCGCTTAGGCCGAGGAACGAAGACGACACGGACGCTCGAGACCTGACCACCCGACGCGACGACACCCGAGACTATGAGCGCCGCCAGTGGACCGAGGCGATAGGGCCCTTGCTCGAGGCAGCTCTGCTCGCCGCTCGGGCTGTCGTAAGCGCCGTCCATGGGAACGAGGTGACCGAGTTCGTCGTGACCGCGCTCGCCAATCGGCTCGAGAAAGCTGGGCATCGCTGGTTCACCATTGACAACTCATATCGAGCCTGGGCAGTGATGACAGCCGACGCCGCGGTGGACAGCGGAGCCGTCGATGTGATCGACCAACTCGCGGACGCGGCCCCGACACTCCTTCGCGATGGCGCGCCTGAACTTTGGCTCGACCTGGCGGCCTGCCTCGTACGTCGCGGCACAGATCCGAACCGCGCTGCAGATCTCTGTGTGCGTGCGGCTGCCCAGGCCCGGGAAGACACGTACTCGGCTCCTGACCGGCTCGACTTGCTGGCGCGCGCAGCCGAACTTGCCGGCGACGTGGCTCCGACACTCGGCAAGCACCTGTTCGACGAAGCGGTCGACGCCGCAACCGGCATCAACGACGATGCTGCGCGGCTGATGGCCCTTTATGCCGATCTCGCAGAGCGGGCGGCCATCGCCGAAGCCGACCGCGCGAAAGTCGCCGTTGGCCTTGTGCGGGCTACCGAGGCAGTATCTCCGTACGTCACCGACACTCGCGTGGTCCCCTATTCGGCGGTCGCTCGAGCCGTAGGAAGGATTGACGCATACGTGGGCCTGGCGGCGGTCAGCCGCTGGGACGACGAAGATCGGGTCGACCTCGGTACAACAGCGCCGAGCGTCGTGCTCGGCGCCGTGGATGGCGGCGCTTTGTCCGCTGCCGAAGCCCTCAGCCTTGGCCACCTGGTCGAACAAAATGGTGCCCGCCTTCGGTATCTGACGGCCAGCATCGACCGACTACCGCGAGGCGCTTCTGGAACGGCTTCGGCGCGGGTGGCGGTACGCCGCGTCACCGAGTGGTTGCGGAGCGATGTCCCCGCGCGCGATCAGCCGCGCCTCGCCCACAAGCTCCTTGACTGGGCCACCGAGCACGGACTCGACGATCAGGTTCGCCCGATTCTGGAGCCGGTGGTCCTTCTGGATCACGACGAAACGCACGGGAGTGGACAGTGGCACGCTGCTGAAGCTCCCAGCGACATACAAGAGCTCATCGATCACCCGGACCGTCGGAGCTGGCTGGATCTAGCTGAGGACTTTCCTAGGTTGTTGGCAGCGGGTATCTACGGTGACCCTCTCCGCGAGTTCTGTACGTCTGTCGTCCTTGCGACCCAGCCTGATGACCGCGTCGCGGCACTAGCAGCCGTTGCCGATCTGCCCGGTCACATCGGAACAGACGTCGTAGTCGACGTCCTAGCACGATGTCTAACGCAGTGGAACCCCTGGCCCGAAGTGGCCGCGTGGGGAGCTGCCGCTCTTCCATCCCTGCTCGAGCGACGACTAACAGATCTTGCGTGGCGGCAGGAGACCGACGCACTGACCGACCAGCTTCGCGCCTTCGCTAGCGATGACGGCGTCCGCCGCGCAGTCCTCGCCGCCATACCCGCAGCCCGGTCGAGGCTCACCCCGTTCGGGTGGCAGAACATCGCTGCCGTCCTGGGCCGCCTGTGTAGCCCGATGGAGGCTGCCAATGCCCTGACGACGCTTCTCACCGAACGGTTTGGAGAGATCGACGTCGAAGGTTCGGACGGGGCGGTCAACCCTCTTCCTTTGTTTCTATGGTGTGTTTCCGGCCACCCGCGCCGAAGCGTCCGCTGGCGGGCATCACATTGCATCCGGGATCTACTCACCTTCTCTGACCAACAAGTGGCCAGGGACTTGGCCGCGGCCCTCGTGGAGTGTCTCGATCGGACAGACCCTGGCTCGTTCCGTGATCCCGCCCTGCACTTCTACCGTCTATCCGCTGCCACCGCCTTGCTCACCGCACTCGCCCGAGTGGCCTGCGATCTGCCTGATCTCCTACACCCGCACGTCGATGCGATCACACGCCACGCTCTTTCGCGCGACCTCCCGCACGCCCAGATTCGGGAGATCGCCCGATCTACGGCACTCGCCGTCACCACTGCCCACGGACCTGTACCGGACCAGCTCCTTCTCACAAACCAGCCTCCTTCCTGTTTTCGCGACCGCGGAGCGGAACACAGACACGACGATTGCCACGTCTCCGACAGCCTCAGGTACGACTTCGACTCGATGGACACCATCCCGTACTGGTTCGCACCACTTGCAAGGGTCTTCGATCTCCCTGTGGACGCTGTGGCCGAACGTGCAGAACGGTGGATCATCGACGAGTGGGGCCTCGGCAGGGACGACTGGATGACCGACCGACGCGAATTGCGCGACCAACGATCGTGGCAAAGGATGAGCCACCGCCACGGGTCGATTCCTCCGGAGGAGAACCTCAGGCTTTACCTCGAGTACCACGCGATGATGTGCGCCGCTGGGGAACTCGTCGACGCAGGGTTCCCGGTCCGAGTGTCCGCCTATGACGACGCAGAGGACGATCCCTGGAGGTACTGGCTGGAACCACACCTACCGAACGCCCCTGGCTTATGGCTTGCCGATCTGCGCAGCGCGGTCCCAGCAGAGCCTCAGCTCTTCGGCATGTTGCCTCCCATCGACGTCTGGGTTTCCCCGGACAGTGCAGAGTTTGATCGTGTTATGGGCCTCATAGACGGACGTCTTCCAGATCCGGTCCTCGTCGCCGGTCACGGCTGGCTGCATCGACGCGGTGCTTACAGCCACGCCTACATATGGTCCGCGCTAGTGGGTCCCGAGCATGCCGCCGACCTACAGCGAGCACTGGCCGCGGCCACCAATCCGACAGACTGGAAGCTTCCCGATGAAGGCGAAGATGAGTTCGAGGTCGATCATGCCCCATTCACGCTCTTTGGCTGGCTCGCAAACCCGCGCGACTCGCGCGACTGCCTGGATGAACACGACCCCTATGCCGCCGAGATCCGCCCCGTTCTCCCCATGCCCGGCGACCGATTCAGGCGGACCACCGGAGCAGCCCCTGATCGGACAGGGCTCATCCTCCGCCAGTCAGATGGAAGGGTTGTCGCACGTGCGGAGCAGTGGGGAGAATCTGGCGGCGACGAAGTGACTGTGGTCACGTCTTCCGGTGTCCGCACTCGGGTGGACCACGCTATTTTGCTTAGCTACCTCGGAGCGACCGGTACCGCCTTGATCGTGGAGGTCCAGATTGGACGACACCGAAGCGACGACCACGGTGGAGAGTACCAACCCCCCCGAAGCCGCATCTACGTCCTCTACGCCGACGGACGAGTCACCGTCTGCTGATCCCGTGATTGCTCTCGGCGAGAAGATCCTCGCCGAATTGGACGACGAGAGGACCAACGACACCCTCACCCGCTGGCTTGCCCACCACATCGCCTCGCTCCTGCACGAAGCTGACGAGGCGAGCCGCCTCGGGGCCGCCGATGCCGAAGTTCGTGCTTCCAATGCGCGCGCCGCGATCCTCGAACTGTGGGAACACCGTTCTGCATGGCCTAAAGGCTGGCCACCGCCGGGAGTGGCCCAGATGGTGCGGCTCTTGGCAGATCTACCCGAGCTCGATGATCCGCGATGGCATCGCTATAGCATTCTCACGCAACTCCACTACTTGCATCACCACATCCTCGCCGCCCTTGTCGATCTCACCACCCCGCGCGCGGATGATCTCGAGAAGGCCTGGTTCGAAACGTTCGGTGACCGACTCACGGCGGACGAGCTCTCCTTGCTCACTGTGGCTTCACGTGCGGACGAGCGCCTAGAGAGGCTCTTCCGGTGGTGGGATCTCACCTCCGAAGCAACTCGAGCTTCCGGTGACACTGACGAAGGGGGCGATCCCACGAAGGAGACGGGTGACACCCACCCGGCTGATCCACTCGCGGCTCTGGCCACCAACTACCAGCAGATCATCCTCGAACTTCTTGCCCGTTCGCAGGACCAAGGTGGCGACGATCCAGGGACGGAGACAGACAGCACGCATTAGCGGTTTCTGTCGATTCGATTGCGCGCATGACTGCAACTCATGAGCGCTTCAACCGAAGTGCTCTCACGTCGCTGCTGGGCGAGACCGAGCGGCGGATGCCTGCCGAGCCTGCCACTGTTCGAGCCATAGCCATAGCCGGTAGAACAGATAGGCGCCTGCTGCAACACCGATGATAGGGGTCGCAATAGCGAAGCCGACCCCGCTCGCCATCCCACCTCCGACAATGCTCCCAAGGGCTGCAAAGCCCGATGAGATGCCTGCCGCGCTCACACCGGGAACGCCGAGCGCGCCGATCGCCCAGGTCGAGACGCCAAGGGCGCCGATGCCGCCTGCTATCGCACCTACCCGCCCTGCGGTGCGGGCCCGGCGTTCGCAGTCGGGGAGATCGATGTCGTCAGCCAGGCTGAACCGGTGCACAATAACCGCCCCGACGAGGGCCGGAACTGTCCCGAGCACCGCTGTACCGGCCAAGACGCCCCCACCCACGACAGTGCCTGCTGCCGCCAGCCCAGACATCACCCCTGCCCCACTGACCCCGGCGACCCCGGACGAAGCCACGAAACTCAGCCCAACTGTGCCAGCCAACCAAGGCAGGCCAAGGGCGGCTGCTGCCGACACGCCGACGACGACCTGTTCACTGTGGTGGTCGCCAGTGACACAGCACCGAGCGAAGTGCTCGCAGTTGCTGACCATCAGGTCGTACCCGGACTGCCCGACACGTGACACTGCCCGCGCCACGGTCACCTCGGGGTCATAGTCGCCAGCGTAGGGCCGCACTGTAACCTGTCCCCCGCTGGCGAAGTCTTCATATGTCGAATGCCGGATGACGGCCGTCGCCTTGCTCCCGCCGGGATCAGCCGCGAAGTGTACGACCGTACCGTTTCCGAGGTCGATGCCGTCGTGGTGGTACCCGGCTCGACTGGCTCGGAGGTGATCACCTCGCGCCATGATCACTGCCCCTTGAATCATCCCAAGTCGACCTCGCTGCACCAAGGGAGGCAACAGCGCGAGCTGCATTCGCCCGTTCGTAGGTCCAGATAATGCGGGCCGAGTAGACGGCAACAGGGCTGTACGTCACCGACAGCCAGTCAAGTTCGTCGTCGTGGGTGGACCCTGAGTCGCCGTCTCCCACCATCGCCATCACCATCGGCCGAAGCCGCGGCGCTGTCCA
>DAIQQK010000243.1:0-3767 GCA_036786835.1 Acidimicrobiales bacterium | reverse complement strand
ATGGCCACGTCGATGGCCCTCGTTTCAACACCCGGTCCGAGATCGCCGCCTTGGCCACGTTCGGCGTCACGGCAGTGAGCCAGACCGCTGGTCCTGAGGTCGTGCTCGCTGGAGAAGCGGGGCTTCCTATGGCACTTGTCGGTTACGCCACTGACTACGCAAATGGTGTCAGCGACCAAGCTGAGCCCGTAGAGGCGTTGCTCGCAAGAATCGAGGAGAGTACGGGAGTATTCTCCGCTCTCGTCCTCACGTTGATGTCCCGGCTGGGCCACCCCGGACCTTCGGGCGTGGTCCACCGATTTGGCTAGCCACATACCTAACGCTCGGCACGTTGCCGCAACAGCGAGGGCGTGGTCGAGGTCTGCCAGAGATCCTCGATGCTTACAAATGATAGTGAGCCGAAGACGCGATGGCGGAACGTCTTCGCCGAGCCACTTCGCACGGCGGTCCATGGACGTCTCGTTGTCGCCAAGGCTGGTGGCATGGACAATGAGCCACATAAGGCAGGCTGCTCCTTCGACTGCATCCGGTCCGGGGCCGGGGACACGGCGCTTGCGACTCTAGGATTGGATCGGCGAGATTCGACACATCCAGGCACCGTCATCGACCACTGTAAATGTCTGTGATGCCCTGGAAACAATGGGTTCTGCCGAGCCACGCAGTCTCTCGCACACTTACTAATCAGGTTGGGTGCTGTTGCGCCGACAAGCCGGCCTATCAAGATGCGATCAGCGCTGTCGAACCGATATCCTCGCTATGTCGGACCGTCAAGGTCCGCAGGAGGGCGGAGAATCGAAATGGACGGCGACGTCTGGGATTTCAGCGGCTTGCGGGCGTTGTTCATCAACTGCACTTTGAAGCGTTCACCCGAGATATCGAATACGCAGGCCCTCGTTGACGCCAGTCAATCCATCATGGAACGTCACGGGGTCAGGGCAGAATCCATACGCCTGATCGACCACCAAGTGGCCACCGGGATCTACCCTGACATGAGCGAGCACGGGTGGGCTAGTGACGAATGGCCTGAGCTCCAGGATAAGGTCTTCGCCTCCGAGATCCTTGTGCTGGCTGGCCCCATATGGCTGGGCGACAACAGCTCCGTCATGAAGCAGTGCATCGAGAGGCTTTACGCCACCTCACATATCTTGAATCCCGACGGACAGTACGCTTATTACGGACGCGTGGCGGGCTGCCTCATCACCGGTAACGAAGATGGCATTAAGCACTGCGCCATGAACGTCCTCTACAGCCTCCAACACCTCGGCTATACGATCCCACCCCAAGCCGATGCCGGCTGGATTGGCGAAGCCGGTCCCGGACCGTCATACCTCGATCCAGGCTCGGGTGGGCCGGAGAACGACTTTACCAACCGCAACACCACGTTCATGACGTGGAATCTGATGCACTTGGCGAAGCTTTTGCGCGACGCCGGCGGCATTCCCGCCTACGGAAATGTACGTACCGCATGGGACGATGGTCAACGATTCGATTGGGAGAACCCGGAATACCGCCGTTGACCAATCGGGGATGGGCGATGATGCGCACGCGCCGCGCGGTCCACCTCTGGGAGTGGGCGGCCGAAGGCGCGGGAACATCGTTTGCCCTGGATCTGGCGCAATCGGCCTCGTGGTCGCGTCTGGCGCGGAATCCTGGCCGCTAAGGACCTCTCTTTGGGTTTCTTACCGTCCCACGAGCCCCGGCCGGTCGCCCCAGTGGGCTCTCTTATCACCCTGGGCTGATGTGGCACCCTGTGTCTGTGGTGGGTGCACTGGGCAACATCGAAGATGTGGCAGACCTCCTCGGCGTCGCGCCACCCGAGGCCGAACGGTTAATCCGTGAGGCAGGCTTCTCAAAGCCAGTTGGCGAGTTCCGCGGCAGTATCTCGTGGCGCCTGGACGACGTCGAACGCTGGGCCCAGCGAGTCGGGCACGTCGGCCCTGAACAGCGGTGACATCCGACCGGTACCGTATGAATAAGCATGGCTCTGATGGTGGCGAACTCCTGATCAGCACCGATCGGTACCGGCATATCCCGGTTACGCCGTCGTACAGGTTGCCCAGACCTCGATGAACGATCCACGATTGATCTCGTCGATGAGAAAACCTGCTCCCGCAACCGTTCTGACGAAGACTTCATTGTCCCAGATCGTGTACCAGCGGCGTCCATCGGGTTCATCCAGCCAACCTGTTTGACCCATCGTGTTGACGCAGACGTAAAGCTTGCCTTGCGGGCGCAGAAGCGAGGCAAACTGCCGCAACACGTCAGACGCGTCGTCGTCGGTGAGATGCACGAGGGAGGCGCTCGCCCAGATCCCGTCGAAAAGACCTTGGGAAAAGAGTCGCTGGACCTGACGAAGGTCGGCCTGCGACGTGGGTGCGTGCGCCGTCGCCTTTGCCACGAACACAGGGTTGAGATCGACTCCCTGAGCGACATGACCGAAGGACACGAATCGGGCCAGATCTCGACCGGGGCCGCAGCCAGCATCAAGGATCAGAGAGGGGACCGGGAGCGATGTGGCAAACCGCTCAACACGGTCGAGCATCTTCAGGGCATGGCTTGCTTCGTACTCGTCAGCGTGCTCGCTGTAGGCGGCAACCGAAATGACGACGGGGTCCTCGCCAGCGGAATCCGATGCCATGGAACTCATTGTCCCTCCGGCGGGCAGATCGTCCCGAATGCAGGGGATAGGGCACCCCCAAGAGACCGTCACGTTTAGGCCTTGGGAATATCATATGACCCTGATTCGCTATCGGAGGCCCCGTCGATGACCTCGGACCGCTTGCACATGCCGGCTTGTTCTCGGGGCAGTGCGAGGCGTGACCAGCCTGAGGTGCTCGGGATCGTTTCGAGCCAAGATTAGCGAGTGCGCTCCGGCGAACCAGGCAGCGCATTACGCACGACGAGGGCGCCAGCCCGTTGGCTATGACAGGATGTCAAAGTCAAGGTCCGAGACCTCGAGGAAGGGTTCCATGAAAGTAGTGATGCGGAATGCCCATTCCCGGCGCATGCGCGAGCCGCGAACTCGACGGAACGTGGTGTGGTCCGTCGTTGTGTTCTGTGCCGCGGCTGCCATGGGATCCCTGGCCTTGGGCGCCACGAGCGCGGCCGCCGCCCCCGTGTCAGTTCACGTCCGCCAAGCGGCACAGAACCCGGCGACGTCGACCGACGAACAGGAAGCTGTCGCGAGCTACCAAGCCCTCCAGTCGAACCTCTATGAGCCTTCGGTTCAGCTCTACCAAGGGTTGCCTTCGAACAGTTGTGACCCCTACTCGTGTCTGTGGCCGTTCACGAACGCGATGGCTGGCACCGAGTTCCTCTATGCGAGCCCGGGTGGGTCGAGCTACGCCTCCGATGTGGGCGCGAGGCTCAACGGGCTGCTCGCGTACACTGATCTCAAGGAGATCAGCCCCAACGGTGGGCGCCAGCCTCAAGCGTTCGAATCTGCAGTCGCCCCACCGGAGGGTCCCGGGGGCAACACCTACTACGACGACAACGCATGGTCCGCCTTAGACCTCCTCGACGGCTACCAGCTCACTGAGAACCCCACTGATCTCACGCTGGCCCAAGACACGTTCAACTTCATCGTGAGCGGCTGGGATACGAGTAGGACCGACGGTTGTCCGGGCGGGGTGTTCTGGGAGGACGTAGCGGGAAGCCAGCGAAATACGACGGCGAACGCCGGCGGCGCCGAGGTTGGTTTGGAGCTCTACCAGCTGACCAAGGACGCCGCGGACCTGTCGTGGGCGACAAAGATGTACCAGTGGGTC
>DAIQQK010000090.1:0-13898 GCA_036786835.1 Acidimicrobiales bacterium | reverse complement strand
TCCTGGTCATGATGTGTCCCGGGACCCTAGGACGGGATGAAGGGGTATTTGGTCCCTAATAGGGGGAGGGCGAAGCCGTGCCCTACCATCGTCCTCGTGCCGTCGGACCGAAAGATCCGAAAGTTCATCCGGCAATGGAGAAGAAGGTATCCGTTCCCATTCCCCTGGGTCGGTGACCGTGCCAACGGTCAGTGCCGCAAGAGTGAGGAGCGCTGGCTGCTCCAGTTCACAGAGGCGTCGACGCTCAAGCGGCGCCAAGTTCTGGCGCTGATCGACTGGGGGACCCAAGGTCACCCCGATTGCCGAGAGAGCGCGTTGCACGGGGTGACAGGGGCAGGGGAGTGGGGTCACGCCCGGCGATGCTTGAGGAAGGCCCTTTCGACCCCCAACCCCGTGGAGGCCCTGGACCGCCTGTTGGACGAACGCGAAGGCATCTCGGGCTGGGGCCCCTTCGTCGCGAGCGTGGTGCTCGCCGCATGCCGACCTCACATCTACGCGATCGCAGACCCGAGAGCCCTGAGGACCCTCGAGGCGCTCGAGCTCTACAAGCCGAGCGCAACGGGCGAGTTCTCCAGAGCCGACTGGTGGCCCTACCTGCACCTATGCAGGAGATGGGCCAAGGAGTGCAACCTGACGCCTCTCGCTGTCTCCGAGGTTCTCTCAGCCGCCGCGGACGCAGCTCCTGAGCTACCGATCACCTCGAAACATCCGAAGGCAAAGGGCCGTCTGCCCAAGTCCCGTCCAAGAAAGCGCAGAAAGTGACGAATTCGATTCATAAAGTGAGATAAGCGTCCGGCCGATACTCTCAGTGTGTGGTTGGACACGGAGAGTATTCAGAGCGGCGAGACCAAATCCGGCCCCTGGCTGGGGAGGGTCCTAACCAGGCGGGGTGTCAGCCGTCTGACCGTACTGCTCGCAGCGGGCGCCATTGGTGTTTTCGGCACGTTGGCCCTGCTTCCGAAGCAGCTCGCGGTTGCAACTCCTGCGGCCGCCAGCAAATTGGGCTCGAAGATCGACACGGCGAGGAAGGCCTCCGTCCCGCCGAGCTCGGTGCCCGCGCCGACCTCGACGACCGTGCCCGCGCCTGAGGCGGCCAAGCCGAGCGCACCGACTCCAGCTCCGACCGGGACGATCCCCCAAGCAACTTCACAGGCGCCAGCTCCGGCTCAGCCGAGCCAGGTCCGGGGCATCCTCCCGCCCGCCGAGCCTCAGAACATCGCACCGCAGCCGAACTTCTTGAACAGTTGCTCCGGGTCCCAGTACGACGACTCGAACTCCTGTGTCCAGGCAACGCTCGCTGCGATCGCCAACGGACGCCAGGCGGAGGGCTTGCCGGCGATGGTCCTTCCTTCCGATTGGGCGAGCTTGACACCCGCTGAGCAGCTGTTCGTCGCTACCAATCTCGAGCGCACTGTCAGAGGGCTTCCCGCCTTGAGCGCAATGGTCTCGCCACTCGACGCCGCCGCAACCGCGGGCGCTGCGTCCAATGTCGACCCGTCGCCTCCGGGAGGCTTCGGATTCGTGCAGTGGGGCTCGAACTGGGCGGGCGCGGTCGGGAATCCCCTCGAGGGGATCTACTACTGGATGTACGACGACGGTCTCGGGTCCTCGAACATCGACTGCACGCCCGGTAACACCTCGGGATGCTGGGGCCACCGTGACAACGTTCTGATGCAGTTCTCAGGGTCGGACCTGGTGATGGGCGTGGGCTACGTAGCGAATGCGTACCAAGGAGCTCCTAGCTGGACCGAGCTCCTCGTACAGGCCACGAGCTCGTCGCCGATCGACTTCAGCTGGCAGGGCTGATCGGCTCTCAGAGCAGGACGACTCTCAGGGCTGCGATCGCCCGAGCGCTTCGGCAACGGCCTTCAACAGGTCGTCGGGTCGAAACGGCTTCTGGAGATAGGCGAGAACCTTGCCTGCGAGACGCTCGCGCACGTCCTCGCCTATCGCGTAGGCAGACACGAGGATCGTCGGAGGCGGGCTGCTGAGTCGCTGGAGCAACGCCAATCCGTCGAGTCGAGGCATGCGGACGTCGACCACCATGGCGTCGAAGTGTGCGAGCCCGAGCTTCTCGAGAGCGACCTCACCATCGGAGGCCTGGCCCGTCGTGATCCCCGCGGTCCCGAGAATCTCGCAGATGGAGCTGCGGACGCTGTCCTCGTCGTCCACCACCAAGACGTCGAATGTCTCCTGACGTCCGGCACCTCCGGATGGCTTGACGACGGGAGTCCGCCAGGAGCCCCTCCTGCGAGGCCGGTCCATGCGGGTCGGTTGAAAAGACAGCTCCTCGGAGTACAGCGGACGGTGGGGCTGGCGAGCGGAGGCAAGCGGGCCGCGGGTCCTGCCGACACGGGCCCGGCGGGCCGGGCGGGACTTGCGTTCGGTCACACCTCCCACGAGCACGAGCGAATCCTATTAGGGCCAGACAGGAGGCGGCGTTACCCGGCCTCAGCCGCCTCGTGCCCCTGAGGCCGTGAGCACGCTCCGCTGCCTGCTCGACTCGCGCTCCACTACGGTTCGCACACCGTGGACGGCCCGCTCCTGACCGACCTCTACGAGCTCAACATGGCGTCGAGCTACGTGCGGCAGGGCATGAGGGGGCTCGCCACCTTCAGCCTCTTCGTCCGGGCCCTTCCCCCGAGCCGATCCTTCTTGGTGGCCGCGGGGCTCGAGGACAGCCTCCGGTGGCTCGAGGCCCTGAGGTTCGAGGAATCCGATCTGCGGCACGTGAGCGCGCTCGGGCTGGACGATGCCGCTGTCGAAGCCCTGAGAGGCCTCGAGTTCACCGGGGAGGTCTGGGCCGTTCCCGAAGGAAGGATCGTGTTCGCAGACGAACCGCTGGCCGAGGTCACGGCACCGATCGCCGAGGCGCAGCTGGCCGAGACCTTTCTGTTGAACCAGCTGACCTTCCAGACTGCGGTCGCCTCGAAAGCTGCCCGTTGTCGCATCGCGGCAGACGAACGAGTCGATCTCGTGGAGTTCGGCTTTCGCCGTGCTCAAGGAATCGAGGCAGCGATGAACGTCGCCAGGCTGACGTCGTTGGTCGGGTTCGTCGCGACGAGCAACGTCGAGGCATGTCGCCGGTACGGACTGACGCCCGCCGGCACGATGGCCCACTCGTATGTCGAGGCATTTCCGACGGAGCTCGAGGCGTTCCGCGCGTTCGCTTACGACCTTCCTGCCGCGACCACTTTCCTCGTCGACACGTACGACACACTGGGCGGCACCGCCAATGCGATCCGCGTGATCGAGGAGCTGCAGATCGGGGAGCGCTCGGGAGTTCGCATCGACAGCGGTGATCTTGTCGACTCTTCACGCCGAGTCCGACAGATGCTCGACGACGCCGGCCTCGAGCTCGTTCGCATCTTCGTCTCCGGCGGGCTCGACGAGCACGACATCGCGCGACTGGTAGCAGCAGGCGCCCCGGTCGATGCCGTCGGAGTGGGGACGCGGCTAGCGGTGTCGGCCGACGCACCGTTCCTCGACAGCGCGTACAAGCTCGTCGAGTACGACGGGCGCGCGGTCATGAAGTTGTCACCGGGAAAGCAGACCCTTCCCGGAGCGAAGCAGGTGTTTCGGTCTCCGGGAATGCGAGACGTCCTGTCGCTGCGAGACGAGGAGGGCCCCGAGGGCGCGGAGGCGTTGCTCGAGCGCGTGATGTCAGGAGGCCGGAGACTTCGGCCGGCCCCCACCCTCGAGGACTCACGCCGGCATTTCGAGTCCGACCTGGCGTCGCTGCCGGTCCCGTTGAGGAACCTCGCATCCGCGGACGCTGCGCCGCCCGAGCGCTCTGCGGCCCTGCAGCAGCTCGCAGACGAGGCAGCATCCGCAGCCACCGAGGCGGGAGGCCCGTAGCCTGGAGTTATGGCGGGGGTGGTGAGCCCGGTCGCATATGGGACTTCTGTGGTCCTTGGAGCGGCCGTTTGTGCGCTCTTGTGCTTGGAGGCGCGAAGGCGTCCCGGCTCTTGGACGAGGCTTGCCGCTGCAGTCATCGGGCTCGCGCTCGCCGCCGACGCGGTGAGCTTCGTGGTGGCCCTCGTAGTCGAGGGGAAGTTCTCGGCCAAGACTTCGCTGCCGCTCGCACTGTGCGACATGGCTGTGATCGTTGCCGCCGTCGCCTGCTGGACACTGGTCCCCCTGCTCGTGGAGCTCACCTACTTCTGGGGACTGGCGGGCACTCTCCAGGCCATCATCACGCCCGATTTGAACCAAGGCTTTCCGCACTTGGTGTTCTTCCAGTACGTCGTCGGACATATAGGGATCGTCTTGGCTGCCCTCTTCCTCGTGGTAGGCATGCGCATCGCACCGCGCCCGAAGGCGGTCTTGAGAGTGCTCGGGATAACGGCGGGGTACACCGCCTTCGTCGGGCTCGTCGATGCCGCGAGCGGGGCCAACTACATGTTCCTTCGCAGCCCACCTTCGAACTGGACCATCTTGCGGCTGCTCGGGCCCTGGCCCTGGTACGTCCTGAGCGCGGTGGGGGTCGCCCTGGTCCTGCTCCTCCTTCTCGACGCCCCGTTCTGGGCGCGTCGGCACTCGGTGCACTGAGGCATCGGGGCGCAGTGGCCGACTCCGGAGGTCCTACGCGTTCGCTGGAGCTGCGTGGCTGGCTCGACCCACCGGTCGTTGCGCTCGCGCTCATGGCCTTGGCGTCGGGCTTCGGGCAATTCGGTGCCGTGTCGGCGCTGGGCGACGTCGCAAAGACGTTCGGCCGTGTCGTCCATGGCACCACCATCGCGGACCAAGCGGGGTTGTCGGGGACCGAGCTAGGTATCGGGCTCGCGGTGCTGCGTCTCGCATCGCTGGGGGGCTTGCCACTGGCGGGCCTCGCGGACCGCTACGGCAGGCGCAAGATGCTGCTCATCACCTGTTCGCTGGGGCTGGTGTTCACGGTGGTGGCGGCCGCGAGCCCTGGCTACTGGTGGTTCGTCGTCATCTTCGCCCTGGGGCGTCCGCTCCTGAGCGCGACCAATGCGCTTTCCCAGGTGGGAGCTGCCGAGGAGACCGCCTCTTCAGATCGCGCAAAGGCGATCGCGCTGATCGCTGCCGGTTACGGGGTGGGGGCAGGGTTGACCGCTGTGATTCACGGACTCGTCGGATGGTTCACCTTCCGAGGGGTGTTCGCATTGGCGGTCGTCCCACTGGCGGGAGTCCTCGTCGCGCGCCGGTGGCTGGTCGAGCCGCGCCGATTCGCGGTCGCGGCAGCGGCAGCTGGCGAGCACCCGCTTCCCGTTCTCGGACCGGTCGGCCATGCGTTTCGGCGCAGGCTGATCGTGGTCTCTGCGCTCGCCTTCGCGGTCTCGGTGATCACGGGCCCGGCGAACAGCTTCGTGTACGTGTACGCGCAGAACGTCTTGAAGTTCTCTGGCGCGGCTGTGGCGGCGATGGTCGTCGTCGCCGCTGTGTTCGGGCTCGTGGGCCTCCTCGTCGGTCGCTACCTCTCTGACCGCTTCGGTAGGCGACCTACTTGCGCGGCGGCGATGGTGGCGATGGCACTCACGGGAGTGCTGGCCTACAGCGGTTCGCGAGCCGCGTTGCTCATCGGCTACGAGCTCGGGATCCTGGCCGCCTCCACGTTCGCGCCGGGTGCCGGGGCTCTGGTGAACGAGCTCTTCCCGACGTCGGTAAGGGCATCGGTCGCAGGGTGGAACGTGGCCGCCGGTGTTGCCGGAGCGGTGATCGGGCTCGTCGTCTTCGGCTCGGTGGCGGACGTCGGGAACCGCTTCGCCATTGGAGCCACGGTGACGTTCCTTCCGGCATTGGTGGCGATCGGCTTGTTCCTGCTGCTGCCCGAGACGAATCGAAAGGAGCCCGAGGACCTTTGGCCCGAAGGATGATGACGTAGCGAACGGACCTCGGGCTATCGCGGACTCACGCTCACCCTTTGACCGCGCCTGCAGTGAGACCGCGGACGAGCTGCTTCTGGAACACCAGCAGCAAGATCATTATCGGCAGTACCACGAGTATGGCTCCCGCGAACGCCACTCCCAGTCGATTGAACTGAGTGGCGCTTATCTGCCGGAGGCCTATCTGGACTGTCCTAACGCTGTTGGTCTGCGTCACGATCAACGGCCAGAGGTACTGGTTCCACGCAGCCAGGAAGGCGTAGATGCCGAACGCGGCGATGACCGGACGATTCAGCGGCAGGACCACCCTCGTGAGGAAGCGCATGTGGCCGTAGCCGTCCAGGGTGGCCGCGTCGCGCAGGTCCGGTGGGACACCGCGGAACGCCTGCCGGAAGAGGAACACTCCGATGCCGCTTCCGACAAAGGGGACGATCAGGGCAGGAAACGAGTTGTACCAGCCGAGCGCCTCGACGGTCCGGTAGTTCGGGATGATGGTCGCCTCGGCGGGCACCATCAGGGTTGCGAGGCAGGCCATGAAGAGTGGGCCTCGGAGAGGGAAGCGGATGAAGGTGAAAGCGTACGCGGCGAGCACCGAAGTGATCAGCTGCGCTGCGGTGATCCCAATGGTCTGTATCGCGCTGTTGCGGAGGTAGATCCCCATGTGCGCTTCGCTGAACGCCGTCGCGAAGTTGCCCCAGAGGGGGCTAGTGGGGAACAGGGTCGGCGGGCGGGACCCGATCTTCTGCGGCGGGAGGAGCGCGTCCACGACGGTGATGTAGATGGGGAAGAGGACCACCAACGCCGTCGCGACGAGGAGCAGGTAGCGGATTGCTCTCCTCGACACCCGACGAACCACGACCAGCGACGAGGGCCCGGCCTCAGTTGGCATAGAAGACCCTCCGCTGGAAGTACCAGAACTGCACGAACGTGAGCACCAGAAGGATCACGAAGAGCGCGACCGAGAGGACAGCTGCGTACCCGAAGTTGTCGTACTGGAAAGCCTGCTGATACAGGTCGTAGATCAAGACGAGCGTGTGATGCGTCGGGCCGCCCTGAGTGAGGATGTCGATCTGGCCGAACGCCTGGAACCCCCCGATGATCCCGACGATTGCTGCGAAGAAGATCATGGGGGAGAGAAGGGGGATCGTGATGCGCCGGAACCGGTACCACGACGATGCGCCGTCTACTCGAGCCGCCTCGAGCAGGTCGTCGGGTACCGCCTGGAGTGCTGCGCTCATGAGGATGAAGGTGAAGCCGATGTTCTGCCAGATGGTCACGATCGACACGAACGGAAGCGCCGTATGGGGATCCTGGAGGACTCCTGCACCTCCTGACTTGCCGAGCCAGTAGTTGAGCAACCCGATCTGTGGGTTGATGAGTGTCAGGAAGACGACGGAAGCGACCGCCGTGGAGGTCGCCACAGTCGACGAGTAGATGGTTCTGAAGATGCGGATCCCCTTGAGGCGCTGGTTGGCCAAGGTCGCGAGGGCGATCCCGAGCACGATTCCCGCAGGCACCGTGTAGAGGACGAACTGCACCGAGCGCCAGAGGTCGTCGCGGAATTCGCTCGATCCCAGCACGGACTTGTACTGCGACACTCCCACGTAGTGCGGCGGGAGGTTGGGGGCTGGAGGGGTGGTGAAGAAGCCGAGATAGGCGGTCTTCACGAGGGGATAGAAGACGAAGACCCCGAATGCCACGAGCGCCGGGAGGACGAACAAGTAGCCCACGCTCGCTTCGCGCACCACGCGCGTGAAACGGTGCTGGCGTATCGGCGCGACCGGTCCGCCGGTGCGTGTCTCGTTCACGCGGTCTCGATGCGCAAGGTGCTGACGGGGTCGAAGAGATGGGGGGTGCCCGACGCGAGCAGCTTGACGTGCTCGCCCGTGTGCAAGGGAACAGAGTTGGTCGCCATTCGGACCCAGACGAGCTGGCCCCCTGGGAGCCTGCACGCCACGTGCTGCTCGTGCCCGACCAGCTCGACCAGGCTCACGACTCCTTCCAGGGTTCCCTCGGGGTCCACGACCAGGTCCTCGGGGCGAAGCCCGACCACGACCTCCTCGAGGCCGTGTCGGCGCACGGCTTCGGCCGACTGCGAAGGAAGTGCGACAGTGCCTCCCGGAACAGCAACGGACCAAGCTTCCCCTTCGGACACCGGCCGCCCTCGGACGATGTTCATCGGCGGGCTCCCGATGAACCCCGCGACGAAGTAATTGGCAGGCCGATCGTGCACGACGGAAGGCGTATCGAGCTGCTGAAGGGATCCCTCGTTCAGGATCGCGACGCGCTCACCCATCGTCATCGCCTCTACTTGGTCGTGGGTGACATAGATGATCGTGATGTCCAGCCGCGAGTGCAGTTCGACGAGCTCGGCGCGCATCTCGACCCGCAACTGCGCGTCGAGATTCGAGAGGGGCTCGTCCATGAGGAACGCCCTGGGACGCCGCACGATGGCCCGGGCCAGCGCGACCCTCTGGCGCTGTCCCCCCGAAAGCTGTGCAGGCTTTCGCTCCAGCAACTGATCGAGCCGGAGGCTCTTCGCCACGGTCTCCACCAGCCGGTTGCGCTCTTCTGCCGGAACCTTACGCGAGCGCAAGGGGAACTCGATGTTTCGAGCGACGTTCAGGTGTGGGTACAGGGCGTAGCTCTGGAACACCATCGCGACGTCCCGGTCCTTCGGGTCGACGTCGTTCACGACCTGATTGCCGATGCGCAGGATTCCC
Source organism: Acidimicrobiales bacterium (assembly GCA_036786835.1). GTDB lineage: Bacteria > Actinomycetota > Acidimicrobiia > Acidimicrobiales > UBA8190 > Bog-564. The sequence continues at coordinate 5,326 of DAIQQK010000090.1, read as the reverse complement.
GCGGACGGATCCTCCAGGCCGGCCACCAGTCGCAGGACAGTGGTCTTCCCGCACCCGGATGGTCCCAAGAGCACGAGGAATTCGCCGGCGCGCGCCTCGAGAGTCAGATCCCTTACTGCGGGCACTGTGCCGTACTCCTTCGACACTCCTTCCAGGGACACAGACGACGCAGCGCCGCGCTCGAGCGGGAGCGTCTCGGCGACCGAATCGGTGACCGGCGTGAAATCGCCTGTCACGGCTCTGAGCCTTAGACCCGTGCGTTGTAGGAGGAGATCGCCTGGTCGCAGGCGGTCGCGGCGTTCGCGAGCGCCGTGTCGGGCTTCGTGCCCGACGCAAGTGAGGTGATCGCGTCGTTGATGGCGTTGGAGACTTGGTTGAACGCCCCGATGACGGCTCCTGCAGTGGCCGGGTTGGCAGGGCTGGCGAGGATCTGGTTGTAGGCGACCCTGTACCCGGGGACGCTCGCCCAGGCCTGGGTGATCGATGGCAGCGCGGTGGCCGACTTGCGGATGGGTATGTATCCCGTGCCGACCCCCCACGCGGCCTGTTGGCTGGGTTCGTCCAGGTACTTGATGAACTGCCACGCGGCGTCCTGCTCCTCGGGAGTGGACTTGGAGACGATGTACATGCCGGCACCACCTGCGAAGACTCCCCCCGAGGGCGAGGTCGGCGACGGCAGCGATCCCACCCCGAGCTCGATCTGCGGATAGTTGTTCAGGACCCCGAGGATGGTCCCGAGGGCGGCCGATGTCTCCCAGGTCATGGGTGCGATTCGGTTCCCGATCGCGAGCAGGTTGTCGTAGGACGTGTCGCTCGTCGGCTGCGCGAGCTTGTCGCTGAGCATCCCTCCCCACCACTCGAAGATCGACTTGCCCTTGGCGTCGTCGAACGACACGGCCGTGGCTCGGGCGCTCCGGCCGTTGTCGTTGTTCACGAGGTCTCCGGCCGAGAGGGCGAGCTCCAGCTGGAAGTCGGAGTCGGTGACCTTCAGGCTCATTCCGTACTTCTCGGTGTTCGAGCTCACGATCTTCTCCGCCGCCGACCGGAGGCCGTCGAGGGACGTCGGGGGTGAGTTCGGATCCAGCCCGGCGGCCTCGAAAGCCTTCTTGTCGTAGTACAGGACGTTCGACGAGATGTTGAACGGCAATGCGTATAGGACGTCCTTGACCCGGAAGAAGTTCACGACCGACGGTATGAAGTCCGAGAGGTCGTAGTGGTCCGCGTTTATGGCGGACTGGATCGGCACGATGCTCTGGCTGTCGATCATGAACTGCAGGTCGGTCGTCTGCATCTGCACGACGTGGGGGAGCGATCCTCCTGACAGCGCCGCCGTGTAGGCCGCGAGGGTGTCCGTGTAGCTGTTCTGGTTCACGAGGCTCACCCGCACATCGCTCTGCGAGCTGTTGAACTGGTTGGTGAGGTTCGTGATGGTCGTGAGGTTCGCCGAGGTCATCGAGTGCCAGAGGGTGATTTGAACGGGTTTGGAGGACGACCTCGCGGCGGCGCCGAGCGGGAAGGATCCGACAGATCCCGAGGAGCCGGTGGAGCTCGGTGAAGATCCGGAGGAACAAGCGGTGAGAACCGCTCCGGATCCGAGGATGACGATTCCCCCGAGGAACTCCCTGCGGTTCAGATGCCCTTCACCGCTGAGTAGTGCTCGCGAAAGATCCATGGGGACACCCTCCTAGCTCGCGCCGGCGCTCGAGCCCGTCTTTCCAATTCCGGTCGGAAGGCAGGCCACCCCGGAGAGCGTAGTGACACTCTCGGCGTGATGGCAGGGATCGACGCCTCTAACCTTGCCCCGTCGTGGACGTCCTTCAGGCCTTGCGATCGACCGGAGCGGCCCGAGAGTTCCGTGACGACCCCGTGTCGGACGAGGTCATTCGGCGACTGCTGGACACCGCACGCTTCGCTCCGAACGGGGGGAATCGTCAAGCGTGGCGGGTCATCGTCGTACGGGATCCGGCGACTCGGCGCGCGCTTCGCGACTGCTACCTGTCCGGGTGGTACGACTACCTCGCTCAGGTGCAGGCCGGCCTTTGCCCCTGGGCCCCGGTCACCGACGAAGAAGCAGAGCGCCGGGCTCTCTCGCATGCCGGCGAGATAGCGGCTGCCGCAGCCTCGGGTCCCGGAGGCTTCGCCGAGCACCTGGACGAGGTCCCGGCAATGCTCGTCCTGCTCGCCGACCTCAGCAAGCTTGCCGCCGTCGACCGCGGGTTCGACCGTTACACACTCGTCGGCGGAGCTTCGGTTTACCCGTTCGCCTGGAGCCTCCTGCTCGCCGCCCGGGCGGAAGGGCTCGGAGGCGTGATGACGACGATGGCTACGCGCCGAGAGCCCGATGTCCGGGAGATCCTCGGCGTGCCCGACCACATGGCGGTCGCCGCGCTGATCGCCATAGGCCGGCCGTTGCGTCAGCCGAGCCGTCTCTCCCGGTTGCCGGTGGAGGAGTTCGTGACCCTAGACCGCTTCGACGGGAGTCCTCTGTGACGTCACCACCGGCGCCGCGATGACGGCCCGCCGGGTCCGAGTGGTCGAGTTCCGAACCGAAGCCTCCGAGGCGATCCTGGACGAGATGGAACGGCTCGGCTCTGCGCACGACGGATGGATCAACTTCCGTCCTTCGCTGCCCGAAGAGGACGAGCCACCGCCTCCGACCGGCATCGGGGCCATTTTCTCGGTTGAGAACTACGAGGTGCCGATCTGCACCTGGGTTGCGGGAAAGCTGAACCGTCACGGAGTCGAGCCGGATTCGCTTGGGGTGCAGCATGCGGCCGGGACCAAGACCGTCGCCCACCTGGCCAAGATCGGCATCTCGCTCCCCACGGGCTGGCGCACCGTGCAGGACCATCCTCGGCGCGGCCTGGTGGTGCGACCGGTGGCGGGAACGACGCTCGCCGAGGAGCTTTCGTGGCTTCTCGAGGTGGGCACCGCGCTGAGCGCCGTCCGCTTGACCGGCGCTTGGCTGGCCGAGGTCCACGAAGCGGCCTGAATACCTCGCGACGACCTGCTTTCACCCGGGAGGGAAGCAGGTCTACACGTCGTCCGATGTGAACACAGCTTGGTCCAGGCGATCAGGCGATCACTAGCTTCGCGCTCACGACTCAAGTCGGTGAGGGTCCTTCACCGGTCGCGACGGCGCGACGGCGGCGCATCAGGAACGCCGATCCCGCCGAGATGGACAGAGCGAGGGCGATGAGGAGCACGATCCAGAGCGTGGTTCCCGTCGAGGAATGGTGCGTCGGGCCCGTAGCGCTGCGCGCTGAGGTCGAGTTGGCGACCTTGCCGGAGCCCGAAGCCGTCGCCGGGAGGAGCGGCTCCGCTGTCGTGTCGGTAGTGGAGGACGTTCCTGTTCCGCCGGCGGCACCAACAGCGGGCGACGCAGCCCGGGAAGCGCTGGTCCCCGACGTGGCTGCACCGTTGTGCGAGCCGGCTGGAGCGCCGATGGCCGGGGTGGGAGTACCCGGTGCGGGCCCTCCGCCGGCACGAGGGGCAGCGGCCATGGCCGCTCCTGCGTTCACGAGGCCTTGGCATCCTTGCCCGGAGCCGCAGGTGACCTGGGTGTCGAGCGTCGAGAGAAGCGTCTGCACCGCCTGGCTCTGGTCGAGCCCTCGTCCGAGGAGCAGAGCCAGAGTTCCGGTGACGAACGGCGTCGCCATCGAGGTGCCCTCGTCGGTCGCGTAGCAAGAGCCTTTGTCCCAGTAGCTGGAGAGGATCTCAGTGGGATCGTACGCGCCGCACGTCGGTGTCGTCGGCCCGTTCGGGTCGTCGCCGCCGGGTGCAAGCACACCCCATTTCGCGTTCCCGGGGGTGCTCGAGTAGTCGCCCGCGAACTGACCACTCGGTCCCGTCGCGGCCACCACCACGGCGTCGAGGCTTCCGTATCCGCCGGGTCCGAAGAGAGTCCCGGCGTTGTTGCCCGCCGCGACGACCGGGATCGCTCCTGCCTGCCAGGCGGCTTCCACTGCGCTGGTGATGGTGCTCGAGTTGCAGCCCCCGAGCGCGCAGCTGAGCCCTAGGAACCCCGGGTCCGCTCCGAGGCTCAAGTTGACCACCCGCGCACCGTGCTCGACGACCCATTCGATCCCAGCCGACACGTCCGCGGTGGATCCACCGCCGCTCGAGTCGAGGACCTTGGCCACGACGAGCGAGGCGCCCGGTGCCACGCCCGCGATTCCGTTTCCGGCGCCGGCGGCGACACCTGCGACGTGCGTCCCGTGGCCGTTGTCGTCCTGGCCGGCGCCCGAGGTGGTCACGCACTGGGAAGGGTCACCAGAGGTGTTGGTGCAAGTGGCTGCCGCCGTCACCTTGCCGGCCAAGTCGGGGTGACTCATATCTACGCCCGTGTCGACGATGCCGATCTTCACACCCGACCCGGTTCCGTACTGCCACGCGGCCGGCGCATTGATCTGGGTCAGCCCCCACTGCTTGGAGAAGTAGGTGGCAGAGGTCGGCGAGCTGGGGCTCGCAGCCGCCAGACCGCCGGGCCCTGCGCCTCCGAGAGCCAGGGCCACGAATGCGGCCCCGACGCCGAGGACACCACCGACATGTGCCAGCTCGCGCCGACTGCCTTGGCGATGTCGACCCATCTCATGCCCCTCCGGGCACGGCCCGCTCCGCTGGACCGCCCCCACGTTCGTTCGAACGTCCACCCCGTCTGGCCGGACCGAAGTGCCCGCCAGGTGGACTGAAGTACAACGGCCGAGCCGTTCCGGCCTTGCTGTCGCACCCAAGTCGTGCGTCAAGCCGTGCCCCTCTCGAGACGCCCGCATCCATCACAGCAGACGGAGCTGCTCAGATCGCGTCTTTCTTTCCCGGTGGACCGGCTCCGGCGGCTCCTGCGGGAGGCTCTCCTCGCTTCCGACGTTGCGCATGTCGTAACCCCGCACGTATCGGCCGCGCCCTTCTTTGGTCAGCTCCGACACCAGCTCGCCGATGCGGGCTTGATCGGCCTTCGGCTGGTAGGAGCCGCGTGCGAAGCGCCGCCGATAGAGCGGCATGAGATCGGGTCGCTCCTCTTCGAGCCATCCGAGGAAGTGCTCCCGCACTCCCGGGCGCAAATGGAGACCGACTGCGGCGATGGAGACGGCGCCGGCATCCATGCATGCTTCTACGACCGCTCGGATCTGTTCGTCGGAGTCCGAGAGACCGGGCAGGATCGGCGCCACGAGCACGCCGCAGTCGATGCCCGCTTCGTTCAGCCGCCGCACGACCTCCACCCTGCGATCGGGCGGGGGAGTGCCGGGCTCGGTGAGCTTCCACACCTCGCGTTCGAGCGTCCCGATCGAGACGTTCGACGTGGTCGTCGTCGATGAGTGCCACCGCT
>DAIQQK010000089.1:0-13902 GCA_036786835.1 Acidimicrobiales bacterium | reverse complement strand
GCACGTCCAGGCTGACGCCCTGCCAGGTCATGTCGAGCTTCGACCACTTGGTCACGCAGTGGATGTCGCAGGTGGTCGTCTCTGCCGGGAGGGCTCGGAACTGCTCCCAATTCCAGCGCGCCAGGGTCTTGCCGTCGACTCCTAGCACACGGAAGTCCCAACCTTCGGGCGAGATCTTGGGCGTCGAGCCAGCTGAAAGGACGGGGAAGTCGTTGACGAGGTACTGGCCCGGAGGAAGGCGATCACCCGCACTGCGGTCGCGAGGACGGCCCGTGAATCCTCGTGTGATCCGCCTCAGGGTCCCACCGCTAGTCATCTGCGAGGCCCTCGGGGTTGTCGAGCTCGAGGCCCACCTCGTGCAGCTCTTTGCGGTCCAGCAAGAGCTGTTCCGACGAACTCACCTCGTCATCGTCTGTCGCGTCGTCTACGAACTCTGCCTCATCTCCAATCTCTTGCGGACCTGGAGCATCCATGGCTGTCACCTCTCTCGAGATCTGCTCCGTCACGCCCGCCTCAGCGTAACTAAGACCTCAGTTGGTCTTCGATTGTCCTGGTCTGTCTCCGTGCGGTTGGCTCAGGCTGCGGCCTGGGGATCAAGCGACGGGTACATCGCGTTGAGGGGTCCGGACAGCTGGGCTCGGACTTGGCGGGAAACTTCATCGGCTAGCACTTCGTGCTCGCCGGCTTCGAGGGCGTCGAGGGTCGCTTCGGCGACATCCGCGGGGGCTGTCTTGGTGGCTGTCACCTTTGCCGCCATGTCGGTGTCCATGTATCCCACGTGCACGGCAAGGACCTGCGTGTGCTGCTCAGCGAGGTTTTGGCGTAGCGAGTTGGTGGCGGCCCACATAGCGGACTTGGCCGCGCTGTAGCTGCCGGCTTGGGGGAAGCTGACCCACGACAGCACCGACAGCACGTTGACCAGGGCGCCGCCGCCGTTGGCAGCCACGATCGGGGCGAAGCTGCGAGCCACGGCGACCGGTCCGAGATAGTTGACCTCCAGCTCCTGGCGCAGACCTTCTTCGGCACCCAGGATCGGCGTGCCGGTGGAGATACCGGCGTTGTTGATCACCAAGGTGACATCGGGGGCGAGCCGGGCGGCGTCGAGGATGGAGGCCCGATCGGTGAGATCGAGTCGTATCGGCACCACGCGTGGGTCGGTGACGGTCTCTGGTCGGCGTACCCCGGCGTACACCTTGGCGGCGCCTCGCTCCAAGAGCGCTTCGGTAAGGGCGGCGCCGAGACCCCGGTTGGCGCCGGTGACAAAGGCGATCTGTCCGTCAATGTTCATTGGAATCTCCTGTCGTTGATGGTGATCTCATGGGGTGGATGTCGATGTTCTGCAATCGCAACTCCCCGTGGGCGACGAGGCGGCCTTCGCTGTCGTTGATGTCCACCTGCCACAGCTGCTGGGTGCGGCCCTGGTTGAGCGCCACCGCGGTCACGGTGACCAGCCCGGCGGTGAGCGGCCGTAGGAAGTGAGTGGTGTTGGTCAAGCCGACCGCCACCATCCCCTGGTCCTGGACTGCGGCGCTGGCCCCCAGACTGGCGGCGCTCTCCACCGCTGTGGCGTAGATCCCGCCATGGACGATGCCCCACGGGGTGTGGTGCTCGGGGCCGAGTTGCATTTGCCCGACCACCCGGGTGACAGCCAGCTCGTCGACATCCAGCCCGATGGCTTCTACCGCGGCGCCCGGCTGGGCCGAACCAGCCCGCACCTGAGTCGCTTGCTGCTGCATTCTTCATACCTCCTTTAGCGCGACGGCTGGAACGGCAACCAGGACGGGGCGGGGCCGGCGCAGCAGGGCCAGAGCGGGGACAACGCCAGCCAAGGAGACGGCTGCAGACACCCACCACGCGTGCTGGAAGCTGGCCAGCCGGGCGCCGTGCTGGGCGACCCCGGTGCCGAGCACTGCTATCAGTACGGCCACGCCGACAGCCAGGCCGGTTTGGCGGATCATGTTGATGACCGCCGAGCCGGTGGCGAAGGCATGCGGGGGCAGCGAGGCGGCCGCGGTTGCCATCATTGTGGGCAGGGTGAGTCCTACGCCCACGCCGGTCAGGATCATCCCGCCCAGCACTCCCGATACGTAGTTGGGCGAGGCGGTCACAGCCAGGGCCCACCAGGCCACGCCGGCCGCGAAGGACACGCTTCCGAGGCTGATAACCGCGGCTGACCCGTAGCGGTGGATGAGGCGGCCAGCCACCAGAAACGAGATGACCGGCACCATGAGAGGCCCGGGGGCGATGGCCAGCCCGGCCCGCAGGGCCGACCAGCCCCAAGCACCCTGCTCCCACAGAACGATCGACAGGAGCATGGCCCCGAACGATGACGAGAAGAACAATGCGATGAGCGAGGCGCCAGTGAAGGAACGGGACCGGAACAGATCGGGGTGCACCAGCGGGGCGCGGCTGTACAGGCAGTGCAGGACGAACGAGCCCAACACGACGACAGCGGCGGCCAGGACGGTATCGATGCGGGCCGACGCCCAGCCCCAGTCGGAGCCTTTGACCAGTCCGAAGGTCAAGAGACCCACCCCTGCTGTGGCGAACACGACACCGAGGGGGTCGGGCCGTTGGATCGGATGGCCAGGCACCGCCGGCAGCCGGCGCCAGCCCACGACCAGGGCGGCGACCCCGACGGGCAGGTTGACCAGGAACACCCACCTCCAGCTGGCCGCCACCAACAGGCCACCCACCACCGGGCCGATCGCCGCGGACAGACCGCCCACGGCTGTCCAGGTCCGCACCGCACTACTCCGGCGAACCGGATCTTCATGGGAGGCAAGCACCAAACCCAAAGAAGTAGGGGTCAGCAAGGCGGCGCCGGCCGCCTGCAGCACCCGGAAGCCGATCAACATTCCGACGCTGGCCGAGGCCGCACAGGCTACCGACGCCGCGGTGAACACAGCCACGCCCAATAGAAAGGCTCGGTCTCGTCGGTAACGATCGGCTAGCCGACCGAAGAACACCAACAGCGACGCGTACACGATGGCGTACGCGTTGAGCACCCACGACAGCTCCCCCAGGTCCCGTGCGTGCAGATCCCGGGCAATCTGGGGCAGCGCCACGTTGACGATGAACAGGTCCAAGCTGGCCAGCACGACGCCGGCGCACACGATCAAGAGCACCCCCGAAGGCGAGGTCTTGGTCCGGGAAGCAGAGTCGGTACCAGCAGCCATAGCAGTCGATAGCGTCATGCAACGCACTCTAAAGAGTTGCGTTCCATTATGCAACCCACTATTCTGGATTTTGTGGAACGCAAGAGCTTCGCCGACATGCACTGCTCGGTAGCCCAATGCCTGGAGGTGGCGGGCGAGTGGTGGTCGATGCTGATCATCCGCGACGCCTTCCTAGGGGTGACGCGCTTCGACCAATTCCAGGAACGCCTGGGCATCGCCCGCAACATCTTGAACCAGCGCCTGACCCGCCTGGTCGAAGAGGGTGTCCTGGACAAGGTGGCCTACAGCGACCACCCTCCCCGCTTCGACTATCGGCTCACCGCCAAAGGCCGCGACCTGTGGCCGGTCTTGACCGCCATGCGCCAATGGGGTGACAAACACGCCGCCCCCGACGGTCCACCGGTGCGGGTGGTGCACAAGAAGTGCGGCAAAGTGGCCCAAGCGATAATGACCTGCTCGGCCTGTGGGGAAGCCCTCACCGCGCGCGACGTCCGAGCGATTAGCGGTCCTGGTGACCTTGACCACATGTTGACGACGAACGCGGCAGCAGAATGAGCCGTGTGCCACTCGGCACTATGGGATCGTCGATTGCCTTCGCCTGCGTGTGCTCCGGGTGTGAGTAACGGCGTTCACGTCCCGGTCGAGCTCGACAATCGCGGAGGCGCGAAAAGTCAATCGGCTCGTAGCCATCCGCGAAGCAGAACCGGAAAACTTGGCTCTCTTAGTTCCACTCCGGTGGGGTCTCCGGCTTCGCCGCTTTCCAGCATCCCGCTGAAGCGTTCGGCATCCCCGACGACCGTCACCCTGTTTCCTCGGTAATCGACACAGCGAACCAAAACGAAGTGGTTCAGGTGTGCGAGGCCATTCCCCAGTGCAGCAGCCGGCAGACGCAAGCGGGCAGCCTGGGTTCTGTCGACGATCTCGTACTCGATTGGCCGTAAGGCCCCTAGGCGCAAAGGTCTCGTCGCAAGGTCCGGGCGACGCCTCCCCGCCCTCAAGTATGACTGGATTACTCGGTTGACGGCGACGTGAGGTCACGGCACGTTGCTGATGGGGCGGGGGCCCCGGGCGCTCAGCCCCGGGGAGGCGATAGTCACCTTTGGACGAGGTACTTCGGCATGACCTCCTCTTTGGTCGACCGGCCGCGTATTCCCCGTTCGAGGCAGATTCGGCCTGGATCTGGTGCCTATCAGCTCCAATTTGTTTGGTTTGAGTGGCCGGGTGTCGATACTGATATGGGGCCCACCTTACGAAACGGAAGCGGGTGATTGCGGTGGCGACAGCCCAGATGACGGTGGAACGCAGCGTTGATAAGGCTCAGGTCGCTGAGATCGTCCGACTCGTCGGGGGAGTGCGGCTCGCCCCGACCGTGCGCGGTGCAGTTGTGGAACTGGTTACCGCGATGCTAGGGAACAACGAACAGCTCGGCGCGATTGCGCTCGTCGCGCTACAGCGAGCGGCGCAGCTAGAGAAATCGCATCTCGTCGAGGTGGCACGGGTCCGTGACGTCATCTCGTGGCTTTCGGTCGAGGGGACAAGGTCCAACGCTGCTATAGAGGAGATGCGTCGTCTCTCCAGCATTATGAAGGGACGTGGCCTGTGCTCTGGTGAGGAACTCGACGATCTCAGGATCCTTCTCGCTCTCGAAGGAGCTTCTGAAGGAGTCCTTGTCGCGTAGCGCCGGCCCCACCGATGTGTGCGGCTCTCCCCGGGGTGGCAAGGGCGGAGTTCCGTTTTCCAAGCCGAGCGATCTCGCCCGGCCCTCTGTACCGTGAGCCCTCCGCATCCGCTCTAGGGACACGACCGCACACTGTCATGAGCGTGCCCGCTATCTCTATCCGCTAACGGTGGTTGACGCGAAAGAGGCCATAAGCCTCTATGCCGAGCGAGATCTGGAGAGTACTTGTGTGGTTGTCCCTTCGTGCCCCGGTTAATCAAGGAACACGCTCAGGCCGGCCAAAACATCATCGCTGGCATCGATTTCCCATGGCCTGTCAGCGAGTTGATCCTCCAACACCACGAACGCCTCGATGGATCGGGCTACCCCCACGGCCTCCTCGGCGAGGAGGTGTCCGTCGGCGCTCGGATCATCGCCGTGGCCGACACAGTAGAGGCCATGCTCTCTCACCGTCCCTATCGTCCCGCGCTCGGCATCGACGCCGCTCTCCGAGCGATCGATGCCGGCCGCGCCACCCTGTTCGATCCCGCCGTTGTCGACTCGTGCATCCACTTGTTCCGCGAGACAGGCTTCGAATTCTCCATCTGACCGCTACGTCCCCGATCTCTAGATGGGGTCACGAGTACCAAATCGTCTTCCAAGAAGGGCGCAGTTTTCCCCAGGTCGCGTGCACCTGCACGGACAAGCTCTCAAGTCGGAGACACGGGCTCGAACCCCGTTGGCCTGCTCGCTTCCTCCCTCTACTTCCACAGATCCGTCTCGGTCGTCTGAAGCTGTCGGGCCGTGCACGGAATGCAGGATTCCGAATGCGGCGAGTTAGGCCTTCAGGACCTCGCGGCGAAAGCTTCCACGAACCGGGGACGCCCCTAACGGCCCAGGGCGGCGAGCACAGGCACGGCGATCGCGTCGGCAAATCGGTAAGCGCCCGAGTTGTAGCTGCCGCAGCCGAGTGCGAAGTCCGCGAGGAGCGGACAGAAGTGAACGCCGTCAGGTGCCCTGACCACGTTGGTTCGCACCCCCCCCACCACGGGACCATCGCAGGGTTCGGCGACTAGGCACGGAAGCGTCCAGGCAAAAGCCCCATCGGCGCCTTCGACAGCTCGTCCTGCATCGATGTACGTGACTTCGTGCCCGTGCTCGGCAGCAAGGCCTTTCATGGCCTGGTTGAGGTCGTTCCGACGTGGATCGTGATTCATCCACTGTGTGTACGTGACAGGCGTTCCAACGAGAAAGACCTTTGTTCCGGCCGACAAGAAGTCCTCGATCGCCTTCTCCAGGTCCGTGCAGTACCGCTGCACGGCTGAGGCGGACTCCGGCGGGCAGCCCCGCATGCAGGTCGTCAAGGTATTGCCCGAAAACTCCAATACGGCAGCTCGGGGGTGAGCAGAGGCCTCCTGTGACATCGCCGGAAGCCAATCGCAGGTGGCGGTCCCAGGGTAGACGTGGTTCGAGACAACTACGCCTTTGACCCCGAGGAGGCGGTCGAAGTCGGGAGCCGCCTGGACCGCCAGGGAATCGCCGAAGAGAGCCACGGCCAGCGTCCTCGTCGACGGGGTGCGGGCGCCCGTGCACTCCGCCGTCCAAAGAGCGAGGGCGAGCGTAATGCCTGTGGCGATGCACCGTCGCATGGGTCGTTGACCTCTGCGATGCCAATCTGTGTCCGCCGACTTGCATGACCGTAACCTCAACTGGCTCATATGCTGGCTTCGATCACGCTGGTGAATGCTCGAAGCGACCGTCAAAGAGGTCGTCGGATCAGATCCCTCCATCGATCTCAGCCCACCGCGACTTCCCTGAATCGGAGAGGCGACGACCTTTGTCCCAAAGGACCTGAGCATTTCACTGTAGGGGCCTGGAGGATCATGAGGCCACCGCGTTGAGCGGCTAGGTCGACTGCCGCGCGCGTCACGTTGCGAAAGTCCGGGCGGACGGAGACCGGTATGTCGTGGTCGCCCTCGAGCTCGAGGACTGTTGCCGTAAGTGCCGCCGCCAGGGCACGCTGCTTCCTGGGCGCAACAAGGCGGTCGCGGGTAGTGATCACCACGACCGCGGGGGCCTCGATCCCGGAGACGAATCCGCGGGCGTCGAAGGATCGCAGGGCCGCTCCCGCTTCGAGGATCTCGCGCATGCTTCCCCTGCGTAGCTCACCTGCGACCCACGATCGCTGTGAGGCCGATGCGGGAGTGCGTTCGATCGCCGCCGCCAGCAGACGTTCGACGGTTCCTGTGGACCCACGGTGACGGAGAATCGCCTCTGCCAGGGTCAACCCGTGCCATACGAGGCGTTCGCGCACCGATTCGTGGAATTCCATAGCCCTTGCCTCGAGCACGAGCGCGCCGACAATCTTCGGGTGACGGTGGGCTAGCAGGAGCGCGACCGGCCCTCCCATCGAGTAGCCGAGGACCACGGCGCGCTCGACTGCGAGGGCCTCGAGCAATGCAGCAGCGTCGTCCGCGCAGGCCTCGAGGGTGAAGGGTGCCTCAGAGCGCAAGCCACGACCATGTCCCCGGTGGTCCAAAGCGATGACCCGGTACGACTTTGCAAGCTCGGCGTAGACCTGGGCGAAGTTCACATCCGCTGTCGCGCCCCACCCGTGCAGTAAGAGCACAGCGGGTTTCGATTCACCGACTCGATCTTTCGAGTCACGCGCGAACAGTTCCCCAACACCGGCGACGACGAGCGTCCTGCCCTCGGGAAGCCATGCTGGAGGTCTTGCTGCACCGGGCACCGAGTTCGCCAGATGCTGGCACGGTGTCGTCATCGTCGGGTGGGAGCGTCGCGCCCGGACGGTGGTGGCCAAGGCGGAGGCGGAGGCGGGGTCGTCGCCCCGCCGTTGTCGCCGATGTGATCTCGGGTCTTGGTCTGCGCAGCCTGCTCTTCGGCGACAGCGCCCAACCACACGAACACCCCGATCAAGGCGACCCAGAAGTCGTAGAGAATCCCCCCCACGATCATCACGCCCGTCAAGAACTTGGCGATCTTGCTTGCGAGGCGAGTCGCCTCTTTGTGGTCGCGGTGTCGTGAAAGAGCTGCCCGCAGGACCCTCCCGCCGTCCATCGGCAGCGCAGGAACCAGGTTGAAGGCTCCCAGAGCAAAGTTCAGCCACGCCAGGCGTGCGAACCACGAGCCTGCGAAGAGGGTAGGTGGCCACATACGCGCGTCGAGAGCCAGACCCCCGGACGCGGCCAAAAGCCCGAGACCGAGGCTCGTGAGTGGTCCGACGAGAGCAATGGCGAGCTCGTCGTTCGGGGCTTCTGGGATCTTCTCCATCTGCGAGACACCCCCGATGGGCAGCAGGAGGACGTCTTCAACTACCGCGCCCTTGCGGCGCGCAACGACGCAGTGAGCGAACTCGTGGACGAGGACCGATCCGAATACAGCTGCGACCCAAAACAGCCAGGTCGCCACCTGCCCCAGCCCGCCCGCCCATTCGGCCCACACCACGAACAGCACGAGCACCAGGAACGTCCAGTGCATTCGGACGTCGATGCCATATATCCGGGCGATCCGGATCGAGCTCTTGGGGCTGCTCTTCTTTGCCATCGGCCACCTGCCCTGTACGAGGGGCCTCATAATGAGGATGCGCCTGTCTCGAGCCCCTGACCAGGGCACAACGCCCCATATGGGTGGACTCGACCTTGGTGCGCAACTACCCTCACGATCGACGCGGACGGCCTGTGAGGACGGCTCGCGCGTGACGCCGTCCTGCGTGGTGCCTTGTCCAGCCGGCGACCACAGGTTTGAGCGAGTGATCCGTAGCCTGCGGGCTGTAGTGCCAGCGTTGCGCTGGTGTGGGCAGATCCAGTGACCCGGGCCATGCAACCGCGACAGGTAGCTGAGCAAGGTTCTCGGCAAGGTCCTGAGCGAAGTAAGAAGCGCACGGTTGATCCGTGTTGGTCCGAGCAGGATCGCAAGCTATCCGAGTGCCCCATAGGCCTCACTCGTTCGCTTGTTCCCACGTTGACAGAGGATCGTCAGCTCGTTCCATTGCCTTCGCGTGCCCCTCCACCTTTGGCCGACCGTTGCTTTCTTCGACCGGCGGTAGTCCGTACGTTCTGATTTTGTGTCGGGCGGCACTGTGAACCGATGATGGACCAGCTGCTCTCACCCTCGCAGCTACGCGCCGAAGTAGCGGATGACCTCGCCGCCTCCGGAACGCGAGCCCTGTCCTTGGAAGATCGACGAGAGCTAGCGCGGCAATTCGTAATGGCGAGGCTTCAGGACGAGGGTGCGCAGCGCTTGGCGGCGGGGGAGTCACCGCTCGATCCTGTGCAGGAGCAGGAATTGGCCAGTGTCGTGCTCGATTCACTCTTCGGGCTCGGCCGTTTGCAGGCACTGGTCGACGACCCGAGTGTCGAGAACATCGACGTCAACGGTTGTGACCGAGTTTGGGTCACCTACGGCGACGGGACCAAGCTGATGGTCGACCCCGTGGCGGACTCCGACTCGGAGCTCGTTGAGATGATTCGGTCGGCCGCCGCCCGGTTCGGCCTGTCGGAGCGTCGGTTCGATACAGCGCACCCGGAGCTCGACCTGCGGTTGCCAGACGGGAGTCGGCTCTCCGCGCTGATGGCTGTGGTTGGCCGGCCGTCGATATCGATACGACGACACCGGTTCGTCGAATTGTCGATCTCCGACCTCGTAGCACTCGGTGCAATGGACGAGCGCCTGGCGGGCTTTCTGTCTGCTGCCGTGGCTGCACGCAAGAACATCGTCATCGGTGGAGCCATGAACTCGGGCAAGACGACCCTGGTGAGGGCGCTTGCTTCGGCGATCCCGACCCGAGAGCGAATCGTGACTATCGAACAGGCATTCGAGCTGGGATTGGAATCGATGATCCAGCGTCACCCGGATCTAGTTGCGCTAGAGGCACGTGCGGCCAACGCCGAGGGTGAAGGCGAGATAAGCATGGCGCGACTCGTGAGGCGAGCCCTGCGCATGAATGCCGACCGAGTGATCGTGGGCGAGGTCCTGGGGGATGAAGTCCTCCCGATGCTGAATGCAATGAGCCAGGGGCGTTCGGGATCCATGTGCACGATTCACGCGGACTCCTCGGCCGGGGTGTTCAACCGCCTCGCTTCCTACGCAGTTCAGGCCCCGGAGAGGCTCCCGCTCGAATCAACGAACATCCTGATAGCAGGCGCCGTTCACTTCGTCGTCTTCATGTCGGTACGCGACCTCCGGGCTGATTCACCTCGAGGGGAGGTCGAAGGCTTGATGACCAGCATCTCGAGCTCCGGGCGCGCGGAATTCCGAAGAAGCGCAGCTTCGGGACTGAAGTTCGAGGCGCTCCGGCGCACGAGGCGTATCTCGTCGGTACGCGAGGTGATCGACGCCGAAGGCCTCCAGGTCATCTCAAACGAGGTTTTCGAGCCTGCCGAAGACGGCCGCGCAGTCCCGGGGGCTCCGTTGCGCGGGGAAACGCTGGAAGAGCTTGTGGCACACGGGTACGAACCCTCGTATTTCAGACGTGGGGGAGTGTCGTGGGAATGACGGCCCTCGTGGTGGCGTGCGCCCTCGGAACAGGTCTGGGACTCGCCGGGATCCTCCGAGCAGCGTTGGTTGGGCCCGGGTCCCAAACGTCTCGATCGTTCCGCAAGGAAGGTCCGCATCCCCCGCGGCCGCCGTCTGTGGCCGGGAGGGATCTCGCTCGACGCGTCGTGCCTTGCGTCGTGATCGGCGTCTTGGTCCTGTTGTTGACGCGATGGCCCGTGGCCGGGGTTCTTGCCGGCGCAGCGGTTGCGTTCGCGCCCGGCGTGGTGCGACGCACCGCTGCCACCCGAGCGACCGAGCGGGTCGAAGCGATAGCTGTGTGGACCGAGCTCTTGAGAGACACGCTCTCGGCTTCCGCCGGACTCGGCGAAGCGATTATGGCGACTTCGTCGGTGGCGCCACCGGGGATCAGGCTGGAGGTCTTGCGCTTGGCCGATCGTCTTGCAAGCGCAATGCCGATGCGGGTTGCCCTGCGCAGCTTTGCGGCCGAGGTCGACGATTCGAGTTGCGACATGGTGGCGTGCGCTCTGCTCTTGGCGGCGACCTCGCGCGTGCAGCGACTTGCCGATCTACTCGGGGCTCTTGCCGAGTCGATCCGGGAGGAGGTAGCGATGCGTCTGCGCGTCGAAGCGAGCCGCGCTTCCGCTCGTAGCAGTGTGCGTACGGTCGTTGTGTTCTCCTTGCTCTTCGTCGTTGTGCTGATGGTTCTCGCACGCTCGTACCTCGCGCCATTCGGTACTCCCGCCGGACAATTGGTGTTGGCCGGAGTAGGAGCCTGCTATGCCGCCGGAGTGGCGCTCATGGTCCGGCTGGTGCGTCCTCCCCGAACCCCCCGACTCCTCGAAGTCGCCACGACCGGACGAGAAAACTCATGACTCTGGTGGTACTCGCTGGGATCGGCGCGGGACTCGGAGTGGTCGGGGTTATCACCGGCCTCCGCAAACCACGTACGACTCTCCGAGGAGTTCTCGCCTCCCTCGAAGGAAACGCCGCCTCAGGGGGTATTGGGGTGACCTCTGGACGAGGGAATTCGAACGGGGCGTTGCGCGATGGAGGTCTAGCGCGCCGTACATACTCCGGCCATCCGGGGGTCTTACGTGTCGATCAGCACCTCGGAGCTCAGGTGGTCAAGTTGCTCGAGGATCCTCGAAGGAGCCCGGCGCTTAGAGAACGACTCGAGTCAGCGCTCTTGGTGACGGGCACTTCTCTCGACACTCTGTGCTCACGGGTGGTGCTCGGCGCGATCGTCGGCTTGCTGCTCCCGCTCATGTTCTGGAGCATCGTCGAGGCGGGGGGCGTGCACGTGTCTCTGTTCATGCCGGTGTGGGCCGGAGTGGTCTGCGCGGTGGCAGGAGCGTTGGTTCCGGCGGCGACTCTGTCGGCCGAGGTCAAGCGAAGCCGCAGGGCGGCAAGAAAGGTTGTCGGTACGTTCCTGGATTTGGTCGTGCTCTGTCTCGCAGGCGGTATGGGGATCGAAGGCGCCCTGCTCTCGGCAGCTCAAGTCGGGAGCGACGAGGTGTCCGTCCGCCTGCTCGCAGCGCTCAGTCTGGCAAGAGACTCCGGGGATCCGCCCTGGGATGCGCTCACAAAGCTAGGTACCGAGCTCGGCATTGGCGAGCTCGCCGAGCTGGCTGCGGCGGTGAGTCTGGCCGGAAGTCAGGGTGCTCGCATTCGGTCGACCCTGGCTGCAAAGGCGGCGTCGATCCGTCGTCACGAGCTCGCGGATGCCGAAGCTCGGGCCAACGCGGTGACCGAGCGCCTGTTCCTTCCGGGCGTCCTTCTCCTCATCGGGTTCCTCCTGTTCATCGGGTACCCGGCAGTTGCGCGCATCGCTAGCGGGCTCTGAGAAGACAAGAGTTCATGAACTCTGACCCGCAGCATTTCCGTCAGAAGTGACCAACCGAAAGGAGCCGGAATGCTCGATGAAATTAAAGTCCTGTGCTGCTATCTCCGCATTTCTGTCCGGAGCCTGATGCTCGTGGACCGCCTCGAACGAAACGAGGAAGGTAGTGCTGTGGAGAAGGTGATCCTCACGGCGATCTTCGCTGCGCTTGCCATAGCGATCGGGGCGATCATCGTCTCGAAGGTGACCGCGAAAGCCAATTCGATCAACCTGAACTGACGTGGAGGGTCGGCGTCTGGCCTCCTGCGGAATTGGACTGAAGCGGTCCATGGGGTCTTCGGGCCCACAAAGGTCGGTCATGGTTCGCGACCAGAGTGGCTCGACGGTGGCGGAGGTCGCCGTGTTGATTCCGATAGCGATGCTCGTAGTCCTCTTCGCAGTGCAAATGTGCATCTGGGCGCACGCGGCCACTCTGGTTCAGGATGCTGCAGATCAGGGCGGCCAGGTCGCGACCGAGGCCGGTAGCTCTCTATCGGCGGGGGTCTCCCAGGCGAACAGCTTTCTGACGAACTCGGCCGGAAGTGTCGTGGTCGAGCCGTCAGTTGTGATCACTCGAATGCCGGGGGACTTGGTGCGAACGAGTGTCACCGGAGATGCGGAGTCGATCATCCCGTGGCTGCATCTTCCGGTGTCTGCGGTCCGTGTCGGTTCCCTGCAGGAGTTCCGGGAGTCCGGATGAAGTCCCCGACTCGCGGTGAGGGAAGCGAGCATTCGCGCTGCGAGCGAGGAAGCTTCACCGTCGAGCTCGTGCTCTTGACGCCGGTTCTCGTCGTGTTCGCTCTGCTGGCTATCGGCCTCGGGAGGTATGAATTGGGGCGTGAGCAGGTAATCGGGGCAGCTCGTGCGGCGGCGGAAGCGGCTTCCGTGGCACCCACGGCGGCGGACGCCCAGTCCGAGGCGATCGGGGCCGCAACGCCGGTGACACAAGGGTTGGGGCACACGTGCAGTGCTTTCGACGTGACGACCGATGCCTCGGGGTTCAGCCCCGGCGGCTCAGTGAGCGTGACCGTCACTTGCCGGGTGGACTTCTCCGACCTCTTGGTGCCCGGTCTTGCCGGCACCACGACAGTCAGCGCCGTGCAAGTCGCCCCGATCGATCCTTACCGGTCGGTCCCGTGATTTCGAGCTTCGAGAGACCGTGGAGCTCGCGATCGCTCATGACTGGCCGCGCTGAAGTTGGGTCGCTGTCTGTGTTCGTAGCCGTCCTTGCTGTCGCTCTCTTCGGGTTGGTCGGGCTCGTCGTCGACGGCGGCCGGGCAGTTGCTGCACGCGCGAGGGCGATGGACGAGGCAGAGCAGGCAGCCCGGGCAGGCGCGGAGCAGCTGTCGATAGATGCCTTGCGTTCTGGGCAGGTATCCCTGGATGCCCCGTCTGCCGTGCGCGCAGCGGACTCCTACCTGGTCGAAACCTCGGCACCTGGGGTCACCTCGGTATCGGTGTCGGGCAACACGGTCACCGTAAGGATCGAAGAAGGCGAGCCAACGGTGATGCTCGGAATCGTGGGCGTTCACCACATCGAGGTGTCGGCGGTCGCCAGCGCCACGAATGTCCACGGCGTGACCAGACCGGACTGACTGTCGTCAGACCGGACTGACTAAGGAAGGGGCAGGACATGACGAGACGATCGACTCGGTTGTTTCGTGCCGGAC
>DAIQQK010000242.1:0-3782 GCA_036786835.1 Acidimicrobiales bacterium | reverse complement strand
CTCTTGACCCTCGAGAGACCAGCCCTCGTGGGCCCAAAGTGGGCTTCTTCGGGCTGTTGGGCTCCGGCAATCTCGGCAACGACGGGTCGTTCGAAGCTGTCCTCACACGACTCCGAACAGACCATCCCGAAGCCGTCGTCGACGCCATGTGCATGGGGCCGGAGCGACTGAGCAGTCAGTACGGCATCCCTGCCATCCCCCTGTATTGGTCCACAACCCACGCGGGTCGTACCGGTGGGCTGAGAGCCAGGATTGTCTGGGCACTGGGCAAAGGCATGGATGCCTGGCGGACGTTCTCGTGGGTGCGACGACACGATCTCGTGGTGGTCGCAGGCGCCGGAGTACTCGAGAACTCACTTCCTCTGCGGGCAACGGGCGTGCCGTATTCGATGTTCTTGCTTTGCGCGTCCGGCAGGGTCGCTGGCACCAAGGTCGCACTGCTGTCCGTCGGGGCCACCAAGATCGCGCAACGTCCGACTCGATGGTTGCGAAACGGTGCCGCGCACCTCGCCCACTACCGCTCCTATCGTGACAGGGTCTCCTGGGATGTCATGCAACGGTCGGGGACCTTCGCAAGGCACGACCCCGTCTACACCGACCTCGTCTTCTCGTTGCCGGCACCTCCGTTGACGGTCGGAGATCCACGGCTGGTGGGCGTCGGCATCATGTCATTCTTCGGAGGCAGCGAGGATCGTCGCGACGGCCACCGCATTCACAAGCGCTACATCGACGCGATGACGCAGTTCATCTGCTGGTTGGTGGATCACGGTTACGGCGTTCGACTGCTTTCGGGGGATGATTCCAAGGACGACGACGTCATCGCCTCCGTCATCGCAGACGTCCTGACGCGCCGACCCGGCCTTCCGTCCGGACAGGTCGTGGCGAACCCCGTATCGTCACTGGGTGATCTTCTCAGGGAGATCGAACCAGTCGGCTCGGTGGTAGGAGCCCGCTATCACAATGTCGTTTCCGGCCTGCGGCTCTCCAAGCCGACGATCTCAGTCGGGTACTCGTTGAAGCACGACGCTCTCATGGCCGACATGGGCGTACCTGAGTTCGCTCTTTCGGCTCGCTCGATCAGCGCGCCGCAACTGATCGAGCGCTTCACGGAGCTGCAGAGCCGGTCCAGCGAGTTACAGGCAACGATCGAGATACGCCGGCAGCTCAAGCAACAGGTACTCGAAGGACAATTCGAGGATCTGACCGGGCTCCTCGACGTCGGCGGCAATGGATCCCATCCGGGCCACTCCATAGCGCCTCGAAGCTCTCGGCACCTGCGCTCGGCGGAGCAGAGCGTGGGGACATGACCCCGCCCAATGAAGTCAACCAGTCGACAAAGGACTTCTGGGGCCAAGAGCACCACAAGTTCGAATCTCCGCATTTTCGACTTCAGAAGTCAGCCCGGCTCATCAACACGATGGCGCCGTCGGGCCCATGCACGTTGCTCGACGTCGGCTGCGCCCGTTCCTCACTCAAACAACTGCTCAATCCGAACATTGAGTACTTCGGGATCGACATCTCGATCGATAAGCCTGCGCCGTATCTCCGTGAAGTCGACATCCTCGAGAACTCCATCGAATTCGACGGTCATCATTTCGACTTCGTCATCGCCCAGGGACTGTTCGAATACCTCGGAGAGGCTCAAGAGGACAAGTTTCGCGAAATCGCGCAGATCCTCAGCCCGCGCGGGAAATTCATCGTCACGTACGAGAATTTTGACCACCGCCGGCCATCTATCTACTGGGCCTACACCAATGTACAAAAACCGGCAGCGTTTCGCGAGAGCCTCGAGCAATTGTTCATCGTCGAACGTCAGCTGCCCACTGCGCTCAACTGGAGCCACTCCCAACCAGTCCGGCCGCTGACAAAAGCCGTGAACACGGGCTTCAATCTCACCATTCCCGTCGTGACGGCCAAGCTGGCAGTTGAGTACTTCTTCGTGTGCTCGGCCAGACCAAGGGTCTGATGTTGCAAAGCCCGACATACGGGGGGTCGACCGACCATGAGCGCGAGGTAACGGCGATGAAGGTACACCAAGTCGAGCGAGTCGCTGGTGTGCTCGTGTTCGAGCCGGCACCAGTCGTCGATGATCGGGGCTTCTTCTGCCGGACCTTTGACGCCGCAGTTGCGTGCGAGGCGGGAATCGCTCCGAACGGCTTCGCTCAGGACAGCGTCTCCCGATCTCTCCGTGGGGTGGTGCGCGGTCTCCACGTCCGGCGAGGGCTCGGGGAGACGAAATTGGTCCGATGCTCCTACGGGGCGGTCTTCGATGTCATCGTCGACCTGCGCCCGAGCTCGCCTACCTATCGGAACTGGGAGAGCTTCGAACTGGAGGGGGACGGGCAGATGTCGGTGTACATCCCCAACGGATGCGCCCACGGGTTCCAGGCACTCACCAGCGTCGCTGATGTCTCCTATCGCATCGACCGCCCTCACGATCCGTCGGAGGACGTTGCCGTTCGCTTCGATGACCCGGCATTGGCCATTCCATGGCCTCTTCCGGTCGGGATCGTGTCCCGGCGGGACCAACATGCCCTCTCCCTGGAAGACGCCCTCGCGGCACTGCGATGACCGTTTGGGACTCCTCTGGGCCCATGAGCGATTGATCCCGGGCACCATCAGTCCCACCTTGGACCGGCGTCCGCGTATCACGGTTCGGCCGACGTGTCTCCTACACGGGGTGCCAGTCCCAGCGTCCGATCTTCTACGGCCAAACACAAATATGACCATTGCCGTTCTCAGTCAGCGTGCGTCCATCTCCGTCGTGGGGGCGCCTCGCCGGGCAGACGCGACGGATGTCAGCGCCGCTTGCGGCGTCCGGGCGCACGGGTGGCGCCCGGGGAGGCGGGCCCGATGAGCGCAGCGCCTCGGCTGAGCATCGGTCTCCCCGTCTACAATGGTGACCGCTACCTGGCCAAGTCCCTCAATGCCCTTCTCGGGCAGAGCTACGAGGACTTTGAGCTGATCATCTCGGACAACGCGTCCACCGATGACACCTCCGAGATCTGCCGGGACTACGAGAGCCAGGACGCAAGGATTCGCTACCGCCGCCAACCTCGTAACATCGGCTCGTCGCCAAACCACAACTTCGTCGTCGAGGCAGCCCGAGGGGAGCTCTTCAAGTGGGCGTCCTACGACGACCTATACGCTCGAGAGCTTCTTGAGCGTTGTGTGGACGCGCTCGACGAGCACCCCGACGCTGTGCTCGCGCACTCCTGGACGGCCAACATCGACGAAGCGGACGCTGTCTTCGCCGCACCGGAGTACCCGCTTGCAACGGATGTGCCGATGGCTCCCGAGCGCTTTCGGAGCGTCCTCTTCGGGAGCGGAGGCGACGATATCTATGCCGTGATCCGCACGAGCACCCTCCGACGGATTCTGCCGCAGGACAGCTATCACCATGCCGAAAATCCAGTCGTTGCCGCGCTCAGTCTCTACGGTCCGTTCCTCCAGGTGCCGGACTGGCTCTACTTCCGCCGTGACCACCCCCAGCAAGCCGAGCGATCATGCACGACGATGCGCGCCCGCTGCGCCAACATGGACCCGCGGCGTGCGAACCGATTGCGGCACCCGGTGGCCCGCTTGTACGGGGAGTACCTCTGGGGTTACGTGACGGCAATCCACCGCGCTCCCCTGACGTCGGTCGAGCGACATGAGTGCTACGGACACCTCACACGGTGGTTGGCCAGCCGGGCAACCAAGCCGCGCATTCCGGCCAGTATCGACGTAGCGGCGGGCGTTCCCATTGGGCTCGATGTCGAGTCGGTGGTTGCAGGTACGAC
>DAIQQK010000241.1:0-3800 GCA_036786835.1 Acidimicrobiales bacterium | reverse complement strand
TGGGCCGAGAGGTGCTGCGGGCCACGACGCTCGAAGCGTCCGTGAAGTCCGCAGCAGGTGTGATCAACCGTATCGTGCACTCCCGTGAGTGCACGATCACGGGCGTCCTCGAGAGCAACAGGGCCGGCGAGACATCCGATGCTGAATCCGGACTGTCTTGGGACGGCGCAGGGTCGACAGCATCGAGCGATCAACCGGGCCTTCGTGTCCCCGTGGGCGACCCCGACCATCCCCTCGCCTACATCGAGGTGTTCAAGGACGATCTCATCACTCCTGCCGACGAGCAGTTCGTCGAAAGTGTCTCGGGCATCGTCTTGTCGGCCACCGTGCGATTCGGTGCCGAAGACGCCATCCGACACCAAGCCATGCACGACCCGCTCACGGGTCTACCGAACCGCGCGCTGTTCAACGACCGGCTCGAGCACGCACTGAGTCGACGCAGCCGGATCGCCGGATACGTCGCGGTCATGATCGTCGATCTCGATGGATTCAAGAACGTCAACGACAGTCTCGGTCATCTCACTGGTGACGAATTGTTGATCGCCGTCGCCGACCGCTTCGGAGCGCAGCTTCGAGGATTCGACACGATCGCACGCCTCGGCGGCGACGAGTTCGCCATCCTGTTCGATGAGCTCGACACAGCTGATCAGGCAGGCCGCGTCGCTCAGCGGGTCCTCGATGCCCTCGTCGTCCCCCTACCGCTACCCGACCGGGAGGTGGCGATCGGTGCCAGTGTCGGTATCGCGCTCACGGACCAAGCCGACACAAAAGCCGATCGACTCCTGGCCGACGCCGATGCCGCCATGTACCGCGCCAAGCGTGAGGGGAAGGGGTGCTACCGCGTGTTCGAAGCCGCCATGCATACGGCCGCCGTCGAGCGCATGAACCTGGAACAGGAACTCCGCACTGCGATCAGAGACGGTGCGCTCACCGTCCACTATCAGCCCATCGTCGACGCGAACTCCGGACACATCACTTCCTTTGAGGCCCTCGCCAGGTGGCAACACCCGACACGGGGTTTTGTCCCCCCGAACATCTTCATTCCGCTCGCCGAGGAATCCGGGCTCATCATCGATCTGGGCCGTGCCGTGCTTTTCGAAGCGTGCCAACAGGCCCGACAGTGGCACGAGAGGCTCCCTGAGGTACACCCGAGCATCTCGGTGAACGCATCACGACTTCAACTTGCAAACCCAAGCTTCGTCTCTGTCGTCGCCGAAGCCCTGGCGCGAGAAAAGCTCCAACCCTCTTCACTCATTGTGGAGGTCACGGAATCGATTCTGGCCTCGGAGTCGGGGCACGTCATCGCGACGCTGAATGAATTGCGCCGAACGGGAATCCGAGTCGCGATCGACGACTTCGGAACCGGCTATTCGTCATTCGCAGCACTGGCAGAGCTTCCGATCGACATCCTCAAGATCGACAAACGCTTCATAGACAACCTCGTGTACGACGATCAAGGGCGGGGTTTCGTCAATGCCATCATGCAGCTCGCTGACACGCTCCATCTGGAGACCACCGCCGAAGGTGTGGAGCAGCTCGAGCAACGCGATGCGCTCGCCGCACTGGGATGCACCCACCTTCAGGGCTATCTCTTCTCTCGGCCCATGCCTGGCGACGAGACCCTCGAGTATCTGGCTCGCGGCGGCGAGCGACATCGGCCTGCGCTGATCTAGGGTCTCAGTCCCAGCGCGGCACGGGCAAGGCCCTATGCTGCGCTCACACCGGCTCCATACCGTGGCGCCGCATCAGAGCGAGCTCTGCATCGCGATCCGGCGGCTGGGGCGACGCCCACAGCTGCTCCAAGTCCTCGAAGTAGCCATCCAAAGCAGGGGCGTGAAGGACGAGGAGACGAGCTGGCTCTTCGCTCGTATTCCCGAAGGTGTGCGCTTCTCCCGCGGAGACCAACACAAACATCCCGCTCGTGCCCAGAAAGACCTCGTCGGCAACATGGAACTCCACGGCGCCGTCCAAGACGAAGTAGGCCTCGTCATTGCCGACATGGCGATGCGCCGGCGGCATTCGGCCACCGGCCGGAAGCGTCCTCTCCATCAGCGAGAACCGACCCTGAGTATTCGACGCCGTGGCCTTGAACCACATCTCGCTCCCACGCGCCTCGCGACGCAAGCCCTCGCCACTCTCCCAAAGGAACACCGAAATACCTCCGAGCTCCGGGTGCACAATTCGGACCGCACATTAGGCCAAGGCTGATCTCAGCTCACTCGAATGCAGCCCGCGGTTAGCTCGCCGGGGCGATGGGCAGCGGCTGGTCACAGGTTGGTGCTGTGGGCCTACCTGCGAACCGGTCCCCCAACCAGCTGACCACCTCTGGCGCGATGGTCGAGGAGAGCTGGATGTGTCCGACATCGGCAAGCCACAGCGAGGTGAGGTCGGACCCGGCATGACAGGCGCGCTCGATGTAGAGAGCCGTGGTGTTGGGAAGAACTACCTGGTCATTCAGGCTTTCAGCCACCATCAAAGGTTGGGTGGGTGACAGCAGGGGTGCCGTTTGATCTTCGGCCGCCGCCCGCCACCCGGAGACGCTCACCGGGTTGATCTTGAAGAAGTGTTGCTTGATGGCATTGCGGATGAGCCCTTCCACCGCGGCGGATGTGATGCACTTTGACGCGATCCTCCGATAGTTGTTGTAGCCCGCACTGGTGGTGATCTGGGCTACGGAGAGGTGTGGGTAGACCGTCGGCCACGAGAGCAGTACCTCCGGACCTATGACCCAAGAAAGGGTCGAGTCGTACGTCTCGTTCAAGAGCGGTATGAGCTCGGCTGCGGGAGCAGAGGCAACCGTCGCCACGAGATGTAGCTCAGGTGCATACGAACTCACCGACGCAGCTGTGAACAGCGCCGAGTTGCCACCTTGCGAATGTCCCCATACCGCGAATGAGTTGCCGGCGTCAGCCGACGGAATGAACTTCAGAGCCCGGACGCTGTTGAGCACGTCATGCGCCTCGTCGTCTCCCACGAGATACCCTGTGGTGCCGGTGGTGCCCAGGCCCGCGTAGTCGGTAGCCGTCACCACCCAACCACGAGCCATCATCGAAGTCACCCATGGGATGCCCGCCACGGGATCCGGAGTCCTGGAAGGGGCGCACTGGTCACCCATACCCACCGTGCCATGGGCCCAGGCGACCACAGGTCGCGGCGTACCGGCGGCGTCGTTGTCGGGGATGAAGACCAAGCCCGAACTGAAGGTCATGGACCCGTCGGCTCTCTGGGTCCTGTACAGGATCCGCAGCCCCACCCCGTCGGCCACGGTCGTTCCGAGCCGTTGGCTGCGGACCACTTGGCCAAGGGGACCCACCGCGGACAGACCGGTCGTGTCGTAGAAGGGTTGGAGCGCATTCTGCTGCCGAGTCGTCTTGACGTTGGAGTAGACGACCACCCCGACAACAACGAGTACGACAGCCAAGACGCCGATCACTGCGGTACGCAGGTGCCTGTGGCGCGAGAAGAACCCACCACGTTTCGACGCACCAGCGTTCCTACTGGGCACCAACAGCTTTCTAGCACGCCGGTCGCCGAATTTCGCGGCTATCCGCCTTGCCGCCAGGCGACCTCCACTTCGAAAGCGTCGCCTTCGCGACAGCCGGGAAATTGAGACATCGGGTCGTCGCTCTTCACCAGGTGAGGGCTCTGAACGCTTCTCCCGAGACGGCTCGGCCCTTCACTGAGCGTCGAGGGCAACGATGCTCAGCAGGCGCCGGTACCTGATTTCGATGTCTTCCCGGTCATCGGCTTCGGGCACCGACTCCTGGGCACTTCGGAAGATCATCTCCGCCTGCCGGGCC
>DAIQQK010000240.1:0-3816 GCA_036786835.1 Acidimicrobiales bacterium | reverse complement strand
TGACCGAGGCAGGCGAGATCGTCGTCGCGCGCTCGAGGCGGGTGCAGGCAGAGCTCGATGCATTGCTGTCCGACGTTGTCGCACTCACGCGAGACGTCGCGGGCACGATCCGGATCGGGATCATCGGGACGACCGCCCGATGGCTCGTGCCCCAGCTGTTGCGCGTCGCTCCCCAGCGCTATCCGCACCTCCGCCTGATCTTCGTCGAGTCGACGACGACCAGGCTCGATGCTCAACTCGCGACCGGTCAGGTCGATCTTGCCGTGCTCAACCTGCCTGCGGCGGGTGCCGACCTCTCGGTGACCCCCCTTTTCGATGAGGAGCTCGTCCTCGTGGTGCCCGCCGACCACCCCCTCGCCGCCAAGCGTGCGATCAGCCTCCGCGCGCTCGAGAAGATCCCCCTCTTGCTGCCGCTCGGTGGCACCGCGTTTCGCGCCGAGATCGACGCCGGGATCGCTGCGAGCGGGGCCACGTTGCTCGCACGGGCCGAGGTCGACGGCACGAGGCTCATCGCGACACTCACCTTCGAGGGGTGGGGGCCGGCCATCCTCCCTGCCACAGCCGTGCCGACTTACCTGCGCGATCACTGGAAGCTCGTGAGCATCGCCGAGATGCCCCGAAGGCTCATCGGCGTCGTGCAGCGGGCGACGGGCCTCCCCTCGGCGCCGGCACGTGCCGTACTGGACCTGCTGACGGAGATCGTCTTCGATCCCTCGAGGCTCCCCGAGGGGTTGACCCCGGTGCCTCCCGACCGCCTCCGCGCCAGTCCAGCGGATGTCAAGGCCTTAGGCGCCACCGTGGTCTGAAGGCGGGCCGAGCGGCTCGCGCCACATGAGCCAGAGCCGCAGGGAGCCGTCGGGCACGCTCACCTCACCGGTCACATCGAACCCGTGGTGCCGGTAGAAGGGGATGTTGCTTTCCTTCGAGGACTCCAGGTACGCCGGAAGGCCTTCCCTGTCGCAAAGATCGAGGACGGGCTGCATCACGGCCGAGCCGAGACCCTTGTGCTGCCAGGCCGGGTCCGTGCCGAGCCCAGCGAGGTAATAGTGCGGAGCCGTCGGGTGTCGAGCTTCGACGAGCTGGACCAGCTGGAGTGCCCGTCCGGCTCGCCGTCCCAAGATCACGAGCAGCGGCAGCTGGGCAAACACCTCGCGCATCCGAGGTGGTCCTTCTCTCGGTGGCATCCACAGAGCCGCCGACCGGCACTCCTCGGTCGTATAGGGCAGCCCTCTTGGCAGATATGTCCGCTTGAGGTGGTAGGTGAAGAATCGCCGCAGGCGCCGTTCCCGGCTCCGCGGGTTCGGGAACATGTACACCATCGACGGGTCGTCGTAGAACGCGCGCACGAGGGACGCCGCGACCTCCGGTACGTCCTCGGGCCGCACCGGGCGAACCTCTGGCACGGCGGGCATGGTACTGCCGGCGTGACAGCCGCTCGAGACTCCCCCCGAAGATCCCCCGAGATCCTCGAGCCTGGGAATCAGCGACCCGCGCGCGGGGTTCTGGTCTTTGTGCCCCCCAAGCGTTTCTCCGTGACCTGGGACTACCGTTGTCCCTTCGCCCGTAATGCACACGAGCATCTCGTGGCCACCCTCGAGGCGGGTGCTCCGTTCGAGGTTGGCTTCGTTCCGTTCTCCCTCAACCAAGCGCACGTCGAAGAGGGTGGCACGCCGGTCTGGGACGATCCCGAACGAGAGAAGGACCTCCTCGCCGGTCAAGTCGGGATCGTGGTCCGCGACCGCTTCCCCGAGCAGTTCCTTCGCGTCCACACAGCGTTGTTCGCGCTCCGCCACGACGAAGGAGGCGACCTGCGCGATCGGACCGCGCTGGCGCGCGAAGGTGTCGATCCTGCTCGGGTCTTCGAGGAGATCAGCGGTGGATGGCCTCTCGACGAGTTCCGGAAGTCCCACGAAAAAGCCGTGGCCGAGCACGATGTCTTCGGCGTGCCGACCTTCATCGCGGGCGACCAGGCCTCCTTCGTCCGGATCATGACACGGCCGGGCGGCGACGCAGCCTTGGCTACAAGAACGATCGAGCGGATCCTCGACCTGCTCGAGTATGAAGTCGAGCTCAACGAGTTCAAGCGCACGTCGATCCCCAACTGAGCATTCTCCCGGCCGTGCCCGCTCGATAGCGTCGGGCCGTGCGCGTCGTCTCCGAGCGTGAGCTCGCGAACCTGCTCGGAGCGATCACCGAACCAGCGCCCCGCGTCATCGCGTCCGGCAACTTCGCGACGCCCCTGCGAGCGCTCGAGATCGTCGACGCGACGATCGAGACGTATCGGCTGTTCGTCCTGAATGCGCAACACCCGATCGCCTCCCGGCCCGATGTGCTGCACGAGACGTCGTTCGTCGGACCGGGCATGCGCCACTCTCCCGGCCTCGACTACGTGCCGATGCGCCTCTCCTTGGTGCCGCGGCTGTTCGCTGCCTCCCGCTCACCCGATCTGGTCGTCGTCCACACCTCGACGCCAAGATCCGGCAAGATCTCGCTCGGCATCGAGGTGAACGTCCTCCCCGCCGCGTTGGACGTGGCCCACGAGCGAGGGGCACTCGTCGTCGCTCAGCTCAATCCCAAGATGCCCTACACGTTCGGCGACGGGGAACTCGACACCGAGATGGTCGATCTCGCAATCGAGGTCGATCAGGACCTCCCGAGCCCCAAACCGCACCTCGCCGACGAGCGGACGGAGCAGATCGGGGAGCATGTCGCCCGCCTCGTCTCGGACGGTGCGACCTTGCAACTCGGGATCGGCCAGGTCCCGGACGCGACCCTGGGACGTCTCGGCCAGCGCCGCGGCCTGCGCATCTGGTCCGAGATGGTGAGCGACGGCGTGCTCGGTCTGGAACGTACGGGAGCGCTCGATCCCGAACAGGACATCACGGCCTCGTTCGTGTACGGGTCGCCGGAGCTGTACCGATGGGTCGACAGCAATCCACGGCTACGGCTGCGCCGGACCGAGGCGACCAACGACCCGTCCCTCATCGCGGCGAACCCAGCCATGACGTCGATCAACACCGCCTTGCAGATCGACCTGTTCGCGCAGGCGAACGCGAGTTATGTGGCTGGCCGCATCTACTCCGGCTTCGGCGGTCAGCCCGACTTCGTCGTCGGGGCGCTGCATTCGCGCGACGGTCAGGCAGTGATCGCCTTAAGGGCCTGGCACGCGAAGACGGACACCTCGGCGGTGATCCCGCTCCTCAAGGTTCCGGTCGGATCGTTCCAGCATTCCGCCGTCGTCACTGAGCATGGCTGCGCGAGCGTGTTCGGGCGTAGCCAGCGCGCTCAAGCTCGTCTCCTCATCGAGGAGACCGCCGACCCCCTGGCGCGCGACGAACTGTGGGAGGCGGCCGGCCAATTCGGGCTGACCGACCGCCTGAGCGGGGCGAAGCCTGCTCGGGATCGATCGGTCCTGGGATCTGGCTCGTCAGTCGAGTGAGATGGGCTCGTCGTCGTCGACCAAGGCCCCGGCTCCAATCGGCGCCCCCACCGCAAGACCCGTCTTCTCGGCGACGATGCTGCGGATCCGCTGGTCGAGCTCGATCATGAGCTCAGGGCTCTCCCGCAGGAATTGCTTGGCGTTCTCACGCCCTTGGCCGAGCTGCTCGCCCTCATAGGTGTACCAGGCGCCGGACTTCTTGGCGATCCCGAAATCGACGGCCACGTCAAGCACCGAGCCCTCCCGGCTGATACCCCTGCCGTAGACGATGTCGAACTCGGCCATGCGAAAGGGCGGGGCGCACTTGTTCTTCACGACTTTCACCCTCGTGCGGTTGCCGATGATCTCCGCCCCGTCCTTGATGGACTCGACACGGC
>DAIQQK010000239.1:0-3821 GCA_036786835.1 Acidimicrobiales bacterium | reverse complement strand
CCATCGGCCCGAGCTCCTCGCTCATTCCCCACTCACGGACCATCTTCCGCGCCAGCTCCGTGTTTCCGACCAGGTCGTTGCTCGCGCCCGTGGACAGGTCGCCATAGATGAGGAGCTCCGCTGCTCGTCCACCCATTCGCACCGCGAGCGAGTCCTCGATGACCTCGCGCGGGTATATGTGCCGTTCCTCGATCGGAAGCTGCTGGGTGACGCCGAGAGCCATGCCGGTCGGCAGGATCGTCACCTTGTGGACCGGGTCTGCGTGCGGGAGCACGTAGGCCAGGACGGCGTGACCTCCTTCGTGGAACGCGACTCTCTCCTTCTCGGCTTCCGAGAGGACGAGGCTCTCGCGGGCCTGCCCCATGAGGACCCGGTCCCTGGCTGCGTCGAAGTCGCGCATCTCGACCTGATGAGAGCCTCGCCTGACCGCGTGCAGCGCGGCCTCGTTCACGAGGTTCGCGAGGTCGGCGCCGCTCATGCCCGGGGTTCCGCGCGCCACGAGCTGCAGGTCCACGTCGGGGCCGACCCTCTTGTCCTTGCAGTGCACCTGGAGGATGGGAAGTCGCTCCTCGAGGTCCGGGAGAGGGACGACTATCTGACGGTCGAAGCGTCCGGGGCGAAGCAAGGCCGGATCGAGGATGTCGGGCCTGTTCGTGGCGGCCACGATGACGACTCCCTCGGCGGGGTCGAAGCCGTCCATCTCGTTGAGCATCTGGTTGAGCGTCTGTTCACGCTCGTCGTGTCCGCCTCCCAGGCCGGCGCCGCGCTTGCGGCCTATCGAGTCGATCTCGTCGACGAAGATGATCGCCGGGGCCTGCTTGCGCGCAGTCTGAAAGAGGTCACGCACCCGGCTGGCTCCCACGCCGACGAACATCTCCATGAAGTCCGAGCCGCTCACCGACAGGAACGGCACTCCGGCCTCGCCTGCGACCGCGCGGGCCAAGAGGGTCTTGCCCGTCCCCGGCGGGCCGACGAGGAGGATGCCCTTCGGGATCTTGGCGCCGATGTCCCTGAAGCGGTGCGGCGACTTCAAGAAGTCCACGACCTCGGAGATCTCCACCTTCACACCCTGATAGCCGGCGACGTCGGCGAACGTCGTGCGGGGGCGTTCAGTGGTGTAGAGGCGAGCGCGCGAGCGGCCGATCGACATGATCCCCGTCATCTGGCCTTGAGCCCTGCGGCTGAACCAGATGAACACGCCGATCATCAACGCGATGATCAAGATCGTCGGCAACCATTGGTCGAGAGCACTCTGCGTGGGTGTCGAGAACTTGAGGTTGTTAGACGAGAGGTTCGCCTGAAGGGTCGAGATCTCGCTCTCGGTAGTCGGGTCGGGGCCGTTGACCGAGTAGTTGACACCGGTCTTGAGCTTCCCGGTGATGACACCTGTGTTGTTGTCGACGTTGGCCGTCGACACCTGATGCTGGGGGAGCTCGGTCTTTATGAACTTCGGGTAGCTGATCTGAGTCACCGCCGGCTTGGACAGAAGCGGCGGGATGATGACGACGGCGATCACCGCGAGGATGAGGAGCGCGAAGACCCATCGCCAGCTCTGATCCCCGCCGGACTGCGGCCCGCCTGCTCCACCCGGCGCAGGTCCGCCCGGACCCCCGGGCGTGGGGCGCCCCTGGCGTCGGTCGGGAAGCGGGCTCATTGCTACATGCTACGTGCCGACCACCCCGGAGCACGCGCAGCGGGTGGGGCGAAAGTTACTCAGACCACCTGATCAGTAACGTGGCCAGGATGGACGTACCGCCCCCGCAGCAGGGGCACCCGGCCGACGGAACGAGTCCTCCATCGGTGTACTCACCGGCTCGACACGCGCCTGTGTCAGGGCTCGGCGGGGCTCCTCAGCCGTGTCCCGCCCCGGGGACCGATGTGCCACCCGTGCGCCGAGCCTCGGTCTCTCCCCGCGCGGGCGACGTGCCGCGCACACGGTCTGACGGCGCTGTCTGGCTCGCCTTTGCAGTGGGCGGCTTCGTCGCGGGACAGGTCTTCAGCGCGGTCCTGCTGTACGCAGTTGCCGCTGCAAAGGGCGACCTCTCCGACGTCTCGCGTCTTGCGAACAGCTCGACGCCTCCGGCCTGGGTGGTGGTCTGCGGGCTGGTCGGGTTGTGGATCGGCTTCCTGGGAGCCGTCTTTCTCACCAGCAGGGCCCGGGGGACGGGAAGCATCCGGCGCGACATGCGGCTCGAGGTTCGCCCTTGGGACCTCGTGATCGGTCCCGTCGTGGGGGTCGCAGGGCAGTTGGTCCTGCTCCCACTCCTCTACCTCCCACTCGAACACTTCATCCCGCACCTTTCGAAAAGGCTTTCACAACCGGCGAAGCACCTTACTGGGGGTTTTCCCGGAGCTGACCTCGCAGTCATCGCGGTGCTCACGGTCGTGGTCGTCCCGGTCGTCGAAGAGATGTTGTTCCGGGGGGTGGTGCTGCGTGGCTTCCTCAAAGTGTTCGACGGAACCGGGCGCGTCCTCGGGCCCGTGTTGGCCTGCTGTGCCACCGGAGTCGTCTTCGGTCTCGCACACTTCGAGCTCCTAGAGCTGCTGGGACTGGCCGTGTTCGGTGCGATGCTGTCCGTGATGGCCTACAAGTTCGGCCGCCTCGGACCCGGGATCTTCGCCCACGCTGCGTTCAATCTGGTCGCGGTCCTCGTCGTGGCGTACCCAACCGGGATCGTCGGGTGATCTCTCCGGTGCTGGTGCCGTGATCCGCCGCCCGGCAGCGCCGGCGCTCGTCACGCTGTGCGCCGTCGTCGCCGTGATCGTCGTCGTGGTGCTCGCGTGCGATCCGGGGCTGCTGCTGGCGAACACCACAGCGACAGGCGGGGACATGGGTGCGCATGTCGCGCTGGCCGAGTACCTGAAGACGAACCTCCTTCCTCATCTTCGAGTCACCGGTTGGGACCCAGGTGCGTACGACGGCTTCCCGCTCAACACCTTCTATTTCCCGCTCCCGGACACTCTGGCGGCTGTGGCGGGCTA
Source organism: Acidimicrobiales bacterium (assembly GCA_036786835.1). Taxonomy (GTDB): domain Bacteria; phylum Actinomycetota; class Acidimicrobiia; order Acidimicrobiales; family UBA8190; genus Bog-564. The sequence goes on along the minus strand of DAIQQK010000239.1, from coordinate 839 downwards.
CGTCATTCCCTTCAACGTCGCCTTCAAGCTCATGACGATCCTCGGATCGGTCACCCTTCCGATCGCGGCTTGGGGCTTTGGTCGCCTCGCCGGGCTCGAGCGCCCCCGCCCGGCGGTGCTCGCCCTCGCCACGCTGCCGTTTCTGTTCGACCAGTCCTTCACCATCTACGGCGGGAACCTGTATTCGACGTTCGCCGGCGAGTACGCGTTCTCGCTGGGCCTCTCGGTCGCCCTCTTGTTCCTCGGGGTCGCGATCCGCGGAATGAAGACCGGCACATTGCGAGTGCCCGCTGCGTTGCTTCTCGCGGCATGCGTGCTCTGTCATCTGGTGACCGCGATCTTCGCGCTCGTCGGAGCTCTGCTCGTGTTGCTCCTCGCCGGCCCCACCCGTCGCAGGATCTGGTGGATGGTCTCTGCGGTGGGGACCGGCGTGCTGCTCGCTTCGTGGTGGTTGGTGCCATTCCTCGCCGAACAGGCGTTCAGCACGAACATGGGGTGGGTGAACGTGGACACGTTCGCGTCGCTTCTTGCTCCCGGAGGCAACCGCTGGGTGCTCGGCCTCGCAGCGGCGGGGCTCGCGTTCGTGATCGCGCGTCGCGACCGGGCCGGAATGCTCCTCGCGATCCTCGGAGTCCTTTCGGCGATCGCCGTGGTGGTCGATCCTCAAGGCAAGCTCTACAACACGCGGTTTCTCCCGCTTTGGTGGCTGTGCGCGTACCTCTTGGCAGGATCCGCGATCGCCGAAGCCGGCGTTCTGGTCGCCCGGTGGGCGCGAACCCTTCGAATGCAGATCTACCAAGGGTTGGATATCGCTTCGGTGGTACCGGCGGTGATTTCGT
>DAIQQK010000088.1:0-14148 GCA_036786835.1 Acidimicrobiales bacterium | reverse complement strand
TATTTTCCCAGCTGGGCACGCATATGAAGCTGCGCCACAGGCGCCGGCCGGCGAGCCGGGCCCGCTGAGCACCGATCCCCCGGTCGAGAGCACCCCGGAGCACGTCGGAGAGGACCAAGCTTCCGAATCTCCTTCCGAATACGGCGGAGACGGGCGCATCAGTTCGTTCTTCGGAACGATCAAGCGCCACCCCGGCGCCGTCGCAGTCGTGATCGTCCTACTGGTGGGTGCCCTCCTGGGCGCCAACATCTCTCGTCTCTCGGGCACTCACAGCTCTCAAGACTCTCCGACGGGTCAGACGAGCGCGCTCGGACAAAGCGCGACGACGACCACGTTGCCCACAACTTCCCAAACGATCCTGGTGCCTGTCGTTGCGCCGCGCACGGCTGCCGCATCGGGGGCCGCGACACCGACGACCCCTGCAAACACCCCCGCGACGACCGCCACCACCGCAGCGCCGGGCCCTTGCACCGTGAGCGATCTCACACTCAGCACCACCACTGACGCGAACTCTTACGCCTCGGGCGCTCCTGTCACCGCCACGACCAAGATCGTCGACAACGTCGCGTGTGTGTTCACGCCCGTGCCGGGCGGGCCTTACTCCTGTCCGACGACCATCGTGTTCATCAACTCGAACGCGAACCAGGTCTACCCGACGAAGGGTCAGGCGGAGCAATGTGCAGGCGTCGCCGGAGGCACCCTCTTGCCGGGGGCCACGAGGACCGTCACGGTCATTTGGCCGGAGCAGGCGTCTGCCGGAGAGTACGCGGCAGAGGGCACTTGGTCGTGGGACTCCGGAACCGCCACACCTCACCGGTCGGACACGTACGCGATCTTCAACGTCACCTAGCAGGTACCTGAACCTGCTGCGGCTGCGTCACCGCGTGACGAGGGCATCGAGCAAGGCACCCGCCAGGTCACGTCGGCACACGAGAAGATCGGGCAGCCAAGGATCGGGCTGGTTGTAGAGCAGGTTCGAGCCGTCGATCCGGGAAGTGTGCAGCCCCGCGGACCGAGCGACTGCCACGGGAGCGGCGGAGTCCCATTCGTACTGTCCTCCGCTGTGAACGTACGCGTCGACCTCTCCGCTGACCACGGCGAGGATCTTGACTCCGGCCGATCCCATCGGGACGAGCTCTGCACCGAGCCGCTCAGCGAGGTCGTGGACGAACTGCGGCGGACGGCTCCTGCTCACTGCCAATCGCAACGGCCGGTCCCCGGTCGGGCGCGTCGGCTCCGGCACCGCTTCACCCGTCGACATCACCAGCCCCCGAGCAGGCAACGCGACAGCACCGCACGCAGGCTCGTGATCGACGACGAGCGCCACGTGAACGGCGAAGTCGTCGCGGCCGATCTCCGAGAACTCTCTCGTGCCGTCGAGCGGATCGACGACCCAGACGCGACGAGAAGCGAGCCTCCTCGGGTCGTCGGGAGCCTCCTCGGAAAGAACAGGGTCGTCTGGACGGAGCTCGGCCAGCAAGCCCTTGAGGCGCTCCTCTGCAGATGAGTCACCTGCCTGCTTGAGGGCGTCCGGGTCGTCGAAGCCGATTTGCTCACGCACTCCCAGCAGAGTGCTGGCCACCGCGGTCGCGATTTCGCGCGCCGATCTGTGGTCCGAAGGGTGAACGAGCCCGGCAGAAGCGGCAGGACCGGCCAGGCCGGTCACCCCTGGACGCCTACGGCTCCGGTCACCTCGGCGAGGTAGGAAGCCGTCCGACGGAGCCCGTCTTCCAGAGTCGTCGTCGGCCGCCATCCCAAGAGTTCGTGGGCGAGCGAGATATCGGGGCGGCGGCGGGTGGGGTCGTCCACGGGAAGTGGACGGTAGACGATGCGCGAAGACGAGCCCGTCAGCTCGATGACCTTCTGAGCGAAGTCTGCGATGGTGTGCTCGTCCGGATTGCCGAGATTCACCGGTCCCGTCGCGTCACAGTCGATGAAAGCCAGGATCCCTGCCACCAGATCGTCGACGAAGCAGAAACCCCGTGTCTGACTGCCATTTCCGTAGACCGTGATCGGTTCGTTGCGCATGGCCTGCAGGAGGAAATTCGACACGACTCGACCGTCGTCGGGACGCAGACGGGGGCCGTAGGTGTTGAAGATGCGCACAATGCCCACGTTCGTGCTCTTGGACCTGTTCCAAGCCATCGTGAGAGCTTCGGCGTACCGCTTTCCCTCGTCATAGACGCTTCGGGGACCGATCGGATTCACGTGGCCCCAGTACTGTTCTTTCTGGGGATGTTGCTCTGGATCCCCGTAGATCTCACTCGTCGACGCCAAGATGAAACGCGCGCCGTGGGAGCCGGCGAGCTCGAGGGCGTGGCGTGTGCCTTCGCTGCACACCTGCATGGTCTCTAGCGGAAGAGAGAGATAGTGAGGCGGTGACGCCGGGCAGGCCATGTGCAGCACACCGTCGACCGGGCCGTCGACGGGTAACCCTACGCTGACATCGTGATCCACGAGCTCGAATCCCGCTCTGGTCTCCAGTTGGGTCACGTTCTCGCGACGGCCGGTCGAGAAGTTGTCGACGCACACGACCGAATCGCCTCTGGTCGACAGGGCCTCACACAAGTGAGACCCAACGAACCCAGCACCACCGGTGACCACGAACCGGCGGCGGCTCGAGGTCCCCGCCACCCCCGTCCTGCTCAAGGGTTTCCGAGCCCCACGTAGTCGAATCCGAGGTTGCGAACGGCGACTGGATCGAACAGATTTCGGGTGTCGACGATGCGAGGTGTGTGCATCGCGTCGTGAACCCGTCCGAGATCGAGTTTCGTCATCATTTCCCAGTCGGTGAGGATCGCCAGAACAGATGCGCCCTCGCATGCTCGGTAGGGATCGGTGAGAACCTCGACACTCTCGGGTAGCTCTGGTACGGGCCCCGATACCGAGGGATCGAAGCAACGAACGTTTGCTCCCTCGCTGACCAGGCGCTGGATGATCTCTATGGCAGGCGAGCGGCGTCGGTCGTCCGTTCCTGCCTTGAAGCTGAGTCCCCAAGCGGTGATCTTTGCCTCCGGCAAGGCGCTGCCTGCCGACTGGCGGATCTTCTCCACGACTCTCGTCAGCTGAGCCTCGTTCGTCTCGATCACTTGCCGCAGAAGGGGGAACTCGAATCCAGCTCGCTCGGCCATGTAGAGCAGTGCACGAGTGTCCTTTGGGAGGCAGGAGCCGCCCCATCCCGGTCCTGGGTTGAGGTAGTCGAACCCGATGCGCTGGTCGTATCCCAAGCCGAGCAGCACGTCGATGACGCTTGCGCCGAGATGCTCACACAGCGTCGCCACAGCGTTCACGAAGCTGAGCTTCGTTGCGAGGAAGGCGTTGGCCGCGTACTTGATGGTCTCCGAGCTTGCGGCGTCGGTCACGATCAACGGAGCCTCGAGCGAAGCGAAGAGCCCTCCGACCCGTGCGGCGGCTTCGCGGTCGTCCGATCCCACGACCACTCGACTTGGGTGGAGGCAGTCACTGATCGCCGAACCCTCGCGCAGGAACTCTGGGTTCGAGACCACAGCGATGTCGGTTCGCCTCAAGAGCCGCTCGATCAGAGTCGCCGAACCAACCGGAACAGTTGACTTGTTCACGACGATGGCGCCGCGAGCCAGATGTGGTGCGATCTCGCGCGCTGCGGCACTGAGGGCCCTCACATCGGCGGACCCGTCCTCGTGCTGAGGTGTCGGAACGCAGAGAAAGACGAACTCGGCGTTCGCGACCGCGTTGGCGGCGCCTGTGACGAAACGAAGCCGTCCCGAGTCGAGACCTTCCCTCAAGAGGGGGCTAAGACCTTCCTCGAAGATCGTAGGTGTGCCGGCTGAAAGCAGCTCGACCTTAACGGGATCTATCTCACCGCAGCAGACCTCGTGTCCCAGCTGAGCGAGTACCACGGCCGTCGTCAGGCCTACGTACCCAGCACCGATCACAGCGACGCGGGAGGGACCGGTCGGCTCGATTCCTTCGTCAGCCAGCATCGAATCTGTCATTTCAGTTTGACCAGTGTAGGTCTAGCGCGCGATGCGTTCGGCCACGATCCGTGCTGCCCGCTAGCCAGAGACCCTGTCGATCGTCGGTCAGTAGGCTCCGTGACCGCCGAGAACGACCCATAGAGTCCGGAGCAAGATCCTAAGGTCGAGACCGAGGGACCAGCAGTTCACGTAGAGCTGGTCGAGCCTGCACATCTCGGCGAAGGAGATCTCGTTTCGACCCGATACCTGCCAAAGCCCAGTGATCCCGGGCCGAACCGAGTAACGCCGGAGTGCCCAACCGCCAATTGCACGTGCATCCTCCAGCATGAAGGGGCGCGGTCCCACGAGAGACATCTCACGACGCAGGACGTTCCAAAGCTGCGGCAACTCGTCGATACTCGTCTTTCTGAGGAACCTGCCGAGTGGCGTGACACGCGGGTCGTTCTTCAACTTTGGGAACGGACCCATCGCTACATCGCCGTTCAAGCTCAGCACACTGACGTTCGCGTGCTCCGTGTACATGGTGCGGAACTTGATCACATCGAAGGTCTTGCCGCTGCGGCCCACACGCTCCTGTCGGAACAAGACCGTGCCCTTCGAAGTGAGTTTGATGAGGATCGCTACGAACAACAGCGCCGGCGAGAGCAGGAGCAGCGCGACGGCGGCGCCGAACAGATCCATCGACGTCTTGATGGCCCTGGGCCCTGGACCGAGCGTCGCCGGATCGACACTGAGTCCCGAGAGCCCCTGCCCGAGCTCGTGCACCCGTGCCGTCGAGGGGAGAACCTCGAACAGGCGGGGTACCACGGTTATGGCGACCCGACCTTGCATGGGTCGCAGGGCATCGATGATCTCGTGAGGCTGACTCCTGCTGAACGCCACGACTAGGTGACCCACCGACTCTCGATCGCAGATAGTCGACAAATCGCCGAGGGACCCCATGCATCTCGACGGATCCACCGGATCGTCGTCGACGTAGCCAATCACCTCGACACCGGGAGCCTCCCCCATCTGCTGTGCGATCCGGTCGGCGACTTTCCCCGTGCCGACGATCAACACGCGGTGGGACCGAGCCGGGCGGCCTTCGCGTGGTCTGTGGTGGACGACGCGAGCGGCCCCGACCGTGACGAGGCTCACCGCGCACAGTCCGAGCAACCAGTCGGTCTTCGGGGGCACGATCCCCATTCCCGCAGCGAACCTCCAGAGGGCGAGCACGATCAGCCCCGCTGCCGCTGTGGGCAGCGCCAAGGCGTGCACCTGGTCGGTGAACACAGGGTGGAGCAGCGAGCGCCGCCTGGTCGAGGCGAGAACGGCTGTGAAGACTGGGACGCATAGTGCGAGCTTCAAGAAGGCCGAGGCGAATCCCATCGCACTTACTCGGTTGGCTAACTCCGTGTGAACCAAATGTGACGATGCAACCAACGCAACCGCCACAAGGAGGCCTGCGACGTCTGCGATGACATCTGCGGGTCCCAATCCCGAGTGCTCTAGGGCATAGCGGCTACCCGGGTCGAGAGCGGCTACGTCACCGGACGGTTCCAGCCCCCCAGAATCGAAGATCTCACCACGCGTCGCCCGGTTAGGAGTGCCGGCACCGCCGAACACCGCAGGATCGACGCTTCCGTTGACGCTGGTGGCGGTCTGGGTGGCGATGACCTCGGTCATGACAGAGCCACGTGCGGCTCGTCAAGGATCGAGGCTTTCGCCTGTTCCTTTCGTGCCGGATTCCGCCGGAGGTTCCCTGGGGTCGCCGCCCATCCGCAGCCCACGTTCATATAACGCAGCCGCGCCTGACTCCTTGCGCCCTGGCTCCACGCTGATTTCTCGCCGGACTCAGGGCCTCGAGCTGATGGCTGCTCGGACAGTCCGCAGGTCATTGCTCAAGCCACGCGTAAACGCACTTGGGGCACATTGGACCAAGGGATCAAGGCCACCCGCTCGCAAGGCCTGTGTCGCTCGGGCGTTCCGCCTCGGGGGACACACTACGACAATGACCAGGCTTCCTACACCGCTGCGGCCGGCTTTCCCCATCGCAAAGCGAGGGGTGGTGGCGAGCACGCAGATCCTCGGCGTCCTCACGCGCCGACTGCCGCGTACGGAGGGCCGTCCTCGTCCACCGAAGTTCTTCACCGAGTCGACCGAGGACTATTCGATGGCCAATCCCAGTGCTCCCATCGAGTTGGTCCATGTGCTGCCGGTCATCCAAATCGACCGGCCGCAACCGACGGGTCTTCCTTCGGGACACTCCAATTTCTCAGAAGCCTGCCGCGACCGAATTCCACCTGCCGTCGTGGCCCGGATCGAGGGAGGTCGCGCGGTCGGCGACTACGGAGCCGTCATCACGCCCGACGACACCCTGCTCTTCGACCTCTCCCCTTACTACGGCGCCTTCCACGCCTCGCAACATCCGATCTACCTGCACCTACGGCTTCCACAAGCCGTCGACGTGGACGGCTCGGTCGGGGTGCTCACGACCCGAGGCGTCGACAACTACTACCACTTCTTGACCGATGTCCTGCCTCGCCTCGAGGTCCTGCGTAGAGCCGGCGTCGAGCCGGACAACTATCTCGTTAACCGAAAGACGCCGTTCCAGCGCGAGATCCTCGATCAGATCGGCATCGGCGAAGCGAAAGTTCTCCAGAGCGTCGACATGCCGCACCTGCGAGCAGACCAGCTCGTCGTACCTTCTTTGCCGGACAGCCATTTGCGCACCCCCCCTTGGATAGTTCCGTGGCTCCGGGAGCACCTGCTCCCGACAGGTCTTGCCACCCCCCACCGGCGCCTGTACGTCACGCGAGGGAGCCGGCGCAACACACGTCGGGTGAAGAACGAGAACGAGGTTCTGGAGGCCCTGCGGCCACTCGGCTTCCGGGTGGTCGATCCGGGCGCGCTCAGCGTGAAGGAGCAGGTCCGACAGTTCGCGGAGGCGGAGATCGTCGTCGGTGCCCACGGGGCAGGTCTGACGAACATCGTTTTCTGTTCGCCTGACACCACCGTGGTCGAAATGTTCCCCCCCGACTACGTCAATGTCTGCTACTGGAAGCTGGCATCGGCTGTCGAAGGCCTGAAGTACCGCTATCTGGTCGGTGATGGCTCGCCGAACGAATCGCGTCGGCGGGCAGGCGTGGCATCGGACATCGACGTCGACACCCGCCTGCTCGTCAGCCTGATCGAGGCAAGCCTGGCAGGTGCCACCCAGATCAGTACTTGATCCCTATGGCTACTTCCATCGCGCGCATCGTCGTTCACGACTATTCCGGCCACCCGGGCCAGGCTCAGCTATGCCGGGCCCTTGCCGGTCGTGGTTACGACGTCACTCACCAACACTGCCCCTCGTACACCACGGGTCGTGGAGCCGTGGAGCGTTTCCCCGATGATCCCCCCGGCCTCAGCTTCGAGACCTGCGCCATGCGGGGAAAATTCAAGAGGTACTCGGTCTTCGGGCGTGTCCGACAAGAGATCGCGTACGGCCTGCAAGCGGGACGAGCCATCGAAGCCCGCTCCCCCGAGGTCGCCATTCTGAGCAACATCCCCTTGCTCGCCAACGTGCTCGTGGCCAGGCGCCTCCGGCACAAGGGGATCGCGATGATCTTCTGGCATCAGGACATCTACAGCGAGGCCATCGGCGTGGCAGCTCGCAGGCGCCTTCCCGTGATCGGGGGCTTGGCGGCCCGAGTGGCAGAGGCGGTCGAGAGAACGATCGCGCGCTGGAGCGCTGCGGTCGTCCCGATCTCGCCGACCTTTCTCGACAAGCTCACCTCGTGGGGGGTTGCCGAGAAGGCGACGGTGGTCCCGAACTGGGCGCCTGTCGGCGAGCTTCCACTGCGACCCCGGCACAACGCCTGGTCCGAGCGGATGGGCCTCGCCCAAGTCCCGGTGGTGCTGTACTCGGGAACGCTGGGCCTCAAGCACGACCCGAGCATCCTCGCGGCTATGGTCGAGGAGCTTGCGGTGCATCGCCCTGAGGCTCGGGTGGTCGTCATCTCGGAGGGGCAGGGTCGTGACTGGCTCGAAAACTGGCGCCGCGAGAACAGAGCGCAAAACCTCGTTCTCCTCGACTATCAGCCGTACACCGACCTACCCGAAGTTCTCGCGACCGGCGACATCCTCGTTGCGATCCTGGAGCCCGACGCGAGCAAGTACTCGGTGCCATCGAAGGTTCTGACCTACCTGTGCTCAGGCAGGCCCGTCGTGGGGGTGATGCCCGAGGACAACTCCGTGGCGGTGGTCCTGCGTGAGAGTGGAGCGGGGTTGGTCGTCGACCCGCGCGAACGGGGTCGAATCGGAGCGACGGTTGCGTCGCTGCTTGCAGACGACGCACTCCGTGAGCGTCTCGGCTGCGCAGGGCGCCGTTACGCCGAAGCCGAGTTCTCCCCGGAGGGGGCCGCCGACCGTTTCGAAGACGTGATCAGACCCCTGCTCTCTTCCGTGCCTTCCGTGCCTTCCGTGCCGTAGGTCCGCACCGAGACAGCATGAGCCAACGAAGCTCGCACGTCTGCCGCGAAATTCCTCCAGGTGAATCTCTCTGCGTGCCTCCTGGCTGCGGCGAGGTCCTCTGCCGCCAAGACCCCTGCCTTCTCGACCGCCTTGCCAAGTGCTTCGGGAGTCTCGCCGTCCATCACCGACGCGTGCCCGGCCGTGACCTCGAGCAACGCCGGTTCGGCACTGATCACCAACGGGATACCGAGTCTCATCGCCTCGACAGCCGGCAGACCGAAACCCTCGAATTCCGACGGGAATACCACGAGACTCGAAGACGCAAACGTCTCTTGGAACGATTCGGTCGACAGCCACGGGAGAGCTGTAACGAGCTCCTCCAGGCCCAGGTCACGAATTCTCTGTTCGATCCGCGGACGGTCCTCGTCTGAGAGGCCGACGAGTCTCAGTGGAAGCGGAGTTCGGCCGCCGGACCGCATGATTCCCCAAGACTCGAGAACGAGGTCCACGTTCTTGTTGTTGAAGTGCCCAAAGGCCAGCGCGTACTCGTCGCTCGACTCACGCACAGGCCAGGCGTCGACGTGATCGGCCCCAAGATGAGCCACCCGCGTTCGTGACCTCTCAGCACGCCGGTGAGCTTTCAGCAGGTCCTGCCTGGTGCGTTCGGAGATGCAGATCATGGCATCGGCCTGGCTGAAGCCGACGCGATAGCTCAACTTGCGTAAGAGGAGGGCCTTTTTGCCGAACTGTTCCGGACGCAGCTTGTAGCGCATGTCGTACACGACGATGGCCCGCGGGCACGGGAGCGGCGTGACGGTGGTAGCGGGCAGGACACCCAGCAGGATCTCGGCGTTCAGGATTCTGCACAGTCGAGGGACCTTGACGGACTGTGCGTACAGCCGGCTCAGGAAAGCCAGGCGACCGAATTTGACCTCATGAACCACGACCGATTCGGGTATGGCGATTGCCGGGTCCGAGCGAATTACGAGGTGGACCTCGTCGCCGTTGTCGAGCTGCTCCCATCCGGCGAGAAGGTGTTCCAGAACGATGCTCAGGCTGTTGTCTCCACGGACGGGGAGACCATCGACGACGACGCGCATGACCTAGGACGGCAGCGGAGGACCCCGACGCACTACCGGGGTCGTCACGCTAAGCGCTAAGAGCTGTCTGCTGCTTGAGCTCACCGTAAATCCATGCGTAAGTCCGCTCGAGTCCGGCCTCCAAAGTGGTGGACGGCGCCCAACCGAGACGTTCACTGATGAGCGTGTTGTCGCTGTTGCGGCCCCTAACTCCCTGAGGCGCCTTCGTGTTGTACCGGCGCTCCACTTCCATTCCGGCGATGCTCGTGACAATGTCTACGAGCTCGTCGATCGAGACCAACTGGTCGCTCCCGATGTTCAGAGGTTCCCTCACATCGCTGGCCGTTAGACGGAGGGTGCCCTCCACACAATCGTCGATGTAGGTGAAACTCCGAGTTTGCTTCCCGTCGCCCCAGATCTCGATCTCGTGCTTCCCGGTTAGGGCTGCGGTTGCGACCTTCCGGCAGATCGCCGCTGGAGCCTTCTCCCTTCCACCGTCGTATGTGCCGAACGGCCCGTAGACGTTGTGATACCGGGCCACTCTCGTCTCGAGTCCGAAGTCCTCCTGGAAATGACGGCACATCCTCTCGCTGAAGAGCTTCTCCCACCCGTAACCGTCCTCGGGCATCGCGGGGTAGGCATCCGGCTCTCTCAGAGGCTCGACGACGGGCGAATCTTGTTTGCCGGCGGCGTAGACACAGGCCGACGACGAGTAGAAGAACCGCTGTACCCCCGCCTTGCGAGCTGCCTCGAGCATATGAGTGGAGATGAGCACGGACAGCATGCACAGCGCCTTGTTGTTCTCGATGAATCCCATCCCGCCCATATCGGCGGCCAAGTTGAACACCGTGTCGACACCTTCGCAGGCCGCCTGACACGCGGCGAAGTCCTGCAGGTCCGCGGTTCTGCTGTCGACGTCGTCGAACGGCTGGTGCCATTCGTCAAGAGGTGCCTTGTCGACGCCGCGCACGTATTCGACACCGCGATCTCGCAACGTCGACACCAGGTGGCCTCCGATGAAGCCGCCTGCGCCGGTCACAAGAACCCTTTTCATTGGAACCTCCCGAGGATGCGGTTGTTATCGCGAAGACCGAGCAACTCGAGGCCCAGCCTTCCGGATGTCTCAGTGGCCGGCTTCGGGGCCCGCCAGAGTCACCTGAAGTGTGTCGTCCGAGGGCGCAGTCGAGACCGGGGAGGGATGCACCACCGCGACGCCAGCGGAATGGCGCCCGCCACCGCCGTAGTGGTCCGAACCGTTACCACGGACGCCGGCTCTACGGCGGCTTTGCGAGGACTCCGAGACGGCCTGGACGATCAGGGCCACACCAACCCCGACGATCAGTCCACCGATGAGCGCCAACAGCGTGTACTCGACCGTCTTAGGGCTGGACGGTTTGGTGGGCAACGGCGCTGCAGTGATGAGCTGGCCGGACTCGATGCTCTGGTTCGACAGCAAGGCCGAGTAGGAGGCGAGCTGGTTCTCCAGGGTCGACTCCTCCACCTGGAGCGCTGACTGCACTGCTGCGAGCTCGGCTTCGACTCCCGGCTGGCTCGCGTTGACTCCACTCACCTCTTGGGTGACCGAGCCGATTGCCGTCTGGATCGATGCCAAACGTTGCTGGAGGGCGGCTACGCCCTTCGAGAGCGCCGATGATGTCATTTGACGCTCGAATTGGAGGTACGAGGTTACATACGCGTTCGCTGCGCGCTGTGCGAGCTTCGGGTCGGTAGAAGTCGCCGAGACCTCGACGACGTCGGTCAGACCAATTTGGGTGGCACTGACGCTGGGTGAGCTGCCGATCTCCTTGGCAACCATGTTGGCCACCGTCGAGCTCTCGATGACCTGGATGTTCGTCGGAACGTCGACAACCCCCGTATTCGCGGCCGGGGCGTTCGCCTGGAGAAGAGTCGCCGGAAGCGCCGGGCTTATGAGGAGCTTCGCCGTCGCCTGGTAAGTCTTGGTTGTCGCGAGGCAGTAGAGCAGGACGCCGATGACCGCGACGCCCGTCACCGATACGATCAGCCACCGCCGCGCCCAGAGGATCCGGGAGTACTCGAGCAGGCCTGCTTGCTCAGTCCGCTGTTCCATGTACGTCAAACCTCTGTTTTGATAGCCGGGCCCCCACAACCTTCGACGTCTATCGCCGACAGGGATCCGTAACGGTCAGGGTGTCGGTAACCGTTCCTTGCTGCAAGAATCGAGGAGGACCATTCCCGATCGTCCCGGGACGTCTGCATGCCACATGTCCCGCTGCCCCGATCCGAATGCCGGGTCGGCCCCCATCGGCCCTGAAGAGCAGCTCGGTTAGGCGCTCCACGTCGTGGGAACGACAGGACCCAAGGCACCTTGCGGTCTCTGCACGGTGGACCGGCGGATGCGTGATACCCCTCGAATTAGAGGTCAAGCCGTCCGGGGGGGTTCCCCTGCGGGCCGACCTCCAGCGAGGAACGGCGAGCGTCGATCAAACGCCGCAAGGGCGAGGAGTTCAAGTCGGTTCCCTTGACCGTGGACCGCACCTACGTTCATGGACCGCACGAGGCTCGACACCTCCGTGTTCCCCTGTTCCCACGAATGGGTTGGAAGGAGACAGACGATGATCGTTGCCGGACTGGCCACGGCGGGTGCGATCGGTTCCAATTGATCGGAGTGACGACCAGCACGACCAGCACCTCAGCGGTGAACCCGTGAGCTTCTCGCGCCTCGTCTCCCGTTCGCGATATTGGACGAGCAGGATATTGGAGCACCCCGCGAATCGTGGCGCGAGGGCTGCCGCCCTGTTCCGTGCGGCCGGCTGGCACTGGCGAACCCGAGGTGGCAAACAGGTCGAAGCCGTCGTCACCGTGGATGGCCGCACCAGTGTGGTCGTGCACCCTGGGCAGTTCAGCGCAGTTTGGACTCTCTACGACGGGGTCCACGAGTGGGAGGAGCTCCAGTTCTGCTTCGGCTACCTCCGGCCGGGCGACCACTTCGTAGACGTCGGAGCCAATGTGGGAGTCTTCAGCGCACTCGTCGGCACTCGGGTTCCCGGTGTGCGGATCACCTCGATCGAGCCATACCCACCGATCGTTGCCGACCTGAGACAGAACCTTGCGCTCAACGGCATGGACGTAACGTTGCTCGACTGCGCCGTCGGTGCCGAATCTGGCACGGCAACCTTCGAGGTACTCCCGCGGGACGTCCTGAACCGGATGGCCCCGGCCGGTTCCGCCGATACGTCGGCCCCTACGATCGCCGTTCCAGTGAAGACGCTCGACGCGCTGGTAGGTGGCGACTCACCGGCACTAGTGAAGATCGACGTCGAAGGATTCGAGCTGAACGTGCTACGCGGTGCACGACAACTCCTTTCCGGCGAGAGCTCACCGGTTCTTCTGTTCGAGCATTGTGGGCACGGCGCCGCCTTCGGGATCACACCTCGTGATATTCGCACATTCCTCGCGGAACTCGGCTACCGCATCTACCTTCTGGACGGACATCTCACCCCCTGGGACTCAGACGACTTGCCAACCACGCCCAACGTCGTCTCTGCACGCGACATCGAGGCCGTACGCCGGCGACTGCGCGAACCAACAGCCGCCGTGGCTCGGCCACCAGTGAAGGTGAAGGTGCGATACAGGTCTTCACGTGAGCGCGCGAAGACCCGCGCTGGACCGTCACCGACATCCATCCCTCGGTCGGCGCTAGACCGGTCTTGACGACAGTGCCTGACCAACCTCCGATCGGATGGGACGAGCTGTTCCAGGATCGCATGCTGGCCCTCGACAGTGGACACGTCTTCATGGTCACTGCGCAAGCACTGGCAGCTCGCTCCTCGCTGATCGCGGAAGTCGGCTGTGGGCGCGGAGCGCGCATCGATCCACAGCGCAGGGACCAAGCGTGGGAGGACCTGCGCGGGCCGGGACGTCGCGTCGTGGGCATCGACATCGATCCAGCCGGCAAAGAGAACCCTTTCATCGACGAGTTCCGAGTGATTGGCGACGACGGCCACTGGCCCCTCGAGGACGCGTCCGTCGATCTCGCAGTGAGCGACTTCGTCCTCGAACACGTCACCGAGCCCGAAGCGTTCGTGAACGAGCTGACGCGGGTCCTGCGTCCTGGAGGAGTGTTCGTTGCCCGCACCATCAGCCGGGGCTCGCTTCTTTCGCTGGCTGCTCGTCTCGTGCCCAATCGCTCTCACGCCCGGATCCTTCGCGTCCTACAACCCGGGCGCCTGGAGTGCGACGTGTTCCCTACCGCCTATCGGATGAACACCCGGCGTGACCTCGCCGAGCTGCTCGACAAAGACTTCGAGTGGGCGGCCGCTTCTCGAACCGGGCTCGAGCAGTACCTGCTGCGGTGGCCGAGGCTCGCCAAGACCGTCGACTCGATCGAGCGCCGCCTCCCCCGCTCCACGCATATGGCCCTAGTGGTCTGCGCCCGCCGTCGCCCGTAGCGGAGGGAGGCCTACTTTCGCGGCGCGGCCGCGCGTGGTCTGGACGCTGCGGAGCCACCGCCAGCACCGCGACACGGTCTCCCCCGGGACGTCGAGAGCCCATCTCGGCCATGGCCCTTCGGACATCACATACTTCGAGCCCACGAGGAGCCGCAGCCTCCGCCGAGGGAGGTCGGTGAGCGCGAACCGTAGATGGAAAGCGGCATCGTCGTCGCAGTGGAGAGGCCACGTCTCCTCGAAGAGACA
>DAIQQK010000238.1:0-3834 GCA_036786835.1 Acidimicrobiales bacterium | reverse complement strand
GGCTCGACGTGGTGAACCTGGTGGCCTACACCGGTGACCTCCTGCGGCGGGCGGCTCCCGCCGGCGGCCTGCGGGCGGTCGTCGAGCGGGTCGTCGCCGAACTGCCCGAGCCCGAAGACGAGGACGAGGCGCTCGGGGCCTGAGCTAGTGCCGTGACCGGCAACGTTCCGGGGGCGCGTCCACCACTTTGAGCCGCAGGTCGCGCAAAGTGGGGTATGGCAGAGCGCGTTGCGGTCAGAGACATCACCAACGAGGAAGGGAACAAGCTCCTCCAGATCGTCCGCCGGGGCTCGGGCTCGGTGGTGCGATGGCGAAGAGCCCAGATCGTGCTGTGGTCAGCCCAGAGGATGGACGTGCCGGCCATCGCCAAGATCGCCTTCACCTCCGAGGATCGGGTGAGAGAGGTGATCCACAACTTCAATCGCGACGGCTTCGACTCGCTGGCCCCCAAGTACGCAGGGGGACGGCCACCGAAGTTCAGCGCCGCCGAACGGGCCGAGATCAAGAAGATCGCCCTGGGCAGACCGACCGATTACGGCGAGCCCTTCTCCACCTGGTCGCTCACCAAGCTGGCCGACCACCTGGTGCGAAAGGGGGTGGTCGACGACATCAGCCACGAGGGACTCCGGGCACTTCTCCGCGAGGAGGGTGTCTCCTTTCAAGCCATCAAGACCTGGAAGACCTCCAACGACCCCGACTTCGAGGTGAAGAAGAACCGCATCCTCGAGCTCTATGACCTGGCCGACGCAAAAGCGCAGCCCAAGGAGGGCGACCCCGACGTCGTCATCTGCTACGACGAGTTCGGCCCTCTCAACCTCCAGCCCCACCCGGGCCGCCACTGGGCCGAGCGCGACACCACTGGTGCTCCTCGTTCAGGCCCGCGGCGGCGGATGCGGGCCACCTTCACCCGACCCAACGGGGTCCGTCATCTCCTCGCCGCCTACGACCTGTCGAGCGACAAGCTCTACGGACACGTGAAGTCCAAGAAGGGACGGACCGACTTCTTGGCCTTCATGCGCTACGTGCGCACGCTCCATCCGGCCCACGTCCGCATCGCCATCATCATGGACAACTTCGTCCCGCATCTCTCGACGAAGAAAGACACCAGGGTGGGCGAGTGGGCCAAGGCCAACAACGTCGAGCTGGCCTACACACCGCACTATGCCAGCTGGCTCAACCGGATCGAGGCCCAGTTCACCGCGCTGCGCTACTTCTGCCTCGATGGCACCGACCACGAGAGCCATGAGGCTCAAGCCTTCTTGATCCGGCGCTACATCGCCTGGCGGAACCGCCATGTGCAGGACAAAGCCCTACGTGAGCTGGTGAAGCGCGCAAACGTTGCCTGACGCGGCACTAGGTCCGGTCTCATCGACAGCTCGACAAGTCGAGACAACGTCCAATGACCAGCGAAGGCAGACCCTAGGTTCGTGGCTGGGTTCCTACAATGGGGTGGAGGTGCACACGGCCTGCGCGGTGCTCACCCGCTACGGCTCCACCGTCAACAGCGCTGAGCGGAATCAGATCTAGGGCGTTCATGGCCCCGTCTGCGTGAAAAAATGTTGGACGAGCGCCGTAGTCACGACCGTGAGGCCGACTAGGCCGCAACAAAGCACCAAGTGCTTCCGCTGCCGCGACTTCTGTCGGGTCTCACGTAATCGCAGCTTTACCGTGCTGCCATCAGGCGCAGTGCGAGATCCCAGGAAACATGGATGTCTCTGAGATCCGAGGACAACAGTCATCGGGATGGTTTTAGGGTGTGTCACGAACTGGCAATCGTAGAACCGACAGTTTGCCGCCAGCTGAGTGCCAGCTAAGTAATGCGGCATCACGGGCCAACAAGCGAGGGCTGACTGTCGCAAATGATACGGAGATAGCCCGACGTTGATCGGTCGTGATGTGAGGAGCGACGCTCCAGACTCCTCGCCATCAGCGGATCGATCGAGCTCGACGACCTGGTTGCGCCCACGCCGGCGGGCGGCGACGCATGGTCTTGGCGCCGCGAGCCCGATACCCATAACGAGCCTGTGCGTTTCGCCTAGCTTGCTGGCGGATTCGGCGCCGGCCAAGCCTACGTGGAACGATCAGGACCAGCCCAATGAGGACCAAGCTTGCCAGGACATAGATCAGCGAGAGCAGCAAGGGTCGTGACGTCTCGACCATGGAAAAGTTGGCTTCACTGTGCTCCAGGAGCGTGTGTTCAGCATTGGCAAGTTTTGTTGCGTCGGCGCGGGTAACTCCTCCGCTCGACGATTGAATGTCCTCGACAGCGACGACGCGACCTACCTGATACACGATGGCGGTGCCCGAGGCGGCGGCGGTGGTGCTCGACTTTGTGGTCACAAAACTCGCTCCGAAAGATCCGGGCACTGTGGGTAAGGTGAAGCGGGACGTCAAAGAGGTATGTACCGCCTTCAAGGTGTTGGTGTCCGAGTACTCTGTGACCGCCTCGGATCGGACGAGCCTTGCCTGAGTCGAGCTCGGTAGGAGCTCAACAAGTTGCGTCGCGGCATCACCTGATGCGGTCGAACCGCTCCACTCCTTCCCGTAACCACCGGTCTGGCTAGGATTGATTGACCACGCCCTCTTCATTTCGGCGAACTCGCTCTTGGCCGGTGCGACCAGTTCTGACTCTACTGGAGTCGGTTTCAGTGTCTGCACGCCCGTATGTTCAACCACCAGTGCTGACAGGTGCTTCCGATCGATCTGGGAGTTCTGCACCAACAGAAGGTAACCGACAACAGAAACCACCACGGTGAGCGCTATCGCGAGTTGCGGTACACGCGCAAAGAGTCCCATGGCGAGATCGGCTTCCTTCCGTTGGATTCTCAACCCGTTGCCGCCGTTTTGGCCACTGAATTCGAAAGACTGGCCCACACCATGCATGTGGAGACCGTTGGTAACCCCTGAATGTCCGAAGGTGAGTCCCTTGCATCACCTCAGGTCCGACCAGCACCACCGGGATTGGGCAAACAGGCAAAGGTGGCGGATGCGGCCCGTCGTGAGGACGGTCGTTCGCTTTGGGCTGAGGAGGACACTGCGATCGCGGGCTTATAGGTTACGACGTTCTGTGGAGACGTTGCCGGGGGCGAATCTACGATGAGTTCACGGCTCTAGCGTGCGACGTGAATGTTGGAGTTCCATAAGCGCCAGGTGTGTCTTTTCAAGATCTCGCTGAAGGGTCCAGAAACCACTAGCTCCGCTGGGACCTCCTCGTCCCCGTCGCCTGATGAAAGTCAACGAATGGTTCCTTCCAATCTGCCTGCATGTCGGGTTTTCATGCGGGGGATGTGAAGGATCGAGCAACCACGTTGCGTTCTTACGCTCGCTTCCTGGACGTTCAGCCGGTAGAGACAGAACTGGTCGACCACTTAGCTGTGATGCGACGACGAGTGGTCAAGCGAAACTATCTAGATGACGTCGGCTGACCTGCATGCGCCTCGGCAGCCGATTTGGACCGCATTCCCCGCATGGATGCTTCCGACTCGGTCCATGATGATCGTCGAACTCGGCGGTCACAACTGAGGCGACTCATGCCCGACAGACGAGCTAATTGGGCGTCACAACCTCGTATCGGACGTCTCATAACAGAGCCGCTTGACGGTTGATCCCAGGAGGGTCGAAGATCTCTGTGCGTGTTCGACCCAGCGTCGAGGGCTTACCAGACTGAGGGGATCAGGCGGCAGCGAGTGGCCCTCACATAGGTTCCGTAGGTCGGCATCGTGCGCATGAGCAACTGTTCCTCCGCAGAGATGCGTACGACTTGGAGCACGATGACCACACATACGCCGATCACCAGAGTGAGATGCATGGCAACCATCACGATTCCCGCCGACA
>DAIQQK010000087.1:0-14174 GCA_036786835.1 Acidimicrobiales bacterium | reverse complement strand
CGTCGCGCCGGACGCCGCGCAGGCCCATATCAGCTCCGCGTGGCGGTCCCGTGCGATCACCTGTGTGGCGGGCACGGGGGTCAGCCCCAATGCGCGGCAGACGAACTCCTCCACCCGCGGGTCGATGTTCGAGTACGTGCCCACGGCTCCCGACAGCTTCCCTACGGCTATGCGGGAACGAGCTGCGCGCAGTCGCTCACGGTCGCGGTCGGCCTGGAGGCACCACAAAGCCAACTTGGCGCCGAAGCTGAACGGCTCGGCGTGCATGCCGTGAGTGCGTCCCACCATCGCCACGCCGATTAGCTCCTCGGCGCGGCGCTTGAGCACCGACACGAGGGAGTCCGACGCAGCGAGGAGCAGGTCGGCAGCGTCCACGAGGGTGGCGCACATCGCGGTGTCCACGACGTCGGAGGAGGTGAGCCCGTAGTGCACCCACGATCCTTCGGGCGGACCGACCGCCTCCTGGACGACGTCCACGAAAGCTGCGAGGTCGTGGTCGGTGACCTTCTCGCGCTCGGCGACCGCCGAGACGAGCTCGGGGGACACCTTGGGCGCGCGGGCGCGCACCGCCTCGGCGTCGGCGGTGGGGATCACGCCGATGGCCGACCAGGCTTCGACGGCGAGGAGCTCCACCTCGAGCCATCGTCCGATGCGCGCTTCGTCGGTGAACAGCGCCGCCATCTCCGGCAGCGAGTAGCGCTCGATCACGACGCCCCCCCTTCGGTTGCCTCATTCGCCGTCGCGGCTTCGTAGGAGGCTGCAGCCGCGGCTATGTCGCTTCGGTTGTGCATGCCGGGCCAGCTGATGTGCTTCACCGCGAGGTAGGCGAGGTCCCTAGCCTCGGAGAGGCTGCGCCCGGTGGCCGTGACGTCGATGACCCTGCCGCCGGCTGTGACGATCCTGCCGTCTTCGTCCTCGCGGGTCCCGGCGTGCAGCACCTCCACCCCGTCGTGAAGGGCCGCTTCGTCCAGCCCCTCGATCACGTCGCCGGTCCGGGTGGAGATCGGGTATCCCTCGGACGCCAGCACCACGCAAACACAGGAGCCCGGCGTCGTGCGCGGCTCGGTGCGAAGCCTGCCGCTCGCCGCCTCGCTCAGCATCGCCGTGAGGTCCTCGTCCAGTCGCGGGAGAACGACCTGGGTCTCGGGGTCACCGAACCGCACGTTGTACTCGAGCACCTTGGGGCCCTCGTCGGTGAGGATCAGCCCCGCGTAAAGAACGCCGCGGTAGTCGATCCCCTGGCGGCGCAGCGCGCCGAGAAGCGGCTCCACCGCCTCGTCGATCACGCGGTCCACGAGCCGGTCGCCCGCCACGGGGACGGGCGAGTACGCGCCCATGCCGCCGGTGTTCGGACCTTCGTCGCCGTCGGCGACGCGCTTGGAGTCCTGGGCGGGCGCAAGCGGAGCGATTCGCTTTCCGTCACAGAGCGCGAGCAGCGAGCACTCGGGCCCGACGAGCCCCTCTTCCACGACGACCTTTCGCCCGGCGTCGCCGAAGCTCGATCCCGAGAGCTTCGCCTCCACGTCGGCCTCGGCCTCGGCGATCGAGTCGGTGACGAGCACACCCTTCCCTGCTGCAAGGCCGTCGGTCTTCACGACCCAAGGGCCCGGGAGGTCGCGCAGGAAGGCCCTGGCCTCGCCGATCTCGTCGAACACGCCGTACCTCGCGGTCGGGACCCGCGCCTTTGTGAGGAGATCCTTCATGAAGGCCTTCGATCCCTCGAGGCGGGCACCGTCGGCTCCCGGGCCGAACACTGCCCGGCCCATCGCACGCAGCTTGTCGGCCAACCCCTCCACCAGCGGCTGCTCGGGGCCCACGACGAACAGGTCCGCCTCTACCGCTTCGGGCGGCGCGTCGGTGACCGATATGCGAAGCCCTTGTGGCGTGACCCTCGGCATCCCGGGATTTCCGGGGGTCACCACGACGTCGGCGGTGCGTGCGATCGCAAGCGCGAGCGCGTGCTCTCTCCCGCCGGAGCCGACGACGCAGACCTTCATGCGCGCTCGGCGAGGATCATGCCGCGAACCTGACGAATTGCTCTCGCCCCGGCCCGACCCCGACGAGGTTTATGGGCACCCCGATCTGCTCGGAGAGAAAGCTCACGTAGTCGCATACGGCCGGTGGAAGGTCACCCAGTCCGGTCGCGCCTGAAAGATCGGTCCCCCATCCCGCGAGCTCCTCGTAGACGGGCTCCACCTGGTGCAGGGTCGACTGGTGGTACGGGGGGTAGTCGTAGAGAACTCCGTCGGCCCTGTATGCGGTGCACACCTTCACCGTGTCGAAAGCGTCGAGGACGTCGAGCTTGGTTATCGCCACCTCGGAGAGCGAGTTGAGACGCACGGCCTGGCGTCCCATCACGGCGTCGAACCATCCCGTTCGCCTGCGCCGGCCGGTGTTCGTGCCGAACTCGTGGCCGCGCTCCACGAGGGCGTCACCCACCTCGTCGAGGCATTCGGTGGGGAACGGACCCGCGCCGACGCGCGTCACATAGGCCTTCGCGATGCCGATCACCCTGTCGATCTGTCGCGGCCCGACACCCGACCCTGTGCACGCACCGCCTGCGACGGGGTTCGAGGAGGTGACGAAGGGGTACGTGCCGTGGTCGAGGTCCAAGAACGTGGCCTGCGCTCCCTCGAGCAGGACGTGCTCGCCTCGGGCAAGAGCGTCGTGGACGACCGCCACCGTGTCACCCACCATCGGCTCGATGCGCGGGGCGTACTCGCCGAGATAGCGCTCGCAAATGGTCTCGGCGTCGATGGGGAGGCGGTTGTACACCTTGGCGAGCACCGCGTTCTTCTCCTTGAGCACCACCTCGAGCTTCTGACGGAAGATCTTTGCGTCGAGGAGGTCCTGCACCCGAAGTCCCACCCGGGCCGCCTTGTCCGAATAGGCGGGGCCGATACCCCTTCGAGTGGTGCCCAGGGCGTTCTTCCCCAGATATCGCTCGGTCACCCGGTCGAGCTCCTGGTGATAGGGCATTATCAGGTGCGCGTTGCCGCTCACCATCATCTTCGAGGTGTCCACCCCGTCCGCCGCGAGCTTGTCGAGCTCGTCGAGCAGCACGCCGGGGTCCACGACAACGCCGTTTCCGATCACAGGGGTGATGTGCGGGTAGAGGATGCCGCTCGGCACCAGCTGGAGCGCGTAGGTCTTGCCGTCCACCACGACCGTGTGCCCAGCGTTGTGGCCGCCCTGGTAGCGGACGACCATCTGCATCTCCCTCGCGAGGAGGTCTGTGAGCTTGCCCTTACCCTCGTCGCCCCATTGGGTCCCGACGACAACGGTTGCGGGCACGCGCGCTCCTGGACTCGCTAACTCCGGACTGCGCCAATACTACCCAGGGGCCTGGTCGCCCTCCGCACTGCGCCGGCTAGCCGAGCTCCAGCGCCGTGGCGCCCGGCTGGGCGTCGACCGTCACGGTGTCCCCCTCGGCGTAGCGGCCCTCGAGCAGCGCCAGCGCGAGCGTGTCCTCGATTCCCCGCTGGAGCGCACGGCGCAGGGGGCGGGCCCCGAGGTCGGGGTCGTACCCCGTTTCCGCCAGCCAGTCACGCGCCGAGTCGGTGACCTTCAGCTCGAGTCGGCGCTCTGCCAGCCGGTCCCGCAGCCGCTGCAGCTGGATGTCGACGATGCGCCGCAGGTCGTCCTTGTCGAGGTGGCGGAACCGCACGACCTCGTCTATCCGGTTGAAGAACTCGGGCTTGAAGAAGTCGCGCGGATCAACCGGCAGGTTGGAGGTCATGATCAGGACGACGTTGGTGAAGTCGACGGTGCGGCCCTGTCCGTCTGTCAGACGCCCGTCTTCGAGCACCTGGAGCAGCACGTTGAAGACATCGGAATGCGCCTTCTCGATCTCGTCGAGGAGAACCACCGCGTACGGCCTGCGACGGACGGCCTCGGTCAACTGGCCGCCTTCCTCGTAGCCGACGTAACCCGGAGGTGCACCGACGAGCCTCGAGACCGTGTGCTTCTCCTGGTACTCGCCCATGTCGATGCGGACCATCGCACGGTCGTCGTCGAACAGATACTCCGCGAGCGCACGGGCGAGCTCCGTCTTGCCCACGCCGGTGGGCCCGAGGAAGAGGAACGAGCCGATCGGCCGGTTCGGGTCGGACAGGCCGGCGCGGCTTCGCCTGATCGCATTGGCCACGGCGGTCACCGCCTCGTCCTGGCCGACGACGCGCGCGTGCAGCGCGTCCTCCATGTGGACGAGCTTCTGCAGCTCCGACTCCATGAGGCGGGTGACCGGTATCCCGGTCCAGCGGCTCACGACCTCCGCGACGTCCTCGGCGTCCACCTCCTCCTTGAGCATCGCCCCCTCCCTCTGGAGCTCCGACAGCGCCTTCGTCGCCTCCTCGATCCTGCGCTCGAGGTCGGGGACCACGCCATAGCGGACCTCAGAGGCGCGCGTCAGGTCGCCGTCGCGCGCGTGGCGCTCGGCCTCTCCCTTCCGCACCTCGAGCTCCTCCTTCAACGAGCGGATCTTCGTGATCGCGTCCTTCTCGGCCTGCCACCTCGCCGTCATGGCGTCCGCCTGTTCCTTCAGGTTGGCGAGCTCCTCCTCCAAGCGCGCTTGACGCTCCTTGGAGGCCGTGTCCGTCTCCTTTGCGAGAGCGACGCGTTCGATCTCGAGCTGGCGCATCCGCCGCGTGACCACGTCGATCTCGGTGGGCATGGAGTCGATCTCGATGCGAAGTCGGCTCGCCGCCTCGTCCATCAGGTCGATCGCCTTGTCCGGGAGGAAGCGCCCGGTCACATAACGGTCGGACAGCACCGCCGCCGCCACCAGCGCTGCGTCCTGGATCCTCACCCCGTGGTGGACCTCGTAACGCTCCTTCAAGCCCCGCAGGATGGCGATCGTGTCGCCCACCGAGGGTTGGCCGACGTACACGGGCTGGAAGCGCCGCTCGAGCGCCGCGTCCTTCTCTATGTGGCGGCGGTACTCGTCGAGGGTCGTCGCTCCGATCATCCGCAGCTCGCCGCGCGCAAGCATCGGCTTGATCATGTTCCCGGCGTCCATCGCGCCTTCGGCGCCGCCTGCCCCCACGATCGTGTGGAGCTCGTCGATGAAGGTGACGACCTCACCCTCGGCATCGCTGATCTCCTTCAACACCGCCTTCAAGCGCTCCTCGAACTCGCCGCGGTACTTGGCGCCGGCGACCATCGCCGACAGGTCGAGCGCGACCACGCGCTTGTCGCGCAACCCTTCGGGCACATCCCCTTCGACGATCCGGTTCGCCAGGCCTTCGACTATGGCGGTCTTGCCGACACCGGGCTCTCCGATCAGCACGGGATTGTTCTTCGTGCGGCGCGATAGCACCTGGATGACACGGCGGATCTCCTCGTCGCGGCCGATCACAGGGTCTAGCTTCCCGGCGTGCGCCAGCTCGGTCAGGTCCCTGCCGTACTGCTCGAGGGCCCGGTACTGCTCCTCGGGCGTCTGGGACGTCACGCGGTGGCTCCCCCGCACCTGCCGGAGCGCCGCGAGCAGCTGGTCTCGCGAGGCGCCGATGCGGTCGGCCATGGCGAGCAGGAGGTGCTCGACAGAGACGTAGTCGTCGCCCATGTCCCGGCGAAGCGTGTCTGCGGCCTCGATCGTGTCACGCGTCTCGCGAGATAGCTTGGGATCCGAGGTGCCGTAGGCCTTCGGCAACGAGCCAATCTGATCGCGAAGGCGGCTCGCGATGGTTGCCGGCTCGACTCCTGCACGCGAGAGGAGCGGCAGAGCCAGGCCTTCGGGGTCCCCGAGGAGCGCCGCGAGCAGGTGATCCGGCGTCACCTCGGGGTGGTTGTGGGAGCGCGCGTCCTCGAGCGCGGAGGAAAAGGCCTCCTGGGTCTTCAGGGTCCATCTGTTCGGGTCTACTGCCATAGCTCTTGCTTTCGGTTGTTCAGGTCTCTAGGTCTTCCTGAGGGTTGCGGGCTGCGAGGTCCGACGACTCGCGGCTTCATCCGCGGCTCGGCCTGGCTGACCTCCGCAGAACCAAGCTCGCCTCGCGAAACGGCACGAGGTCTCGCCGGTACTCGCGATGTGTGCGCTCGACTGCCTCGGCCGCCTCGGCGCGCACTCGCTCCAGCTCTGACCGGAGCAACTCGAGCTGCGCCTCGAGCTCGAGGATGCGCCTCGTGCCTTCGATGTTCACACCCGCGGCGGTCAGGTCGCCGATGTGCCGCAACCGCTCGATGTCGGCTTCGGAGTACCTGCGGCTTCCTCCCCCTGTCCGCGAGGGCCCCACGAGACCTCTGCGCTCGTAGATGCGCAGGGTCTGCGGGTGAACTCCCGCGAGCTCGGCGGCCACCGATATCACGTAGACGGCTCGGGTCTCCTCGTTCAGCTCGCTCATGTCTTTTCGACTCCCAGATGCTCACGCGGCGCCTCGTCCGATACCCGG
Source organism: Acidimicrobiales bacterium (assembly GCA_036786835.1). Taxonomy (GTDB): domain Bacteria; phylum Actinomycetota; class Acidimicrobiia; order Acidimicrobiales; family UBA8190; genus Bog-564. Next base: position 7,788 of record DAIQQK010000087.1, on the reverse strand, counting down.
GCGAACGCCTCCACCGCTGCGCGCTGTGCCTGGTTGAGCTTCTTCGGCACCGTCACCTCGACGCTTACGAGCAGGTCCCCAGCGCGCCGTGCGGACCCGGGGACACCGCGGCCCTTGACCCTGAAGGTCTGTCCCGAGGCGGTCCCGGGGGGGATCCGCAAGGTGACCGGATCGTCGAGGGTCGGAACGGTGATGGTCGTGCCGAGTGCTGCTTCGGCGAAGGTGACCGGCACGTTCAGCGTGAGGTTCTTCCCTCTGCGGCCGAAGATCGCGTGAGTCCCGACGTGCACGACGACGTAGAGGTCGCCCGCGGGCCCGTTGGCACGCCCGGGCGCGCCGCGGCCCTTCACCCTGATGCGCTGGCCGTCCTCGACCCCGGACGGAACCCGCACCTTCACGTCGCGGGTGCGGCGCGTGACCCCACTGCCCTTGCAGGTGGGACACGGCGTCTCGACGATCGTTCCCCGGCCCGAGCACTGCGGGCAGATCCGGCTCAGCGAGAACAGACCCTGGTTGTCCGCCAGCGCCCCGGTGCCGTGGCACGTGGGGCAGGTGACCGGGGAAGTGCCCGGCGCCGCCCCGGATCCTCCGCACGTCTCGCATCGCGCCTCGCCTGCCACGTGGACGGTCGTCGTGACCCCGCGGACTGCGTCCTCGAACGAAAGGTGCAGCTCCGCCTCCACGTCCGCTCCACGGCGCGGCCCGCCGGGACGTCCCCTGCGCCCGCCGCCGAACACACCGCCGAGGCCTCCGAAGAGGTCGCCGAGATCTCCGAGGTCCTCGACCCTGAAGGTCGTGCCGCCGGGGCCGCCGAAGCCGCCCCCGAACCCGCCGAGGCCCGATGCTCCGAGACGACGCACCTCGTCGTACTCCTTGCGCTTGGTCGCGTCGCTGAGCACGTCGTAGGCGGTCGATATCTCCTTGAAGCGGTCCTCGGACCCGGGGTTGGCGTCAGGGTGGTACTGCTTGGCGAGCTTGCGATAGGCGCGCGTGATCTCCTTGTCCGTCGCCGACTGCGAGACTCCGAGTGTCTCGTAGTAGTCCTTCTCCAACCACTCACGTTGGGCGGGCACGGCTCAGTCCTCTGCTCTGCTCATCCCCGGACGCGCACCATCGCCGGACGGATCACCTTCCCCTTCCAGCGATATCCGGTTCGCAAGACGCCGGAGACCACCGGGCCGCTCTCGTCTGTGGAGGAGCCGGCATCTGCTTCGCCGGCATCGGGCGCGACAGGCTCTGCGGGCTCGTGGTCCACCGCCTCGTGACGCGTCGGGTCGAAGGGCTGACCCAGGTCCTCCATCCGCTCGAGGCCTTCTTTCTCGAGCGTGCCGAACAACAACGCGGACGCCTGCAGAAGCGCCTTTCCCTCCTGCGAAAGGTCGTCGTTGTCCCCGAGGTGCTCGCGTGCGAGGTCGAACGCGTCGAGAGCGGGCAGAAGGCTCACCACGAGCCCTTCGGCCGCGCGCTCGAGGAGGTCGGTCTGCTGGCGGATCATGCGCTTCTTGTAGTTCTCGAAGTCGGCCTGGACGCGCCGGAGCATGTCGAGGTACTCGTCACGCTCGCTCTTACTGCTCGCGAGCGCCGCTTCGAGATCCTCTTCGACGGCCTCCGCCGACACTGACGCTCCTGCGCGCTCGGCCGGTTCCGTCGTCGACACCTCCGGCGGCGACTCACCGACGTTCGGCTCGGCCTCGTCCGGCTGCTCGTGCCCCACTTGCACATCGTGGCGCTCAGGCACCGGAGCTTCCCTTGCACCGGGACGCCCGTGCGAACGAGACCCGCCGGAGGTCTCCGGCCGAGGGCTCATGCCCCCGGCTCGTCGACGATCTCGGCGTCGACAACCTCGTCCTCGGAGGGCTCGTCGGAGCCTCCGCCCGAGGATGCCGCCGCTCCCTGCGACGTCTTCGCCGCCTCCTCGTAGAGGCGCTGGGTGAAGCCGTGGCTCGCGTTCATGAGCGCTTCGGTGGCATCCTTGATCTTCTCGACGTCACTGCCGCCGAGCGCCTCTTTCAGCGTGGACAGAGCCGACTGCACCTTGTCCTTCTCGTCGCCCTCGAACTTCTCGCCCTGATCGCGCAGCAGCTTCTCGGTCTGGTAGACGAGCGTGTCCGCGTTGTTGCGTATCTCGGCCTCCTCGCGGCGCCGCTTGTCGTCGTCGGCGTGGGCCTCTGCGTCGCGGACCATGCGATCGATCTCGTCCTTGGGAAGCGAGGACTGTCCGGTGATCGTCATGGACTGCTCCTTGCCAGTGGCGATGTCACGCGCCGAGACGTGCACGATCCCGTTGGCGTCGATGTCGAAGGTGACCTCGATCTGGGGAACCCCTCGCGGTGCGGGGGGCAGGTCCACGAGCTGGAACTTGCCCAGCGTCTTGTTGTACATCGCCATCTCTCGCTCACCTTGCAGGACGTGGATCTCCACTGACGGCTGGTTGTCCTCTGCGGTGGTGAAGATCTCTGAGCGCTTGGTCGGGATGGTGGTGTTCCGCTCGATCAGACGGTGCATGACGGCACCCTTCGTCTCGATCCCGAGGCTGAGCGGAGTGACGTCGAGCAGCAGGACGTCCTTGACGTCTCCCTTGAGCACGCCTGCCTGGATGGCTGCACCGACTGCCACGACCTCGTCGGGGTTGACCCCCTTGTGGGGCTCCTTGCCCGAAAGGCCGTGCACCAAGTCCTGGATGGCGGGCATCCGGGTCGAACCACCCACCAGCACCACGTGATCGATGTCGGACTTCGCGTCTCCGACAGCCTGCTCGAACGGCCCGCGGCATGCCTCCACCAAGTCGTGGGTCAGCTCGTTGAACTTCGCGCGCGTGAGCTTCATGTCGAGGTGCTTGGGGCCCTCGGAGGTGGCGGTGATGAACGGCAGGTTGATGTTCGTCTCCTGCACCGAGGAGAGCTCGATCTTCGCCTTCTCCGCCGCTTCCTTCAGGCGTTGAAGCGCCATCTTGTCGGCGGAGAGGTCGACACCCTCGGTGTTCTTGAACTCGGTCACGAGCCAGTCGATGACGCGCTGATCCCAGTCGTCTCCACCGAGGTGGGTGTTGCCTGAGGTCGACTTGACCTCGAACACGCCCTCTCCGATCTCGAGGACCGATACGTCGAAGGTCCCACCTCCGAGGTCGAAGACGAGGACCGTCTGCTCCTTGCCCTCCTTGTCGAGGCCGTACGCGAGGGCTGCTGCGGTGGGCTCGTTGATGATGCGCAGCACCTCGAGGCCGGCGATCTGACCGGCCTCCTTCGTGGCGGTGCGCTGGGAGTCGTCGAAGTAGGCGGGAACCGTGATCACGGCCTGGGTGACGTTCTCGCCGAGGTACGACTCGGCGTCTCTCTTCAGCTTCTGCAGGATTCGCGCCGAGATCTCCTGGGCTGTGTACTTCTTCCCGTCGATGTCGATGCTCCAGGAGGTGCCCATCTCGCGTTTGACCGAGCGGATGGTGCGTTCGGGGTTCGTGATCGCCTGACGCTTGGCCACCTCTCCCACGAGGACCTCACCGGACTTGGAGAACCCGACTACGGACGGCGTCGTACGGGCCCCCTCCGCGTTTGGGATCACGACCGGTTCCCCGGCCTCGAGCACGCTCACCACCGAGTTCGTGGTCCCGAGGTCGATTCCGACGGGCTTGGGCATTGTTCTCGTCCTCCAGCTCTCTGTGGCTCACCCCGGCTCTCCCACCGGGGAAACACTCGCTCGTATAACTTGACTTGAGTCATTATAGCGAAGTTGAGTGGACTTGCATCAGGTTTTGGGAAATAATCGGAAAGCGGTCGAAACCCCTGCTCAGTGGCATAATCCTGGGAGTCGGATAGGATCGCTTCGTGCCCGAGTTGGTGCTCCTCCGCCACGGGGAGTCGACCTGGAATGCCGAGAACCTCTTCACCGGCTGGACCGACGTCGACCTCAGCGCCAAAGGGGAGGCCGAGGCCGCCGAGGCCGGACGGCTCCTAGCAGCCGAACAAACCCGGGGCCTCGATCTGCGAGTCGTGCACACCTCGGTGCTCATCCGGTCGATCCGCACGGCGAACCTGACCCTCGACGAGCTCGGCCGTGCCTGGCTGCCCGTCCGCCGTCACTGGCGGTTGAACGAGCGCCACTACGGCGCCCTGCAGGGCAAGAACAAGAAGGAGACGGCCGACGAGTTCGGCCTCGAGAAGGTGAAGCTGTGGCGCCGCAGCTACGCCACCCCTCCTCCTGCCCTCACCTTGGAGGACGAGCGCCACCCGGTCCACGACCTGCGTTACCGGGAGCTGCCCGTGAGCGCCCTCCCGGCAGCCGAGTGCCTGGCGGACGTCGTAGAGCGAATGCTGCCCTACTGGTACGACGCCATCGTGGCGGACCTCCACTCGCTCGGTGCGGTGCTCGTCGTGGCCCACGGCAACTCGATCCGCGCTCTGGTGAAGCAGCTGAAGGCGATATCCGACGACGACATCGTCGACCTCGAGGTACCTACAGGTGTGCCCTGGGTGTTCAAGATGAACGAGAAGCTCGAGGTCGAAGAGGACCGGTTCCTCGGAGATCCCGCCGCCGTGGCAGAGGCGGCCGCGGCGGTAGCGCGCCAAGCCGGCTGAGCAGCCACAGACGCAAGCCCCTCATCGACTCTGCCCGTCGCAGACGAGGCCACCCTTCATTCGACTCGACGCGTGACGGCCCAGGGAGCGGACCGGCGTGTCGGGGATCCCGGATGATTGCAGATCTCCCGACACGTCCGGTCGGTGCCCCAGTGTCCTCCTAGATGGCGTCGCTCCCGCGCTCGCCGGTGCGCACTCGCACGACGGCGTCGACCGGCACCACCCAGACCTTGCCGTCTCCGATCTTGCCGGTCGCGGCGTGGGTGACGATGGCGTCGACGACCTCGTCGGCTTGTGCGTCGTCCACGAGGACCTCGACCCGCAGCTTCGGGACGAAGTCCACCTCGTACTCCGCTCCCCGGTAGACCTCGGTGTGGCCGCGTTGGCGGCCGAACCCCTGGGCCTCGGTGAGCGTCATGCCCGAGACCCCGAGGGTCTTGAGCGCCTCCTTCACCTCGTCGAGCTTGAAGGGCTTCAGGACAGCCACTATGAGTTTCACGATTGAGCTCCTTTCGTCCTGATCGCCCTAGGCCCCGTCACCTGGTGGTGGCGACGTGTCCGAGGTTATCGGTGGCGACTTGGACCCCGAGGTGAGGCCTGCCATCTCGAACGCGCCTCCTGAGCGCACGGCCAGCTCCTCGACTGGGAAGGCCTCCTCGTCGTGGATGGCGAGGTCGCCGATCTCCAGCACCTCGTCCTTGTAGCGGACTCCGCGCAGGACCAGCTTGATGAGGTGCATGATCAAGAACGTAGCGAGGGCGGACCAGATGATGACGAACACCGCCGCTCGGAACTGTTCCCAGAGCTGGTGCGCCGACCCGGTGTACATCAAGCCGCCCGCCGAGAACGGCGTGCAGCTCTTGCTCGTGGTCGCGTAAGCGGTCGCCGAGGTGTTCACCACCTGACCCGCGGCTCCGAGCTTGCCGCACCCGTACTCGAGCATGTTCGGGTCGGCGAAGATGCCGAGGAGCAGGCCGCCGAAGAGCCCGGCTATGCCGTGCGTATAGACGACCCCCAAGGCGTCGTCGACCTTGCTGAACGGCCTCACCTTCGACAGGTAGTTCCATGCGACCCAAACGATGACGCAGTCGATCGCACCCACCGCGATCGCGCCCCAGCCGTTCACCCACCCTGCACAGGGGGTGATGCCGACCAAGCCGCAGATCATGCCGTTCACGCCGCCGAGGAAGGTCGGCTTCTTCGACTTGCTGAACCAGGCGTCGAGCCCCATCCAGACGAGCACACCGACTGCGGTCGCGAGGTTGGTGTTGACCACCGCAGCGGCCGCGTCCGAACCTGCGTAGTAGGGGTCGCCACCGTTGAACCCGTTCCATCCGAGCCACAGGATCCCGGCGCCGATTGCCGCGACGACGAGGTTGTTCGGGATGGCGTGTTGTCGATCTCGCGCCAGCCGGGGCCCCAGTATCCATGCGGCGACGAAGCCCGAGACGCCGGCGGACATGTGGATCACGAAACCGCCGGAGAAGTCGAGCGATCCCTCCTGGGCGAAGTAGCCACCGCCCCAGAGGAGGAATGCGTCGATCGCGTAAACGAACGTCGACCACAGCGGGACCAGCAGGCACCATGCGCTGAACTTGATCCGACCCACGACGCTGCCCAGGAAGAGCAGGGGCGTGATCGCCGCGAAGACGAACTGGAAGTAGGCGAGGGTCGTGGTCGGGAAGTGGAAGGGGATGACCGTGTTGGCGGCGGAGACGGCTTGGCCCTGTTCTCCGACCGAGTTGGTTATCTGCCCCGGCTTTCCGACCAGGTTCTCGAAGAAGTGTTTGACCCAACCCACGTTCGTGAGCTGTGTCTGCACCCCGTTATGGACCCCTCCTCCGATCGACGTCGCCCCGAAGCCCATCTTGTAGGACCACAGCACCCAGCAGACCAATACCAGCGAGAAGCCCGCGAACATCATGGCCAGCACGTTGACCGCCCACTTCTTCTGGACGATCGACGCGTAGAGAACAGCCAGGCCGGGAAGGCTCATCAGGCCGACGAACGTGGCTGCGACGATCTGCCACGTGTTGTCGCCGGTGTTCAGCCAACTGGGATACGGAACAGGTACTGCTCCGGCTAACAAGTGCACGGCTCGAGTACTCCTCTCCTCGGTCGATTCTCCCCGGCGAACCGCTGTGTGGTTGGGCGTCACCCACTCGGGGATGTGCCGATCCACGGCAGGCGGTCCGCCATGCCGCCCCAAGGATGCATTCCGGGGATTTCCGGACAGTCACGCGGGTGTTACCAACATGTGAACTGGTGAATCCAGGCACGAGCCCCCTACTACGCTCTGCGGATCGCCCACCGAGACGGTCGCGTCGACGTGCAAGGCCAGCCCAACGGGATCAACTTTGACCGAGTTAACGAAGTCAACTAGCCGCGTCGACTCGCAGCCCTCGCTCCACCAGGGAAACGCCAGCGCGCCCGTGAGCACGTTGCGCGGGGCAGGAGTCGGGACCGACGCACATCTCGCGGGAAGGATCGTCGTCGGGCTCTGCATGATCACGCTCGCGGTGTTGGCGGTGGTCTTCTTCGTCGCCGGGGTCCATAAGAACGACCAGATCACGAGCCTTCACGAGCACGGTGTGCCGGTGACGGTCACGATCGCGGGTTGCCAGGGCCTGCTCGGAGGGAGCGGGAGCAACGCAGCGGGATACGCGTGCAGCGGAACCTTCACGCTCGACGGCCACCGCTACCACGAGTCCGTTCCGGGAACGGTCCTGAGGGCGCCAGGGAGCACGCTCCAGGCGATCGCTGTCGCCGGCAGCCCGCCGCTCCTCGACACGGCCCGGGCCGTGGCCGGCGAGCACACTTCGTCGAGGGTGTTCGTCCTCCCGGCGGTGCTCTTGGCGATGCTCGTGGTCCTGGCGGGGATCGTGCTGCTCAGGACGCTGAGGATGCGGCGGTCAGCCGACCCGGTTCTCCCTCACGGGCCTCGAGCGCGAGGACAATCTCTTCGGGCGTGAACTCGGCGCGGTGTAGCGCTTCGCGGGCTCGGGGCGCGCTCGGCCGGCCAAACCGCCGGGACGACCCCGTGCTGGCTGGCGAGCCGGCTTTGCGCCCGTGGCCTCCCGGTAGTCGCGCTGGGTCCTGTACGCGCGGACCAGCAACCAAGCACCGAACAGGACGAACGGCACCCCGAAGCCCCAGTAGCGCAGGTTGAAGATGGCCAGCCCGTACAGGGCCATCACCATCCCGAGGTAGAGGCGCT
>DAIQQK010000237.1:0-3850 GCA_036786835.1 Acidimicrobiales bacterium | reverse complement strand
TCGTTGTGCCCAGAAGAACGGCACCCGCCACGACGAGCAACGATGCTCCGACCAAAAGGTACTTCGCTCGCGCCTCGCGCCCCCCAGACGACCTATTCACGACTGCCTCCCAATCCCGTTTCCCCAGGAGATCCTCACACCGCACTACCGAAGGATTCCCTACTGATACCTGGGAAATAGGGTATGAGACCAGGCGCCGCCGGGAATCCCCATTTTTAATGAGATTGCGCCGACACCGTGGCGTTCGGATTGGGGGAGGTTCCCCTCCTCACCGCCCATCCCCAGCTCAAACGGCAGGCTCAGGTCCGAGGTGCACGGACCCCCTCAGCCACCCGGCAAGACGCCCACTCCGTCTGGAGTGGCTACTGGGTGTTCTCGGTCATGGTGCCCATCGGCGCCTGAGCACCCAGCGACAGGTGTCGTCGGGCGTCGGCACGGCGTCCAGTCCGGCCTCCTTGGCGAGCATCGCCGTGATCGCCTCAGAGCCGATCATGTGATCGGGTTCGCCATGAAGGTAGTTGAGGTCGATGCGGTGACCCTGCTGGTGCCACACGATGCTGACGAGTTCATACCCGGCCATAAGGCCCTCCGAGAGAGCACGACGGCCACCTTGGGAGACAGGAGGAGAGGCCGTGCATTGATGCTGGGCAGGTACCCCTATTCCTCGTGCCATGCGCGGGGGTGTCGCTCCCAACGGATCGAGTCATCGAGCGTGGGCATCAGGATCAGGTTCCAGCTCCGGGCCTCTTCGCACGAATCAAGGAGCGAACCTTCCCATTCCTCGGTTCCACCGTCGGAAAAGGTGACGATCATGTGCTTGTGATCACACCCCTCCTCTCCTCGAAGGCCCGCCACGATCCTGTCGACCTGGCGTCCACTCATCCGGGGTCCGTGGTCCTCAGAGGTTGGACGGCGACTTGCCATGGCACGTTCCATGAGACGCAGATCCAGCTGTCCGATACTAGAGCCGAAAGACATCCTCAGAGGCGGGGGTGGACGATCTCTAGGGCAACAGAGCGCGTCTGAGGCAAAGGCTTTCTGGTGGAGCCCCAGGCAGGAACGAACGCAGAGTGAGGGATCCGATCCGACGGCCTCATCGTCCAGAGGTCCGCCTTCCCGCTCTTGGTCCCCGTCCCGAGGCGCTCAGCCGGCTCCGACCCCGCGCCCATCCCCGGCAGGATCATGTGGCGGGGCTCGACGACGACGGGTGGTCAAGGAAGGGAAGCGGGGTGCAGAACCGCTGCCGATCCGTTCCATGCCGTTGGAGCCGTTCGATGCGTTGCCTACACCCCGCCAACTCCCTGCCCTGGACGACCTCCGAGACGAGGGAAAAATCCCTCCAGAGGCCATCCCTAGCAGCAACGGTACGCCCAGGCTGATCCGCCGCCCAGGGTCCTTTGGCCATAACCGGCAGAGGGGCGGTCGGCTGCCCTCCATGGCGGGAACGGCGGCCACCAACTGGTTGACTGTGTAGCCACGAAGCGCCGCCAATGCCTGAGGCCCAGAGCCATGGGCTAAAGAAGTCGCGCAGAACACACGATCACGTATGTCAGACACCGATCTATCGAGGCGCCAAGGGCCATGAATCAAGCACGCGATATCGAGATGGAGCGTGCGCTGCTCAAGCGCTGCCCCTTCTGTGGCGGGTACGTCCAGGGGCGGGCCGAGACGTTTCACGGGGCGCGCATCGCCCTGCGGAGCGCCATGGTGCGTCACGTCGAGGACAGGCATTGGGATCAGCAAGAGAGCGTGGGCTAACCCCTCTTCGTCGAGCGCTCGCTCTCCCTCGATGGCGGGTTTCGACCTCTCCGAGTCTTCTCGGGGCGCCGACGCGTTCAACCGAGTACACTCGATAACAGCGAGCAGTCAGATCACGCAAGCTGTACGTCGTTGCCGGTTGCCTCAAGGTCTCCCGCAAGTGTCCAAGCGTGGAGAGAAGAGGCAGCACCCAATGGCCGCAGGTACCGTGAAGTGGTTCAACGCCACCAAAGGCTTCGGATTTATCACCCCTGACGACGGCACACCCGACGTCTTCGCACATTTCTCATCCATCGAAGGTTCGGGCTATCGCGAGCTGATCGAGGGACAGAAAGTCGATTATGAGTCCGAACAAGGACCCAAGGGCCTCCAGGCCAGGCGCGTCCGATCGCTCTAGGGCAGTCGAATGCGCCCGCGAAGAACCAGGGCGCCACGACGATGAGTGACGAAGTAGACCGTGACGAGCAGACCCTCGCTTTACGCGACGAAGGTCGGTCTTTTGCCGGAATAGCCCAGATCCTCGGGCTCGAAGATGCCCACGCAGCGAATGCAGCGTTCAACCGCGCACTCAGGTGCCGATCGAAGTCGCAACAGGAGTGGCTCCGCAGTCGCGAGATGACGCGACTTGACGCGGTGGCATCGCGTGTCCGTGGGCGTGACGACCTCAGCGTGGAGGAAATCATCCGGCGATTGCATGGAGTGAAGCAACAACGCAAGACGCTCTTTCGTCACGTGAATCTCTGAAGAGTTTCGCTTAATCCGGTGCTGCGGGCCGGGCGCTTTACCATCCCGCCCTGACATCCAGGACTCACCCTGGGATCGCATCCCCGCGGTAGCCTCGCGGAGTTCGAAGGTGACGCTCCTATCGCGCCAGCGAAGGGAACGGTGCATGCGTTTCGAACCGAGAGCTCAGTTCCCTGGTGCCCCGTACAAGATGAGGCCTCGCTTGGCGGTTTGCGGTCCCGTCTCCGATCTGTCCGCCGTGTTCCATACGCTCACCACGACGGGATCCCCAGTCCTCAGTTCATTGCACCCAGAACCGTAAGAGCCGTTGAAACCGTTGATCACGATCTTTGTGTCGGTCCACGACTGATACCGAAGGGTCACGGCATCAGTAGGGGCATCACCGAAGTACTTCCCGCCCGCCGTGAATGCCGAGCTGGAGCCGCAGTGAGCCCGGCCGTCCCAAAAATAGAACGAGTTGAGATCACCGACAAAGGGAAGTCGTGTGGGGGCGGGACCGAAGCTGTCTCCCTTCACCACGATGCGGAGGTCGGCGGGGGTACCCAAACTGGAAAATCCCACTGAGCTGATCGTGGGGGTGTCCGACATGCCGGGCGGGACGTTCCCACCCCACGTCACCCCTCTCCCGGTCACCGCGTTCCACAGCGCGAGGACGAGGGCATCCCCCGCATTTGCCCCCAGGCCGCTGACTACGACCTCCGAGGGAGACCAGACCATGTAGTGAAGGGCACGGCTGTCCCCTGCGTAACCCCACTCCCCTCGCCCCAACTGGGCGTTGTCGCCGATCCGGAAGTTCGACACGTCTCCAGAAAACGGCAGGGCGACGGTCGAGCCGCCAAGACCGTGACCGTGCACGCTGACGGTGTAGTTACCGGGAGAACCCGAGAAGCTCACCGAGTGGATCAGTGGGCGACATCCTGTGCACGCAGCATCGGCAACCGACGGAGCGGCGCAGACCACCACTGCGGCCGCGATGCTGGCAACCACAACAACGAGAGTCACCCTTCGCATCGGTTTCACGGCAACCCCATCAGATGAGAAGCTGGCAGTTCGATGGCCATGACCCGAAGCTTGGTCCCAGCGATCCTCGGCTCACCGGCAGCCCGATGGGCCTGCGAGTGAACCATTAGGGCAGGCTGCACCGGTCCAGATGACACCCGACAGTGCAGCGTCGCTGAGGTGGGCGTGGACGAGTGTGGCGTCGGTGAGGTTGGCGTCGGTGAGGTTGGCGTCGCTCAGGTTGGCCTTGTAGAGGGTGGCCCCGGTGAGATTTGCGTCTGTAAGGTCGCTGCGAACGAGGTGGGCGCCCTCGAAGTCGGCGCCAGAAAGGTTGGCGCCGGTGAGGTCG
>DAIQQK010000236.1:0-3851 GCA_036786835.1 Acidimicrobiales bacterium | reverse complement strand
TCCGCGATGCGCAGGCGCGGAACGTCGCCGATCTCGCCGTGTTGAGAGAACTGGGGCCTGAAGCTCAGCTCGTCCTCACCGGCGGGATCGGTCGTATGGGGGTGGAGCGGCATGGTGTGACCTCCTCGTCGCTGGTCCACAGTAGGGGCCGGCCGCGAGTCGGGGCTTAACTCGGCACGGGCACAGCGGCCCTCCTGCTGGCCCGGACCGTGCAGGTCCACCTGAACTGGTCGTAGCCTTCCGGCGAGCAGAGGAGACGGCGGATGCGCTGCCCAGCATGTGGGGGCGAGACCCCGGACGGCAAACGGTTCTGTAAGCACTGCGGCGGACGCTTGGCTGCCGTATGTCCCGGATGTGGGGCGCAGCCCGAGCCTGACAACCGGTTCTGCGTTGACTGCGGAGCGCCGATCGCGGGCCGGATCGCCTCGGCCTCCTCAAAGGCCACCCGCTACGATGCCGCGCGGCCGGTCGAAGGCTCAAGTCCGACAACAGAGCGCCGGCTGTGCTCGGTGCTGTTCGTCGACCTCGTCGGGTTCACGTCGCTCGTCGAGAAACGGGACCCCGAGGAGGCAAGAGAGCTGCTCTCTCTCTACTTCGAGCGTGCCCAGGCCATCATCAGCCGGTACGGCGGCACTGTGGAGAAGTTCATCGGCGACGCCGTCATGGCCGTCTGGGGAGCACCGGTCGCGAACGAGGACGACGCCGAGCGGGCCGTCCGGGCCGCCCTCGACGTCGTGGCGTCTGTGGCCGAGGTCGGCAAGGAGTCCGGCCTGCCGGATCTCTTGGCCCGGGCGGGCGTGGTCACCGGGGATGTCGCCATCACCGTCGGCAAGGTGGCCGAGGGCATGGTGGTCGGCGACACCGTCAATGCGGCCTCCAGGGTCCAAAGTGTGGCCCCGCCGGGTGCGGTGCTCGTCGACGAGTCCACATGGCGGGCCGCTTCGGGGGCGGTCGCCTTCAGAGAGGTCGGGGCCCTTCACCTGAAGGGCAAGGAGGAGCCCGTCCATGCCTGGCGGGCTGTCAGGGTCGTCGCCCGGCGCAGAGGCGTCGGACGCGCCGAAGGCCCCGAGCCGCCGTTCGTCGGCCGCGACGAGGAGCTCAGGCTCGTCAAGGACCTGCTGCACGCAACGGCACTCGAGCAACGCGCACGTCTCGTCTCGATTACCGGCGTCCCAGGCATCGGCAAGAGCCGCCTCGTTTGGGAGTTCCGCAAGTACGTGGATGGCCTGGCGGACACCGTCTACTGGCACGAGGGCCGCTCTCCGGCCTACGGGGAGGCCATCACGTTCTGGGCGCTCGGTGAGATGGTGAGGATGCGCGCAGCCATCAACGAGTCCGAGGACGCACCCTCGTCGAGGTCCAAGCTGGCGGCTTGTGTCGCCCAGTTCGTCGCGGACCCCGAGGAACAAAGGTGGGTCGAGCCTCGCCTTGCCCACCTGCTCGGGCTCGCTGATGCCCCGCCGGGCGACCGAGAGGAGCTCTTCTCGGCCTGGCGGACGTTCTTCGAGCGGATCGCTGCTCACGGTCCCACGGTCCTTGTGTTCGAGGACTTGCAGTGGGCCGATCCCGGGCTCATCGACTTCGTCGAGTCGATCCTCGAGTGGTCGCGCAACCAACCCATCATGGTGATCACGCTTTCTCGTCCAGAACTGATGGACCACCGGCCCACCTGGGGAGCGGGCCAGCGAAGCTTCACCTCGCTGCATTTGGAGCCGTTCCCCGAGGACGCCATGGGTGAGCTGCTCTCCGGGTTGGTCCAGAGCCTGCCCGAAGACGTCGCCTACAAGGTCCGAGAGCGCGCAGAAGGCGTCCCCCTCTATGCCGTCGAGACCGTGCGGATGCTCCTCGACCGGGGCGTCCTCGTGCAGAGCGAGGGGGTCTACAGCGTCTCAGGCGAGCTCGGGTCCCTCGAGATCCCCGACACCTTGCACGCGCTCATCGCGTCCCGCCTGGACACTCTGCCAACAAAGCAGCGATCGCTTCTGCAAGATGCCACCGTCTTGGGAAGGACGTTTACGACCGAGTCCCTGGCGGTGGTGCACGGTGGAGACCAGGCCAGCTTGGAGGCCAACCTCCGAGACCTCGTCCGAAGAGAGTTCCTCTCTTTGGACACCGACCCCCGCTCACCCCAGCGCGGCCAGTACGGCTTCGTGCAGGGCCTCATCGCAGAGGTGGCCCACGCGACGCTGTCCCGCCGAGACCGCAGCGCCAAGCACCTGGCCGTCGCCCGCCATCTCGAGTCCCTCGCAGACGAGGAGCTCACCGCGCTCGTGGCAGCCCACTACGTCGAGGCGCGCCGCGCCGCTCCCGAGGGCCCCGAAGCCGAGGTCATCGCCGTCGGTAACCGGGACTGGCTTTCTCGCGCCGGCCAACGCGCGCTCTCGCTCGGCTCGCCTGAACAGGCATTGTCCTTCTTCGAGCAGGCCCTGGAGATGACTGCGCCCGGGCCAGACCGTGCTGCCCTTCTCGTGCTCGCCGGCGAGGCCGCTGGCCGCGCCGCGGCCGTCGACCGGGCGGTGCTTCATCTCGAGGAGGGCATCGGCTACCACGGGGCCGCTGGCGACACGAATGCCGTCGGTCGTGCCACAGCGAGGCTGCTGAGCGTTCTCGGTCACGATCTGGGCCCTTATTCCAATGCGATCGAGCGTGCGGAGCAGGCCTTCGAAGCCGTCGGGGAAGGTGGCGACGAGCGCGTGCGGGCCGACCTCGCCTGCGAGTTGGCCTTCGTGCTCAGCCTCGCAGGGTTGTCGGCGCGCGCGCTGGAGTGGTCCGAGACGGCCCTTGCTCTCGCTGAGCAGCTCGACGACATCACGCTGCTCGCCCGGGCAACCGGTGCCAAGTCGTACGCGCTGTTCAACCTCGGGCGTCACCGGGAGGCCGTCATGCTCGCCCGAGGGCAGGTGGCCCTCGCCGACGCGGCTGGTTCCCTCAGGGAACAGGCGTGGGCTCGAAGTTGGGTGAGCATCTTCGCCGTCTCCGATGATCCTCGAGAGTCACTATCCGCCGCGATGGAGTCGGCGGAGCTGGCCAGGCGAGCCGGAGACCGGGGCCTCGAGGGTTGGAAGCTCGGCGACGTTGCGGAGCGCTCGCTGCTCCTCGGACAGTGGGATGACGCGCGAGCCGCGATCACAGAGCTGGCGGAACGAAACCTCTCAGTGGAGGACAGGGCGTTTCTCGCCTGCGACCAGGCAATGCTGGCGGCACTCACCGGGGACCCGAAAGCAGCCTCAACATACCTAGAACAAAGCGCCGCCCCCATGGCTGCCACGGAGTTCGTCGCCGGACGCGCCACCTACCAGCTGGCGCGGTCTGTCGTCAGTCTGGCGGCCGGGGACCTCCAACAGGCGAACCGGGAGGCAGCCGACGCCGTGTCCGGCGACCCGTTGGGGATCAACAGCCCGACTGCCTCGTCGATTGAGGCGCGCGCGTGCCTCTGGCTGCGCGATGTCGAGGGAGCGCGGAAGATCCTCTCGGCGATGACAGGTTTCGGTGGCCGGTGGATGGCGGCGGAGCGGCTCACGCTGAAGGCCGGGTTGGCTGCCCTCGAAGGACATCTGGAGGAGGCGGCCGAGGCTTATCGGCAAGCCATCGAGGCTTGGCGGTCGCTCGACTGCACGCTCGACCTTGCTCTGTGCGAGCTGGACCTCGTGTTGCTGCTCGGACCCGATCACCCGGACGCCGCCGCGGCGAAGGAGGCCAGGGACATTTTCACCCAGCTCGGGGCGAAGCCCTTCCTTGAGCGGCTGAATCGCGCCACAGGCGTTGTACAGATGCCAGACTGACTCCATTTGTAGCGATCCCATCTCCACATCGTGGCTCTTCGGTGCTCCAGGGTCTCAGCGGACCCGCGT
>DAIQQK010000086.1:0-14251 GCA_036786835.1 Acidimicrobiales bacterium | reverse complement strand
TCGCGAGCGGGACCCCACTCCCCTGACCCATGTAGTCGCCGAATACCGCAGTGACGTCCGGGAGGTCGATGACGCCCACATCATCGACCAGCTCGTAGGCGCACATCGAGCAAACGGAGGGACGTTCGATCCGGGTTCGCTCACGCCGGAGCAGCTCGAGTTGCACCGCCACCGATCTGTCCACGCTCACGTTTGGGACATCCACGAATTCACCGAGGTCCTGGAGTTCGCGTCGAAGGAGCTCGATGTCGACTGGGAGGTCCTCGACGAAATGCTGCCGGGCCAGGAGGGAACTTACGGCGAAGAATTCGGTTGGGTGCTGGCGCGCTCCTAGCCGGCGGACGCCTCGTCGGCAGAGTCCGGCCGACTCACTACGCCGAGAGCCCGACTCGGCGAGCCAATGACGACAGTTCCTCGAGGGCATCGTCGAGCTCAGTGGCCACAGCAGTGGCGATCAGGCGGTCGACTCCCATCGCGGCCACCTTGTCGACCGTCTCGTCGGTGATCTTCGGCGCCACGCCGCTGATCGTGATCTCGAATGCCACGGGATCACGTTCGGCGGCCTCGACCTGCCGGCGCATGTCTGCGATGGCGATGCGCAGCTCGTCGCCGCCGATGCCGAGCGGCTGCCAGCCGTCGCCGCGGTGGGCCGCGCGGCGCTTCGACGCCTGGCTGGTGCCGCCGACGTGGATCGGGATTCCGCCTCTTTGGGCCGGCTTCGGATAGCTGTGGGCATTGGCGAACGCGACGAACTCGCCGCTGAAGCTGGCTCCCTCCGGACCGGACTCCGCCCAGAGCTCCCGCATGGCATCGATCGTCTCGTCCGCCCGCCGCCCGCGGGACGAGAACTCGGTCCAGCACGCCTCGAGCTCCTCGCGCATCCAGCCCAAGCCGACACAAAGGCGCAGACGCCCGCCGGACAGAACGTCCAGCGTCGCCAGGCGCTTGGCAAGCACCACCGGCTGATGAACGGGGAGGATCAGCACACCCGTCGACAACCCGAGGGTCGTCGTGGCGCCGGCGACGAAGGCCAACAGGTCGATCGGGTCGGGGATGGAGGTGTCATCGGGGAGGGGCATGCGCCCCGACTCGTTGTACGGGTACGAGCTCGTGTACGTCGACACCACGAGTGGATGCTCGATCGCGACGAGAGCCTCGAAGCCGCAGCGCTCCGCATGTCGGGCGTACGGGACGACCCAGTGCGGGTCTGAAGTGACGCCGGCCAGGGGCGGGGGCATCACAGCGATCTTCATCGCGTCCTCTCCGTCATCGTCGCGTGCTCACGGGCCGGTCTTCTCGCCATTCCAGTCGCAGACGCCGTTGGGCGAATCGCCACGAGCCGTCCTGCCTTCGGTAACGGTCTTGGTAGCGGATCGCCATGACCAGCAGCCGCTCGCCGGCGTCGGTCCCGCAGACATGGTGGGCAAGGCATGCGACGGTGCCGTCGGCTTCGTCACCGTAGAGCTCGACCACTTGGCCTCCGATTATGTGGGTTGTCGCCTTGTATTGAGCCAACCCGAGCTCCAGTGCGCGGCGCAACTGCTCGTGGCCCCGCCGTTCGAACGGCGTCTCCTCGGTCCCGGGCATGAGGTGCGACAACATGACTCCGTCCTCGGTGAAGAGGTGGACCACCGTCTCGATGTCGCGGGAGTCCACCGCCAACGCGTACCGCTCGACCAGGTCGCGCAGGGCGATTTTGTCTGGGCTGTCGCCTTCGAGATGTGCCAAGGTCCGTACCCCGCTCCCGCCGGAATCCCACCGCCCCGTCCGTCGGCGGCATCGTACGGGCACATCGGGGTCGTTTGCCGGGATGTTGCAACGCACGGGCGCTCGTGCAGAATTCGAGAGCTATGACGAGAATCGAAGAGCTGGCCTCTGAGCTCGTCGCCTTGGAGGCGAGAGTGGCCTCCGCCGAGGCAGTCCTGGCCATTCATGCGATCAAGGCCGAATACGGCGAGCTCGTGGACCACAGGTTCTCCCGTGGGACGGTCGTCGATCCGGAGACGCTCGACCAGGTGGTCGGCGAGATCGTGAAGCTCTTCACAGAAGATGCCATCTGGGACGGCGGATCGGTGCTCGGGGTCGCCGAGGGCCGCATCGCCATCGCCGAGCGCTTCGTGCCCCGACCCTCGACTTCTCCAGGCATCTCTTCACGAAGCCACGCATTCGTGTCGACGGACGCCACGCCTCCGCGCGTTGGGACCTCCTGTGCCCCTGCCGTACGCCGGACGGTAGGTCGTGGTGGATGTGCGGCTACGAGGAGGACGAGTACCGGCTCGAGGAAGGCACATGGCTCCACTCCAGCATGCGCCTCACCACGGTGTTCATGACCGAGACCGGCGAGGGCTTCGACCGCATTCTGGCGTGACCGCCGGCAAGAGTCGCACACCGATCAAAGGACTTCGATCCCGAACCGCCGGTGGTAGAAGTCGAAAAGCGTTCGCAGTTCGTCCTCGTCGAGCCCGAACATCGTGGCGTCGCGCAACCGGCCTGTACGTCGTTGCGACCCGCTCTCTTCCCACCACTTGGCCATGCGCGAAAGAGTGTCGGGATCCATTTCGTCGCCCATGTCACGGTACAACTCGGTTACGGCATCGAGCGGCGCTTCCTGCACGCGGTTGAAGGAGACGTCGAAAAAGCGTCCCTCGCGCCCCGCGTCGCGAAAGGACATGGTGCGTCGAAGGGCGTCGAGCCAGATCTCGGTCTCGCGTCGTCCCAGTGCCGCAGCATCCACCTTGGAAGTGAGCGGGCTGGTCAGCGCCTGTTTGAGCGCGCAAAGCGACGGCAACACGGCTGCCACGTCCCGGTGCGTCATCACGAAGCGGGCGTCAGGGTACACCGCGTCGAGCGCCTCGATGCTGGCCATGTGGGCTGGGGACTTGAGCCACCAGCGCCTAGGTGGGCAACGCCATTGCAGCAACTTGAGAACCCTCGCGTGGTACCGGTAGGCCGGCAGCATGTCGCACGTCACCAGCCAATCGGTGTACGAACGGACCGCTCCGTAGCCTTCGAAGACAATCGACCTGAAGTCGAGTGCCATCACGAGCAGACATTCCTGGGGTCCGGTTGCCGAGCTCGGCAGCATGCCGGCGAATTCCGGGAACAGGTCGTTCACGACGTCGAGCCCGGCCTGAGTACGGGCGATGCGGGGATCGTCGTCCTGGGTTGCAGAGGTGGGCGGGGGACAAGGTTGGTTCGCCTCCCATGTCCGAAGCGATCGCCTTCTGCGGTCGGCGGCCAGGAGGAAGCTGAGAGCCGTCGAGCCGGTGCGGGGAAGACCGAGCCCGAACAGCGGTGCCTCGATCCGGCCCTCTTCGATCTCCGGATGGTCCCTGTACCAGGACTCCACCACGAGGCGGTTGACGAGGAAGCCCACGAGCTGGCCCGTCACTACCTGCTCGCCGAGCTCGGTCAGCGACGCCTCGGAGTTGAACGATTGCACCAGGATCTCGAGGCCCTCCTGCCAGGTGTCGACGCCGAAGTCGTCGGCGCCGGCGCGCCCGACAGCCTGCTCGACGAGCTCGTCGACGTTCAGCATGGCTGGCTCAAGCCTCGAGCTGATCCACAGGAATCGAGCGCTCCATCATCCCGAAGGTCTCTTCACCCTCGAGCCGGTACCGCACGCACGCCTGGTGCAGCGCCGGCGGGAATTCGGGCGACAGCCCACCGGGCATGCACGCGGCAAGGATCGTTTCCCCTTCGACGTGCAGGTCGCCGCCCGCCGTTCGCAATGTGAGTGACACGTTCTCGCCATTGGGGGTGAGCCGTCGAAGCCACGGTGCATCCACAATCGTCGCGGGCACGAGCGTCTCGCCGTCGAGGACGAAACCCTCGTTGTAGGCACCGACGCCCGGGCGTTCGGGGAACGCGAGCACCCCGAAGCCCCGTCTGCTCGGGAAGAGAGCGCTCGCCCAGCAGTGACCCCAGAAGCCGAGCACATCGCGCGGGCCCTGGCGATGGATGCGCAGCGCGGTGCCCCGAAAGCGCCACTCGTCGTCCCCGACGCTCAGAGTCCCGCGACACGTGCACAGCTGCTCGTAGCGGGGCGATATGAACGCGCCCGCGAATCCCTCGTCGAACATCGCCCTTGCTTCAGGATTGAGCGTCCCCGATACCCACGGTGGAGCCGCAGCCTCCAAAGCGACGTCGACGCGCAGCGGGATCTGCGGACCGGTGAAGTCGGACCTCGCCAGGCGCCCTGCGTTGGTATCGAGGGCACTGCCGTCGAAGTGCACGGTCGTCCGGGCGAACGGCTCCTCGCACCGGAACTCGAGACCTCCGGCGCCGAAGGTGCGGCAGATGCCGTCGTCGTCGATTGGCGAGTGCCCCTCGCCTCGGCCCCATGCCACCACCGTGCGATCGCCGGGGAACCCCACGTTCACCTGCAGGCCGCGCTCATCCCAGGACTTCGCGACCGCCTCGATACCGATACGCGGCATGCCGAGCGTTCCGTTCTCGTCGCACACCCACACCGATGCGCTCTCACGCACGTCGGGATCGGCGGGCGCGCCGGCGAAGAAGTAGTCGCGGGTGTGCGCCAGGCCTCCGTCGAACTCCGGCATCGCCTCCACCTCCCCTTGGGCCCGAGCAGTGGCCGGGCGCAGCGCAAACCTACAAGAGCGGGCTCGATGGAAAAGGCGACCAACGGACTTCCGGTGCTAGAGATGACGTCGTGGAACGTCTGGGAAGTGGCGCACAATCCCGGCTGGACCGTCGCCGATGACGGCTCCGTCTCGCTGACATGACGCAGCACGAGCTGGTCCCGCGCCCCATGGCTCAGTCGATCGACGACCTCGTTGCGGGGTGCACTTCACGCCGACCGATGGTTCCTCAAGACTCGAAGTCCGGTGCTCGCTTCGAACATGTGGTGATAGGCGGTCGGCGCCTGGTGCTCAAGTACCAGGACGCCCAAGACGACTGGCTCATGCGAGCGACCGGTGACATGGACGGCCGGCGGTTTGCCGCTCTCTGGGGCTCGGGACTGCTGGACTCGATCCCCTCCGCCATCGACCACGCGGTCGTGGGCGCCGCTGTGGAAGACGGGGTCGGAGCGATCCTCCTCCGCGACGTCTCCGACGAACTGTTGCCCCTGGGGGACGGGCCTCTCGGGCACGACGAGCACCTCAGGTTCCTCGATCACATGGCACTGCTTCATGCCACGTTCTGGGGATGGCACGACACCGTCGGCCTGACCCCGCTTCGGGCGAGATACCTGACCTTCTCCCCCGCGGTCGCCGCGGACGAGGCGGCCAGGGGATCCGATGCATTGGTGCCGAAGGTGATGGCCGACGGCTGGGCGAGGTTCCCCGCCGTCGCGCCACAGGCGGCGAAGGTGGTGATGCCGCTGTTGGACGATCCTTCCCCCCTCCTCACTGCTTTGGAGCAGATGCCACACACGTTCGTTCACGGCGACTGGAAAGCCGCGAACCTCGGTTACCACGGAGACGGGCGCACGATCCTGCTCGACTGGGGCGAGGTGCCCGGCGAAGCCTCCCCTCTCGCGGATCTGTCCTGGTACCTCGCACTCAACTCGGCCAAGCTGCCGCAGTCGAAGGAAGACACGGTCGCCGCCTACCGTGGAGCGCTCGAACGCCACGGCGTCGAGACCGGCGCCTGGTGGGACCAAGCATTGGCCCTCGAGATGCTGGCGACGATGCTCCAATTCGGATGGGAGAAGGCACTCGCCAGTGCCGGCACCGAGCTCGAGTGGTGGGAGCGCGCGGTGGCCGCGGGGGCCGAGCTCCTGGCTTAGGTGAAGCCGGCTCGTCGACGGAGCTCGGGGGCGGTCCGTCGGCACCCAAGGGCGTTGTCTTTGTACGCGACGTTGTCTTAGGATCTCGATGGTGCCGTCAGATCGTCTTCCGCCGAAATTCCCCAAGTTCGACAACCTCGAGGACGAGCGCAGGCACCGCAAGCAGCGCCTCGCCGCAGCTTTCCGGCTGTTCGGACAGTTCGGGTTCGACGAAGGGGTCGCCGGTCACATCACCGCACGAGACCCCGAGCTGCTCGACCACTTCTGGGTCAATCCGCTCGGGATGAACTTCAAGCACATACGCGTGAAGGACCTCATCCTCGTGAACGATCGCGGTGACGTCGTGGACGGCAACTGGCCGGTGAATGCTGCCGCGTTCGCGATCCACTCGCAGATTCATGCAGCGCGGCCAGACGTGATCGCAGCCGCGCACGCCCACTCGCTGCACGGTAAGGCGTGGTCGTCGTTGCGCCGACCCCTCGATCCCCTGACTCAGGATTCGTGCGTGTTCTACGGCGACCACGCGGTGTTCGACGATTACACCGGGGTGGTGCTCGACCTCGAAGAGGGAAAGCGGATCGCGCACGCTCTAGGCGGGCGAAAAGCCGTGATCCTCTCGAACCACGGCCTGCTGACGGTCGGACAAACTTCGGTCGACGAGGCCGCATGGTGGTTCATCACGATGGAACGCACCTGCCAGGCGCAGTTGCTGGCTGAGGCTGCCGGCACACCAGTGCTCATCGATCGCGAACAGGCGGAGAAGACCGCGCGACAGGTCGGAATGCCGCTCGCGGGTTGGATCTCGTTCCAGCCACTCTACGAGTGGATCGTCTCGATCCAGCCAGACCTCCTCGAGGGGTGAGCTTGTCGCATAAGTTGTGACGATGCGTTTTGGCCTCGATGTCGCGCAGCAACGTATGCCGTGGGAGGAACTGGTCGACCGCGTGCATTTCGCCGAGGACCTGGGCTTCGACGGCGCCTGGGGCTTCGATCACCTTCAGCCCATGTACGGCGAAGGACCCGGGCAGACCTTCGAAGGCATGACGACGCTGGCCGCGCTTGCAACCGCCACGTCGCGCATCCGGCTGGGTCTTCTCGTGACCGGAGTGACCTACCGGCACCCATCGGTGCTCGCAGCCCAGGCCCTGACGATCGACCACGTCTCGCACGGCCGGCTCGAGCTCTCCCTCGGCGCCGCTTGGTTCGAGAAGGAGCACGTCGAGCTCGGTATCGCGTTCCCGCCCACACCTGAGCGCTTCGACTTGCTCGAGGACGCGCTCGAGATCGTGACCCGTCTGTTCACGGGCGAGGTCGTCTCCTACGACGGCCGGGTCGTGTCGTTGCGCGACGCACAACTTCGTCCGTTACCCGTCCAACAACCGCACCCGCCGATTTGGATCGGCGGCAGCGGTCCGCGGCGCACACTCCCACTCGTCGCACGCCACGCCGACGTCTGGCACTCGTGGGGAACTCCCAATTCACTCCGGGAGGCAAACCAACGGCTCGACGAGCTGGCGGCTCGAGCGGGACGCGACCCGTCGTCGATCGTGCGAGCGAGCTCGGTGTCGCTCGACGATCTCGACACAGCGCGCAGACACGCTGCCAAATGGCGGGACGCGGGTTACGGCTACCTCGTCTGCGGCTGGCCCGAAGCGGGCCGAGCGCAGGTCGAGCGATTCGCCCGCGACGTCCTGCCCGAGTTCGCCGCCTGAGGCGCTCGGCGTCAGCCGGGTTCGACGGGGGCCGGCGTGAACTCCAGGTGTAGCCGGGTCAAGCCGCGCAGGATGTACGTCGGGACGTACTGGTATCGGCGAGCACCCGGGGAGCCGTGATGCGCCTCGGAGATGCGGATCTCAGCCATGCGCTCGAGGAGCTTCTCCAGACTCACCCGGCCCTCGGTGCGGGCCAGAGGCGCGCCCGGGCACACGTGTACACCGTGGCCGAAGGCGACATGCTGGCGGGCATTCTCCCGGTCCGGATCAAAGGCGTCGGGCTGCTCGAACTTGCGCGGGTCGCGGTTGGCCGCGGCGTTGAGCACCATGACGGTCGTGCCGGCAGGGATCTCGACACCGCCCACCGTCGTGGCACGCCGAGCCAACCGGAAGTCCCCCTTGACCGGGCCCTCGTAGCGCAGCATCTCCTCCACGAAGTTCGGGATCCGGTCGCGCTCGGTGCGTAGGCGGGTCTGCAGATCAGGATGCTCGGCCAGGTGCTGCACGGCGGCGGCCAGCAATCGCACGGTGGTCTCTTGGCCGGCGGCGAAGATGTTGGCAGCCACGCGCACCACGTCGATGACCTCAGGGACCGAGCCGTCCTTGAAGGTCGCGCTCGCCAGCCCGCTGAGCACGTCATTGCGGGGCTCGCGGCGGCGGTCCTCCACGTACATGGACAATTGCCGGTACAGGAACTCGAGCGGGCTCTGGGCCAGAGTGTCGTCGCCCGTGCTTCCGAGCCCGGTGGTCCGGTTCAGGTTCTTGCGAAACAGCTCGTGGTCCTCGCGCGGCACCCCGAGGAGGTCGGCGATGATGAGCATGGCGAAGGGCGAGGCGTACTCGGTTATGAACTCGCAGGCGCCCTTGTCGACGAACTCGTCGATCTGGCGGTCGGCGTAGTCCCACATGAACGCCTCGTTCTCCTTGAGGCGCCCCGGCGTGAGGAGCTTCATGAGCAATCCGCGATGGTCGGTGTGCTTCGGTGGGTCGAAGGTGATCACCTGGTCGCTCATGGGCAGCCCGTCGCGGTACTGCTCTATGAGATCGCTCACGTCATCTCGACCTTCCAGGGACACCGGGAAGCCCGGGAAGGGACCCGTCACCGAATTGCACGACGAGAACAGGTCCGGGTCGTGGTAGACGGCCAGTGCCTCGTCGTAACCCGTCACCATCATCACGTCGTGGTGCTGCTCGCGGCGCACCGGGCACCGGCTGCGCATGAAGTCGTAGTACGGGTAGGGGTCTGCGACGAATTCGTCGCCGCGGAAGAAGTCGGTGGCGTCGTAGTCCGTCATGAGGTCCCCTGCACGAAGGTCGCGGCCGGGCAACTGGAACGCCGCGTGCCGGTCACGTCCGTATAATAACCGTTCGGTACAATGTCGTTCTCCCCTCCTGCAAACGCCAAACTCGTCGCTGAGATTGACGTCCTCGTCGTCGGCGCCGGCATTACCGGCATCTACCAGCTCTACACGGCACGGGAAGCCGGCTTCTCGGCGCTCCTGCTCGAGGCAGGTGGTGGTGTCGGGGGCACCTGGTACTGGAACCGCTATCCCGGGGCCCGGTTCGACTCCGAGAGCTACGCCTACGGTTATCTGTTCTCGAGGGATCTGTTCGAGGAGTGGGAGTGGGGGGAGCACTTCGCCGGACAGCCGGAGACCGAGCGCTACTTGAACCACGTGGTCGAGCGGTTCGAGCTTCGGCACCAGATACGACTGCGCACCAAGGTCACCTCGGCCGAGTTCGACGAGGCGACAGGGACGTGGAACGTCTTGGCGAGCGACGGCACCCAGTACCGGGCACGCTTCCTCGTTGCCGCCACCGGCGTCCTCTCGGTGCCGTACTTCCCGGACGTGCCCGGGCTGGCGGAATTCGGTGGCGAGTCGTACCACACGGGTCTGTGGCCACAGTCACCCGTCGACTTCTCCGCCAAACACGTTGCGGTCATCGGCACCGGGTCCAGCGGGGTCCAAATCGTCCCCGCCATCGCCAACCAGGTCGCGTCGCTGACCGTGTACCAGCGCACCCCCAACTGGTGCACGCCGCTCAACAACGCTCCGATCACGCCCGACGAGCAGTCGCAGCTGCGGGCCGACTTCGAAGCGATCCGAGATGCTCTGAACACGTCGGCGCACGGGTTCCTCCACCAGCCGCACGGCCGCGCCGCCTTCGACGACTCGCGAGAAGAACGGAGGGCGTTCTTCGAGAAGATGTGGAACAGCCCCGGTTTCATGAAGCTCACCAGCAACTACACAGACCTGCTGTTGAACGAGGCCGCCAACTCGGAGTGGTGCGGGTTCGTCGCCGGCAAGGTCAGGAGCATCGTCGAGGACACCGGGACGGCGGAGAAGCTCATCCCGAAGGACCATCGTTTCGGCGAGAAGCGGCCTCCGTTCGTCACCGACTACTACGAGACGTTCAACAAGCCGAACGTCTCACTCGTCGACCTCCATGAGACGCCGATCCGTCGCGTGACCGAGCGGGGCATCGAGACGACCGAGGGTGAGCGGGACTTCGACGTCATCGTGTGGGCGACCGGCTTCGACTTCGGAACCGGGGCGCTACTGCGCATGGGCATCCGTGGCCGCGAAGGCCTTGCCCTCGCCGACCACTGGGCCGATGGTCCAACGACCTTCCTGGGCCTGCAGACCACCAACTTTCCTAATCTCTTTTTCCCCGGCGGGCCTCACGCTGCTGCCGGCAACAACCCGCGATACAACGGCGACCAGGTCGACTTCGTCACCGAGACGCTCGCCTACGTCCGCGACCATGGCTACGACGTGATCGAGGTGACGCTCGAAGCCGAGGAGAAGTGGTGCGAGATGATCGAACGCAACGTGGCCTTCTCCTCGTTCACCGAAAAGAGCTACTACTTCGGCACCAACATCCCCGGGAAGCCTCGCCGGTACCTCCTGAACTCCGGCGGACGGCCGAAGCTCTTCAGAGAGATCGCCAGGGTCCGCGAGAACGGCTACAAGGCGTTCAGACTGTCGCGATCGGCGTCGCCGGCGAGCCCACCGCGCCAGGCAGCCGCAGCGGTGGAGCGGTAAGAAGGAACCGGCTGCGCTCGTGCTGGCGCAGCCACGCTGCCAACTCGTGCAGGTACCAAAGCTCCCCGAGCGGCACGCCGAGCTTGAAGAGGCAGAGATGATGGATCGGGAGGAGCGAATGCCGGCTCTCGTCGCGGTCCCTCCCGACCAGTCCCTCGACCGCGTAGTTGTCCGCTACCAGCGCGGCGATCTGCGACTCGGTGATCCAATCCAGCAATGACTCGTCGCGGGCGTCGAGGTACGTGCACATCGTGAAGAGCTGCGTGGGATCCGGATTGTGGTCCCACTCGAGGATCTTGGTCGCGAACCCGGTGTGGAACAGGACCATGTCCCCGGGCTCGATGACGACGTCATCGGCCGCCATGATCTCCTCGAGCGTCTTGCGATCGACGCCGCGCCAGTCGTGGCCCAGGTGGTGGGCCAGGTCGATGAGGACCCCTCGGCCCTGCACACCGTGGAAGGCCATGTGCTCCAGACCGAGATGGCGCGCGAAGCAGAGGTGCTCACCGCCGTCCCCGGCCGCGTCCACCTTCGGTCCGACGAGGTCGACTCCCGCTCGGTACCCGTTGTAATAGACGGCCTCTTCGGTCCCGTCACCGTCGGCGTCGAACTCGGCCCCGGCGTGGGCGAAGGAGTCCCACTGCGTCGAGTACTGGAGGAAGAGCGTCACCATGTCGTCGTTCCAGACGTCGACGTACTTGGGGTGCCCCCACTTCTCCATCTGACTCTGATGAACGTTGTAGAAGGTGTCGACGTTGCCATCCATGTCCTCGGTCGGCGCGAGGACCGGAGGATGACGCCGCTGGTTGAGGGCAGTGCCACCCGGATAATCGAGCGGCAGGCTGAGACAGAAGGTGATACCGGCCTTCACCTCCTGCACCCCTTGGAGGACCTTCTCAGGGGTCAGCAGATTGATCCGTCCCAGCTCGTCGTCCTCGCCCCAATCACCCCAGGTCGACCCGGGCGGGCGTTGTTTCCACCGCTTGGTCACCGCGTCTGCTCCTTCCTTCGCGCCGATGCAGCCTAGGTTTAGACGACATCGCCACGAGCTCCGGGTAGCACTGCTCGACGAGCATGCGGCAGCCGTCGCGCCAGGCGATATCGCAGTGTCCGAGTGCTTCGTGCATGAAAGTGGTGTCAGCCACCAGCGAGCACCAGGCCGAGGCCGTGTACTCGAAGATCGGCTCCTTGCCGATCAGCTCCCCCATGTAAGCGCAGTAGTCCTCGACGGTCACGACATCGTCGCCACACCAATTCACCACCAAGGGAGGCACGCGCCCTGCTTCCAGCGCTGCCACGCCCAGCCGGGCGCAATCCGGTTCGAAGATCGGTCGCGTGTAGTTGGGCGCGTCAGGATGGAGCCGGATCGTCTTTCCCTTGAGGATGCGGTCGAGGCGCTCCCGCAGCGGGCCGCCGTCGGGACCCGACGCGCTGCCTACGCGGATGATCGTCGCGGGGATCTCGAGGTTGCGCGAGAGATAGCTGACGACCGCCTCGTTCGCCACCTTGGTGAAGGAGTACGCACTCGTCGTGTGGAAGCCGAAAGGATGAGATTCGGGGACGGGCGTCTCGCCACCAGGCGGGTCGTACACCGAGATCGTGGAGGCGAACAGGAAGCCCATAGCCGATCGGCAGTGCGCCATCAACCGCCCGGTTGCATCGGCGTACGCGTCGAAGGAATTCGGCCATCGATCCCTCGACGGGACGTCGATCCGGCCCATCGCGTTCCGGGACAGAGGCAGCGCGCTGTGGAACACGTAGTCGAAGTCGTCGGGAAGACCGTCGAACGGCTCGAACACGTCATGCCGGATGCAAGTGACACCACTCGCCTCCAGCTTTTCCCTCGCCTCAGGGTTCGAGAAGCGAGCCATGGAGAACACGTCGTTGTCGGGCGCGAGCAACCGCAGGGCGGGAGCGCTCACCGGCCCTTGCCCGCCCACGAACAACACCTTCCGGCCGTGCACGGGGCAGCGCTCAGAAGCCGAGGTCCAGAACGGGCTTGTCGAACGGAGCCACGTTGACCGAGTGCAGCGCCGGGAGTAGCTCCCTGTAGGGGAGGCCGGCGAGAAAACCGTCGACGGTGCGCTGGAGGTTGGAGATGTGGCCCTCGAGCCGCTCGCTGAGGCGCATGTACCTGAAGCCATGCGCGTGCAGGCCCTTCTGCTGCCTCGGGATGTTCGAGAAGTCCTGCGCGGGAATCGGCGGCCATCGTGGGTCGTCGCACTCCCATACTTCGGGCGGTGGAGGAGTCTCAGGCTCATCGCCCTCACCGAACCGCGCGAGCGACCAGATCTCCATGAGGGTCTCCTCCGGTCCCGTCGGCCGGAAGCGGTACGAGGAGGCGCTGCTGTACATCGGCAGCACGAAGTAGTGCGGGAAGCACTGATAGAAGGTGTCGTTGAACCCGTGCTCGTCGAGCTCGTTGATGTCGGGGATGTCAGCGTGCCGCTCCCGGTGCCAGCGCATGACGGCATCGTTGAGCGCTCGGTTCCACGTCGAGATTGCGAGCTGCGGGTCGGCCGGCAGCTCCAGGTCGTGCAGACCCTCGGCAACCCGCACATCGTTCGCGTGGACCATCCCGTCCATGCCGTCGCTCATGGCTCGCAGGTATTCGATCTCCGCGTCGATGAACGCACGCCGGTCGAATGGAGCGCCGGGGCGCAGCGAGTACCGCATGCCGGGGATGTCGAGCTGGGGGTGTGTCACCACCACGTGGTACATCTCGACGAACGCCTCGACCGCGAGCTTCCAGTTCACCGGCAGACGGGCCGCGTACCACTTCTCGGCGCGCAGCGACTCCACTTTCCACGCGTCGAGGATGGTGGTGGTCGGCTCCATGCACTCCCTTACGGGAGGAGCATCGTTGTCGAAGTTGATCCACGCGCACCCACCCCACACCTCGCACCGCACCGGCACGAGGTCGACGTCGCCCGGCTCGACGTTGTGCGAGGCGAACGACTTGCGACGCGGGATCCCGGTGTTGGCGCCGTCGAGGCCGTAGCACCATCCGTGGAAGGGGCAGGTGAACCCGTTCTCGCAGCTCCCACGGCCCTGGACGAACCTGACGCCACGATGGCGGCAGGCGTTCTCGAACGCCCTCACCCCCATGTCGTCGGTTCGGAGCACGACGATGGATTGTTCGAGGAACTCGTACTCGACGAAGTCGTGGGGTCTCGGGATCTCCTCGAGCCGGCACGCCATCTGCCAGACCCGCGGCCACAGCCGCTCGACCTCCAGTCGGTAGAAGTCGGGGTCGAAGTAACGCTCCTTGGGAACCCGGTCCGGGAGCGCCGGGTCCATCGCGTAGGGCACCGGCAGTGCCGACCGCTTCCGGTCCGCGATCGCCACGGCGCGCCTCCTTCCCTCACTGAGTGCCGTCTTTTGCGGGTACGCAGGCTAACTGGCCGGTTTAGGTCCCGTTGGCGTTGCATGTACCGATCGGTCCAGCTTAGGCTCGGAACAGGGGTTTGCGTAGACCGCGAAGCACGTTTCCGCCTCCGAGGGAGGGCTCACCATGATCAAAGAGGATTTCGTCGTCTCCGGCGACGGGCACCTCCTCGAGCCCACCGACCTCTTCCGTACCCGCCTCCCGAAACACCTGCGCGACCGGGCCGTGTGGGAAGAGGATTTCGAGATCGAACCGTTCGTCGAGGGTGGCGCCAGGGTCTTCAGGCGCCTGCACACCCCCGGGTTCGAGGGCTGGACGATCTCCCGGTACCGCCAGACCGGAGGGCGGATGC
>DAIQQK010000085.1:0-14408 GCA_036786835.1 Acidimicrobiales bacterium | reverse complement strand
CGTCGCGTACGCAAATACCGCGATGAGGCCAGTGTTGATGGCAACAAAGGTCGGAAGATGCCAGGAATCCCCGCCATCTCCCAAGATCGTGGCAGTGACGGTGGCGACGGCTGCCCCTGAACAGACGAGCACGAGGAGTGCCCAGTAGGGCATGTGGGTTGTAAGTCCGAGGGCCCACAGAAGGCAGAACGTGACCACGGAGAGAAGGACGCAAAGGCCCGTTCGCTCGACGGCGGCCCGGCGCCAGCGCGGCTGCGCGGGCCTCTGTGCCGATGGGCGCGGGTCGCCCAGCGGATCAGCTTCCATCTTGTGATCATCGGCTCAAGCCTCCAGCGTCTTGACCTGGAATTACGACATGAGGGCGCGCGGGTTTCATATAGAGGCCCCGCCTAATTGGAATTCCGAGGCTTGCAGAGCTGATCAGCACTCGATGCTCGGAGATCTGAGGAGATCAGATCGCCCCGGGGGCATCGAGGTCGAGGGCGTGGCGGGCATGGCGTTGTGCCATGGTCAGGAACATCTGGTCGCCGCGGGTCGTGCGCTCGACGAGCATCGAAGCGGCGACGGCCATGACGAGCCCGGACCAGGTGCCCCTCCGGTATTGCAGCCAGCATTCGTCCAGCGAATAGTCAGTGACGCCTGCGCCCGAAAGTAATGCGTGGTAGCTGTGGACGAGGTCGGCTTCGACGGCACGCCGGTCTTCGACTTTCAGCCCGGCCCCGATGAAGTACGCGACATCGTTCATGGCTGGGCCGTCCGTGCACATCTGCCAATCGACCACCGCAACGGGGTCTCCGCCGGGCGCTGGATCGAAGAGCAGGTTGTCGAGCCGGTAGTCGCCGTGGACGACCGTCAAGGATCCCGGGTCGCCTGCCAGATATGCCTCGATGTCGGAGAAGAGGACCTTGCCGGCCTCGACGACATCGGCCCCGAGGTCGTTCGAATATCGATCAAGGAATCCCTCCCACATACCCGGGAGGAGGGCAGCCAGGAATTGATTCTGAGCAGCTTTGTCGCGATGGAGCCACTCGATCTCGGTGAGGGCAGGATCGCCCCATCGCGGCACGTGCAGGTTGACCAGCTCCTCGACGGCGATCTGTGCCTGCTCTGGAGAGCAGCCGGCGAGCTGGTCGCCCTGCTGTGCGGGCGCCATGTCCTCGAGCAGCAGGACGAAGCTGGCGACGTCGTCGTCGATGTCGGCGTAGTAGACGTGCGGCGTACGGATGGGAAGCTCGTGTGCGAGTTGCTGGTAGAAGCGGACCTCGCTCTCGTAGCTGCGCAGTGACTTGGCTGTGGCTCGGCTGGTCTCGTCGGCAGCGGGAAGCTTCGCCACGATCGTTCTGGGCGCGTCGGTCGGCCCGTCGTAGCGGATGGCGAGGCGTACGCAGTCACACATCTGTCCTGTTCCGATCGAACTTGCCTTCACCTCGACGACGCGGCCCGTGTCGAGGACTTGAGAGGTGGTGAGCGCGGCGGTGAGCCAGTCCGGGGTGAGGGCCTCGGGTGAGTCGGCGATGGGGATGGCGGTGCGATCGGTCACGTCGGGAGCACCCCCTCGACGAGGGTGTCGGGGAAGTAGCGGTGGTGATGGGCGCCGGTCACCTCGTAGATGGCGGTGCCCGTGCGGCCGTCGTCGGTCCGTACGCGCATCTGGCTGAGACCACCACGATGGAAGGGCTCATAAGGGCGATCGAACGTGCCTTCTGCGTCGACGACTATCCGCCGTCCACCCTCGAGAGTAAAAGTGCACCGGCCGCCGAGCCCGGTTACACCTTCACCATGCTCACCGAACGCACGTGGCGTGCCGTCTGCTCCCAGCCACTGCATCCCGTGAGCGAAGTCGACGAGTGGCACCGGGTCCGAACCGTCGGTTCCGGCCCAACAGCCGTCGGTGAAGACTCGGGTGCCGTTCGCCAGCTCCCAGTGCCACACGCCGAGGAACCCGTCGGGAAGTTGGATCTGGAACCAAAGCCACAGCGGGCAACGCCCGTGGTCGCGAATGCCCCACGAGTGATCGCGCTGTCCCCACCATTTCTCGACGTGGTTGGTGACGCCGCCGACGGTATAAGTGCCGTCGTAGGTGCCCGACTGGAGAACGTGGCTCTGGTCCCAGACGATCTCGTCGCCCGCACGCATCGTGCCCCTGCGCAGACCGTATGGCTTGGTGCGGGCCCGGAAAGTGAGGTCCATCCCGATCTCGCAGCGATCCGGGTCAGCCCACAGGTGCAGCTCCTCGAAGGGCTGCACCACCCGAACGCTCGCGGCGCCCACGTCGGGTGTATGCGGGTCTCCGTCGTAGGGACGGACGTGGTAGCCGATGAGCTGGACACCGTCGACCCTGCCCATCTGGAGCGAGTCCATGGTCGCGGCGTGTGGGTAGTGCGCCATCGTGAGAAAGATGATGTCGCCGAGAGCGTCTGGCCGGTGGATCCCGAAGAAGTAGCTCTCCCGCCAGTGAGGATGGTGCAGCGCCACGTTCGGCAGCGATTCGGGAATCTGGTGGACGAAGTGCTCGTCCATCGCGGTGAGTGGCTGGGCCATGTCAGCGGACTCCTACGGGCGGTCGGCGGGATGATCGGCCGATCGAGCATCCCAGAAGCTTCAATCTGTCCCCGATACAGAATGCCTCAGACGGTCCTTCGGTTGCGACCTGTGTTCGGTTGTGCGCTTCGTCGTCGTACTATGGCCGACCAGGAGGTTCCATATGCGTGTCGGGTCGACCAAGATGCTGATCCCCTTCGTCCTCTGAGTGTTCGTGCGACCATGAAGGTGCTCGTCGTCTGTACTCCGGGGCACGGACACATCAACCCCCTCCTGCCTCTCGTGGAAGCCTTGCTTGCCGGCGGCGATCGCGTCGCAATAGCCACGGCGCCGGACGCCGGAGCCGTCGTAGATCGGACCGGGGCTGAGTTCTTCCCCGCCGGCCACGGAGAGGGAGCCTGGTTCGGGCAGCTCCGAGCGCGCATCCGTGGCAACCCCGGAGAGGGACTCCCACCCGAGCGGATCAACCACTACTTCCTGCCCCGGGTCTTTGGTGAGGTCGCGACCGACGACATGATCGACGACGTGGTGACCTGCGGCCGGGAATGGGGCCCCGACATGCTCCTCTTCGAGACCTACGCATTTGCCGGGCCGCTCGCCGCCGATTTGATCGGGGTCCCAGGCGTCAACCATCTCATCGGCCCGATTCTGGACAACGAGATCCTCGAGTTGGTCAACGACGCCGTGTCCCCGTTGTGGCGGGCCATGGGCCGGGACGCTCCCGCCTACGCGGGCGTCTATCGCGATCTCACCATCGAGATCTGTCCGTCCTCGCTCGAGTCGCTCGAGGTCCCGTCCGGCGAACGGTTGACGCTACGGCCCGCCCCGCTTCCCGAGACCACCCCACATTCGCCGACCCGTCCTCTCGTGTACGTGACCTTCGGCACGTTCTTCAACTCGAACCTCGACTTGTTCCGTGCTGTCTTGGACGCCCTAGCCGGAGAGCCCGTGGACGTGGTGATGACCGTCGGTGCGGACCAGGATGCTGCAGTTCTGAACCCCGTTCCGGCCAATGTCCGGGTGGAAGGGTTCATCCCCCAGAGCACCTTGCTCCCGACTTGTGACGCGGTCGTTCACCACGGCGGAGCCGGCACCACGTTCGGGACCCTGGCCCACGGGCTGCCCCATGTCGTCGTCCCGCAAGGTGCCGACAACTTCGTCAACGCCGCCATGGTCGAGAACGCCGGCATGGCGTTGGTACTTCGCCCAGGTGAGGCTGAATCGGACGACATCCGCGACGCCGTGCGCCGGATCCTTCGCGATTCGAGCTTTGCGACTGCCGCCCGGCGGACCGCCGCGGAGATCGCGTCGATGCCCGGCCCGCATGAAGTTGCCGACGCTCTGCGAGGCCGCTACGGGGATCGCCTGCCCGGGAGTTGACCAAGTGATGAGCCTCGAGGCAAAGAGGGGTCAGGAACGGGCGATGGTCGCCAGCCACGCCTCGACGATCGGCGGGTCCAGGTTGGTCTCGAAATGCGCGGCCTCGATCGACTCCACCTCCCACCCGTCGGCGAACGCGGCGCGGATTTCGTCTTGTCTGACGCGGCGGGGTCCCCAGTCGCCGGGCTGACGGTCGCTGAAACAGCACATGAGGTACCTGGCACCCGGGTGGACCACAGTGCCCAGTGCCTCCACGTATAGGGCGCGTCGTTCGTCGTCGAAGACGTGGAACAGCCCGCTGTCGAGCACCGTGTCGAAGCGTTCTTCGAGCTCGGCCAGCCGCAAGGCGTCCCACACCAGGAAACGCGCGGTCAGTCCCCGGTCAGACGCCTTGCGTTTTGCCGCGCCGATGGCGCGAGGTGAAGAGTCGATCCCCATCGCTTCGAGGCCGCCCTCGGCCGCCATGAGGACGTGTTCGCCGGTGCCGCACCCGAGGTCGAGGACACGGCCTCGGACGTCGCCCGCTTCGGCTAGTCGGAGGAAGACGGGCTGGGGTCGTCCGATGTCCCACGGTGGAGTCCCGGCGTAGCTCTCGTCGAACTCCCCTGGGGAATGAGACCGAGCAGAACGCGGCGAGCTGTCAGGGGCGTCGCTCATCCCCTCGTTGTTAGCACAGCGTCAGAGCGCAGCGACGAGTAAGGCTCTGTGCTCCTCAGGCCCCTGCACGAGCCCACTCGACCCTGATGTTGTCGTGGCGCATCATCGCGATGAACCGAGTGATCGAGAAGAAGATCGCCACAGCCGTCAGTCCGTAGGTGACCACCGACCGCTCGATCACGAAAGACCGAAGGGAGGTTGACAAGAGCAGCCATAACACGAGCCCGGCGTTCAGCATGAGAACCGTCGCCCACAAAACCGATATCCGTATGAAGAACCGCCGCACCAGAGGGCGCTTCATGATCTCAGGATCGATTGGGCAGAAGTCGTGCGCGAAGCGCTGAGTGAACGGCCTGCCGAGGATCGCTGATCCAAACAGGACGAGCGAGATCACAAAGGTACCGGCGGTGGGTTGGGCGAAGTACGCGAATGCGCTACCGGTGACGAGGGCAATAACCGTACGCAAGGTGATGAGGATGATCCCGAAAAGCAACAGCATCGAGACGCGCTCACCTCGAAAGAGGCGACGGCCCAGAGCCAGATACGACCAACTCAGTGCGGCGATCAGCGCTCCACGAAAGCCCGCGGTGACGAGCACCACGTAGAATAGGGCCAGAGGGCCAACGACTCCTTCGATGACAATTGGAATCGCGTGGCGAATCGCTGCAAGGGGAACAGGCATCCGGAGGAACGAGCCGTCGTGCTCATCAGTGTGCAGAGTGATCGCGAACTTGGAAGTCTGCTTACCCCTAGGGGCCCGATTATCCGATTCCGGCCCCATGTCGTCACCGTTCTTGAGCCCGCAAACGGTCGCGGTATCACTCAACTGAAGTCACTCAAACCTTATCGTCGAACACACGCGGAGTTTGAGTGCTCTTGAAGAAAGTCACGCGAACGTAATGTCACTGTGTCAGACATTGAGCAAATCTCGCCCTCCGGTATCCCGGGACGGGTGGCGGAGCTTGGACATGGCGCAGGCTTCGATCTGACGTATCCGCTCGCGGGTGAGGTTGAAATGGACCCCAACCTCTTCGAGGGTTCGGGGCTCACCACGGTCTAGGCCGAATCGCAGATGGAGGATCTTGCGTTCCCGTTCGGCCAACGGGGCAAGAAGGCGCACGATCTCAGATGGCAGCAACGCTGTAGAAGCCGCTTCGAAGGGCGACTCGGCGAAGCGGTCTTCGACCAGATCTCCCAGCTCGGCGTCGCCTTCCTCGTTCATAGGTTCGGAGAGCGAGAGAGGCTCCGGCCGGAAAAGTAGAGCCTCGATCAACTTGTCCTCGGACATGTCGAGTTCGGCTCCGAGCTCGGCCAGCGTGGGCTTCCGTGCGAGCTTGACCTCCAGGAAGGCCTGTGTCTTCCTGAGCCTGGTGAGGGTGTCGCTGGCGTGAACCGGCAGACGGATGGTCCGGCCCGTATTCGCGATCCCTCGGGTGATGGCTTGGCGAATCCACCAGGTGGCATACGTCGAGAACTTGAACCCTTTGCGCCAGTCGAACTTCTCGACTGCATGCATCAGCCCAAGGTTGCCCTCCTGGATCAGATCGAGGAGCGGAATCTGCGATGCCTGATATTTCTTCGCGATCGATACGACAAGTCGCAGGTTTGATCGGATGAAGGTCTGCTGTGCATCCAGTCCGATCTTTGCCGACCTTTGCTGCTCACGCCGGCGGGCCGGTGTAAGTTCCCTTCGGTTGTTCTCGAGGTCTTTGCGAGCTTCGAACCCGGCTTCAATGGCTTGTGCCAGGCGCACTTCCTCATCTTTGTTCAGGAGAGGGTACCGACCGATGTCGGTGAGATAGAGCCGCACTAGATCCTCTTCGTCCCGCTCTACTCGTGCCTTTGCCACTCTACGACTGACCCCCATCTCCCGCTCCTCGCCGTCTCCTCGTGCGATCCCCACCCGCCCTCGTCTGCAGGAGCTCTCTTACCGCATCACCGCTCGGGAAGCTCTTGGCGCAACTTGTCCAAAGCGAGCAGTCGGCCGGCCAGCTTGTCGGGCGCGGCCTCGTCGCGTGTGCGGATCCGGGCCTCGAGTTCGTCCAGCCTCTTGAGCTCTCTTTGCCGCAAAGCAATGTGCTCAGCACCCTCACGCTTTGCCAGGGCTCGCAAGAAACCCTGTCGGGCGTCATTTGCGCGCTTGAATCCCAACGATCGAGCCACCCAGGCATACGAGCGGTTCTCCTCACGCATTGCGAGCGCCTCCTCGTCGGTGTTTCGTCTCGGTTCCCGGCGCGAGAAGGAGCTCTCCCTGCTCCGTCCTTGGTCAGGCGAGCGTCTTTCTCCCGAGCGATCTGGGCGCCTAGGCACGACGCACCGACTTCACGACTTTGACGCCACCATCGGCCATGTTGCTGCCTCGTTTCTCCACGCTCGATAATTGCGGGAGAACCTGCGGGATGACCTGTAGGTGACCGGCAAAAGCGCCCGCTGGCGTGATCGCCGGGCGACTATGAAAGTCTACTGGACGCGGCACGCGCCCTCGGTCGGGCGTACGAGGCGGCCCAGCCTGCGGCTCGATTCGTTTCGAATTGCCTGCAGCCTGCTAGTTCGTCACCGCGACCCTTCGCCGAGCAATGAACCCGGCGTCGGGCCAACGCACGTCCTTCACCCAGGACATCTTCTCCATCACTCGGATGAGCATCGCGCTCGTGTCTATCTGGAAGCGCCCGACCCCGTGGCGGGCCGAGGTCGGTGCCGAATGGTGGAAGTTGTGCCAGGCCTCACCCATCGACGGCAACGCCAGCCACCACACGTTGCGGCTCTCGTCCCTGGTCTTGAACTGACGCCGGCCAGTGATGTGGCACACAGAGTTGATCGCGAAGGTGACGTGGTGGAGCAGGGCGACTCGCACCAGGCTCCCCCAGAAGAACGCCCACAGTGCGCCCTGCCACGACCACGACCACAGGCCGCCCACGGCGGGGGGAATGAGCATCGAGAGCACGACCCAGAGCGGGAACGCACGCGAGATCCCGACGAGCGCCCGGTCCTTGCAGAGGTCGGGAGCGAACTTCTGCTGCGAGGTCTGCTGGATGTCGAACAGCCAGCCGACATGTGAGTACAAGAACCCCCGAGAGAGGGCTTTCAGGTTGCGGCCGTAACGCCAAGGCGAATGAGGGTCGCCGTCACGGTCTGAAAACCGGTGGTGCTTGCGATGATCGGCCACCCATCGCAGCATGGGGCCCTGGATGGCCATGCTCCCGGCCACGGCGAGGGCAACCTGTACCCAGCGCTTCGCGTGAAAGGCCTGATGCGTGAAGAGGCGGTGGAACCCGACGGTGACGCCATGGCCCGTGATGAGGTACATGGCGAGCGCAATCAGGACGTCGCGCCAGTTGAGTCCCCACCCCCAGAGCACTGGAACAGCGGCGATCAGAGCGGCGAACGGCACTGCGATGAACAGTGCGAGTGCGATTTGCTGCCAGATCGTCTTGAGGTCGGCCGGGTCCACTTCGGGGAGCGCATCGGCTCCCATGGCCGGGAAGACGTCGCCGGGATCCGGCTGCTCGATCGCAGAGGCGTCCGCCCCCGTCTGATCACCGACGCTCGAATCAGCCACTGGGATCCGGATCGGCATCTCCCATGTTCTATCTCAGTTTCACGGTCAGGAGATAAGACCTCCAGCTCGCCCGCCCACGGTGGTCGTGTTGAAATGGTCTCGGTGGCCGACCTCGACGGCAGGGAATATCAAGCAAGGTTCGACGCCCTCGCAGAACAAGGCATGGACGTCCACGGCGAGGCATCTCTGGTTCGGTCTCTGGGCCCTTCGTCGGTGCTCGACGCAGGGTGCGGGACCGGGCGTGTGGCCATCGAGCTGGCCCGCCACGGGATCGAGGTCGTCGGGGTCGATATCGACGAGTCGATGATCGCCGAAGCCAAACGCCGTGCCCCCGGGCTGGTGTGGATCCACGCCGATCTGGCGAGCCTCTCTCTCGACCGGACCTTCGACGTCGTGGTGATGGCGGGAAACGTCCCCCTTTTCTGCCCCGTGGCTCAGCGAGACGCACTCGTCGGGGCATGTGCCGTACATGTGATCTCGGGAGGGTCGATGGTCGCGGGGTTTCAGTTGGACCGCGGCTACGGCCTCGAGATGTACGACGCGGCCTGTGACGCCGCGGGCTTGAAGCTCGCCCACCGTTGGGCGACCTGGGATCGGCAACCGTTCGTCGAAGATGGGAGCTACGCAGTATCGGTCCACGCGCGGGACATGTGATCGATCGCCGGACCATCCACGAGCACCACGATCCCAGAGCACCTTCTGCGCGAGGGCACGCTCGATGATAGTCATCCTAGGAACGATTCTTTGCCAGTAAGACGAGGAGGCCACCCATGCAGATCGCGGTGATAGGAACCGGGTTCATCGGCGGGATCCTGGGAAGATCGCTCGCCGAAGCCGGCCACCAGGTCACCTTTGGATCCCGCCATCCCGAAGACGACAACGTGGCTGCTGGTTCGTCCGCGTCCGTCGGCTCGCCCGCATCTGCCCTGTCTGCGGCCGGGGTAGTCATCCTCGCGTTGCCCGGCGCTGCAGTCCCCGAGATCGTGGCGAGCGCCGGGGACACCTTGGAGGGAAAGTTGGTGATCGATGCCACGAACCAGGCGGGGGCGTCCGTGGCGAACAGCAGAGGCGCGTTACCCCCGAACGTCCGGTATGCGAGGGCATTCAACACCCTCGGGGGCGAGAACATGGCCGACCCGGTCTTCGACGGCGTGACCGCTGACATGTTCTTCTCCGCCCCCGAGTCCGACCGACAGACGGTCGAGACCGTCATCGAGGGGGTCGGCCTGCGCCCTGTCTACGTGGGCGAAGACGAGGAGGCGGTCATCGATTGCCTCTTTCGGTTGTGGGTCACCCTCGCCATGAAGCAAGGCCGCGGCCGGCGCCTCGCCTTCCATCTGCTCGGAGGAAACTGGTAGGGGCCTGAATTCGTCAGCCAGTGCCGGCGAGATCACTCGTCCCTCGGCTGTCCGAATTCGTCGGTTCCGATGACCGGCGATCGTGCCAGAGCAAACACACCGAAGGTGATCAACGCCAGGCCGAGGACCTCGAGGACCGGCGCCGGCCCTCGAGCGTCCACGTGCTCACCGAAGAACCCGATACCGACGGCGACGGCCACCAGGGGCTGAGCCACCGTCAACGTGGGGAGCGACAGGCGCAGCGCCCCCGCGTGAAACGCGCTCTGGGTGAGAAGCAGCGCACCGATCGCCCCGGCCAGCATCGCGTACGGCTCCCACGTGGCAAGCGTGTGCAACACGCCTCCGTCCAGGATGTGGCCGGTGCGCTCCGTGAGCGCCGCCACGTATCCGAAAGCCATCCCCGAGCCCGCCCCGAGCAGCACAGCCGCGCGACGCGGCGTTCCATTCCGTGCCCCCAATACCGCGGTCGTACAGCCCAGGAGGATGACGACGGTCAACACCGCCCAGGCCGCGCCAGACGCCCGGGGATGGCCGAGCCCGGGCCGCGCCACCCCGAGGAACAGCGCCAACCCGGCGGCTACGACCGCGGTGGACGCCAATTCCGACGCCGAGATTCGCCGATGGTCGAGCCAGGCGGCCACCGGCAACGCGAAGACCAAGCTGAGGACCAGGAGCGGCTCGACCAAGGAGAGCGACCCTCTTCGCAGCGCGAGGAACTGAAAGACGTACCCGGCGCCGTCGAGAGCGTTGCCGACGAGCCACATCGGCCTGCGAACCAAGTGGACGAGGAGTCCGGCGCGCATCGACAGCTCCGGTGCCGCGCGCTCCGCGGCTCGATGCTGAAGCACCGCCGCGAGTCCATAAGACGCAGCGCTTGCCATGGACAGCAGGACGATGGAGACGAGCCCGCGCCCGGCGTGATGGTGGAGCACCCCCAAACCCCTGAACCAGAAAGCCGACAAGCTGACAGCCTCCCGCCTAGCCACGACCAGCCGGAGCACGCCGGACCAATTCCCGAGACCGAGATTGGTTCAGGAATTCCCTTCGGCCTGATAGGTCCGACACGGCTCGCCTCGCAGGATGCCGCAAGCCGGAAGGGTCGACGTGTTCTGAACCCCCGTCACCACGTTCGCCACCAATGCGGAAGCGGCTACCCCGCCGACACCGACCGTCGCCGATTGGCCGTCGTCGACGGTCGCGAACTCCCAAGACGGTCGGTCGCCACCAGGCGCCGAGATCACGATACGAAGCTCGGTCCCCGCGCGGAACGTATGGACGATCGGGTCGATCGGGATCTTCACGAGCTTGTACGAGGTGGCGGACAAGTTCCGGGCATCGCGCTCGAGGTACGAAGGATCGGTGAACAGCTTGGTCGAGTCGGAGAGGTCGACCTGGTTCGAACTGCGCAGGAAGCCCGAGGTCACGTACTCCTCCTGTGAGGCCGAAGGACGGACCTCTGTCACGGTCACTTGAAAGTCCTCGACGGGTGTCTGAGACTTCACCCACAGGTCGACCGTCGCCGGGCCGACGAACGTGGTGTCGGAAGTGAAGGGTGTGCTCTCGAAGCTCACCCCGTCTGCTGCGGGCACCGTCGTCCAGTCCCACGGCGGAGCCGCGGCCCAGGCGTTGGCCCCGGCAGGCAGGTCGGTAGGAGGACGCACCGTCGGGTCGAGGACGAAGGAAGCGCTCGCCGAAGTCTTCTGAGCAGTGGTGGTGAGCGTGCCGGAGGTGCCGAAGTAATAGGTGCCGATCGTGCCCTTCGGCGGCCAGCTGCCGAACGCGGCCGAGTAGGTCGACTGAGGATCACCCGCACCCACGGGTCCGGCGCCGCTGTCGAAGAGGACCTGCACGCGCGGCGTCTGGCTCGCGAACTCGGACCGGGCCTTTGACACCGTGCTTGCGCTGGTGAACCGCAGAGCCGGCAGCGGCGCTTGAGCTGTCGTCGTCGCGCCGGTGCTCGTGAAGTCGTCGAGCACTACGTCGGCCAGCGTCCCGGGGTCGGCCGGCACCTTCTGGGCGACGTAGATGTCGAGGAACTCGAGCCAACGACTGATCGTCTGGGGATCGGTCGAGTCGATGTGCCCGCCATTCACCATGTTGGCGAACACCGGAATGGAAGCGGGCATAGCGCCGAGCAGAGCCGGCCACTGCGGGCCGGTCTGTTCGTCCTCGAGGGCACCAGACACGAACACCGGGACCTTTATGTGGGAGGCCCACTGTCTCATGGACCTGCGGTCGAAAAGCGCGGGGTCGCGACCGGAGCCTGTTCCCGGTGCCACCATCTGCGCCCCGACCAGGCTGGAGAGGCTCTCGGACTCGCCGTGGAGGGCTTGGTTGGCGAGGCAGGTCGACGAGGAATCCCCGCTCGAAGCCAGCTCCGCATCGATCTCGTAGTAGGTCCAAGGTTGTCCGACGCCGGAGACCGGGGTCTGCGACAGGACAGCGATCTTCCCTTCGGTGAGCGTCGCCGCGGGCTTCGCGTCGTCGATACGTTCTCCTACCCACTCCCCGGCGAAGCCGTCGTTGAAGATACCACCGGGGTATCCCGTCGAGAAGAGGTCGTCGGTCGGGCTCATGGGGGCGATGGCAGCGAGGTCCGGCGGATCCGTGCCGGCCGAGGGCAACTGCGACAGACCCGAGTAGCTGATGCCCACCATTCCCACCTTGTGGTGGGCCACCCAGTTCTGATGGGCGACTATCTCGATGGCGTCGTATGCGTCGTAGTCGGACGGATAGCCCAAGAGGTCGTACGCGCCACCGGAGCAACCGGTCCCCCGCATCTGCAGGCTCACGGTGGCGAATCCCGCCACGCGGGCAACGACAGCGCCGACGTAGGTAGCCGAGTCGGGTAACAGGTTCTGGTCCCCGCAGCCTGTGCACGTGGTTCCGGTTGCCTGGGCGAGGAGATAGGGGATCGGGTCGGTCGGTCCGGCTGTTCCGTAGCCTGAGTACTCGATCACCGTTGGACACGGGCTGCTCGCGCTGCACGTCTTCCCGTAGGGGTAGCGGACTGTCGCAGCGAGCGAGATGCCGTCGCGCATCGAGATGTAGTTGAGCCCCTCGTGCATGGGTTGACCCGTGTAGAGCGCGGAGCCGGCGGCGGGGTTCTGTCCCGGCGCGAGCACAGAGAACGCGGAGCTCCTTTGTCCCGAGCTCGTGTCGTCCCACCTGTAGCCGCCTCCCGGGGTGAGATTCCGGATTATGAGGGAGCCGAGGGAGTCGGCGGTGCCCGGGTTGGCCGGGTTCTTGACGGGCGAACCGTCGCGCATGAGAGTGATCGAGTCGCCGGGTGCCGCCCCCGTCAACCACGCCTCGTCGACTGAACCGTGCAAGCCGCCCGAGGGGGCAGCTACCGGGCTCGTGTTGCTCCCGCAACCCAGAGCCGGGCCAA
The DNA here is from genome assembly GCA_036786835.1 of Acidimicrobiales bacterium. Lineage (GTDB taxonomy): Bacteria > Actinomycetota > Acidimicrobiia > Acidimicrobiales > UBA8190 > Bog-564. The sequence continues at coordinate 1,522 of DAIQQK010000085.1, read as the reverse complement.
GGGCCACGCAGAGAGCCAGCACGCCCGCCCCCGACGACGAAACCAGACGACTCCTGCGCACGTCCCCCCCTACCTGCCTCAGGAACCCGACCGTTGCTGGCGTACGAATTCGGCGGTACCCGACAGGAAGCCTTCCACGTTGGAGGCCTTCCCGGATGCGAGCTCTGCGAACCAGCCGGGCACGTAGACCTGAAGGGCGTCGGCTGCGAACGCCTCCATGATCGTGGCGACCGCCTCGTCGACGCTTATCGGCTCGACAGGGGCGAGGAGTGGGTCGTTGTCAGGGAGGCTGAAGAGCTCGGTGTCGACGACCCCTGGGTAGACGACCATTCCCCTCACGCCGCTCTCCCAGAGATCCACCGTCATCGCCTCGGAGAACACGGCCAGGGCCGCTTTCGAAGCGTCGTAAGCGGCCTCGCCCGGAGAGCTCAAGGTCGCGGCCACCGACGACACGTTTACGATCCGCCCCTCGCCGCGGGCGAGCATCTGAGGCAACAGGGCGAGGGTCAGACGCACTGGGCTCGTGAAATTGATCCTCATCACAGCCTCGACCGTTGCGGCATCCAACTTGGTCACGTGACGTCGCTTGGGAATGCCGGCGTTGTTCACGAGGACGTCGATTCCGCCCAGTCGCTCCACCACCGCGGCGGCGAGTGCGTCCACGGACGAGAAGTCGGCGAGGTCGGTCACCCACATCTGCGAGTCCGGGGAGTGCACCCGGCAGCGTTCGAGCACCTCCGCGAGCCGTTCCTCACGACGCGCGCAGATCCCGACGACCGCACCTGCCTTGGCGAAGGCCTCGGCCAGCCCGGCGCCGATACCCGACGACGCGCCCGTGACGAGGACCCTGCGGCCTGCGATCTCGAATGCCATCTCTCTTCTCCTTGACTCTCCTTGGCGAGGGCTTCTATGCCTCTATGGCCGAGGGCTCCTATGCGCTCGCACAGTGGGACGTGGCCGAGGGCGGGACGTCGAGGGCCGGGTTGGAATCGAAGAATCCCACCGGGACGAGCATGAAGCCGGAGTACTCGACCGGCATCACCGGCCACTGCTCGGGACGTGGGATATGGGTGACTCCGAAGGTGTGCCACAACACGATGTCCTCGTCCACGATCGAACGGTCCTTCGACGAGAAGTGCGGCAGACCCGCGCCGCCGGAGTGCTGATTGGGGAAGTCGCCGGCCGCCCGCCGCTCCTCCGGCTCGTATCGCGTCACCCACAGGTTGTGGGTCGCGAACGCAGCTCTCTTACCGACACTCGACTGGGGGTCGGCGAGCAGCGTCGGTGTATAGCCCGGTAGGAGCGCGTAAGCCGTTGGGAGGCCGAGGCGGTTCCGAGCGTCGCGGTTGACGATCTTCCACGTGCGACTCCGGGCGGGGTCGACATCTCGTCGCGCCTGTTGTTCGGTCTCGAGCAGCGTGGCAATGGACTCGAAGGCGTTGGACCAGCGGTTGTCCGGGCCGGCTTCTACAGGGCGGGCTTCCATCTCGTAGACGGAATTGGCCGGCCCGTCCACCTCCAT
>DAIQQK010000009.1:0-57011 GCA_036786835.1 Acidimicrobiales bacterium | reverse complement strand
CGGTCCGGCGATCGCCGACGGCTTCTACTACGACTTCGCGCTCCCCGCCGGTGCGACCTTCAGCGACGAGGACATCGGACGCATCGAGTCGCGCATGCGAGAGATCGTCGCCGAGAACCAGCCTTACGTGCGCGAGGAGCACTCGATCTCCGAGGGGCTCTCCCTGTTCGCCGACCAGCCCTTCAAGCGCGAGATCATCGAGGGCGTCTCCTCGCAGGCCGACCTCGCGGCGGAGGCGGCCGGCGACATCGCCCCCGGTGCGAACGAGGTGAGCGTCTATCGCAACCCGTCCGCGTCAGCCGATGCAGCCGACGACGGCTTCGTCGACCTGTGCCGGGGACCTCACGTTCCGTCCACCGGCCGACTCGGCCACTTCCGCCTCTTGCGGGTCGCCGGCGCCTACTGGCGCGGCGACGAGCACCGCCCACAGCTCCAGCGCATCTACGGGACCGCGTGGGAGAGCGAGTCGGCGCTCGCCGAGCACCTGCACCGCCTTGAGGAGGCTGAGCGCCGCGACCACAGGCGAATCGGAGCGGAGCTGGACCTGTTCTCCTTCCCGTCCGAGATCGGTTCGGGGTTGGCCGTGTTCCACCCGAAGGGATCGATCATTCGGATGCTGATGGAGGACTACGCGCGGAAGCGACACCTCGCCTCCGGCTATCAGTTCGCCTACTCGCCGCACATCACGAAGGCGGAGCTTTTCGAGACCTCGGGTCACCTGCAGTGGTTCGAGGAGTCGATGTTCCCGCCCATGCACCTCGAGGAGGGACACGAGTACCGGCTCAAGCCGATGAACTGTCCGTTTCACATCCTGATATATCGCTCCCGTCAGCGCTCCTACCGGGAGCTGCCCGTCCGACTGTTTGAATTCGGCACGGTCTACCGCTACGAGAAGTCGGGGGTCGTCCACGGCCTCACCCGCGTTCGCGGCATGACTCAGGACGACTCGCACATCTTCTGCACCTACGAGCAGATGCCTGGCGAGCTCGCCTCGTTGCTCACCTTCGTCTTGGACCTGCTGCGCGACTTCGGGCTCGAGGACTTCTACCTCGAGCTCTCCACGCGCCCCGAGGGCAAGGCCGCGGGTACCGAGGAGGAGTGGGAGACGGCGACCGATGCTCTTCGCGCGGCGGCAGGAGCGATGGGGCTCGACCTGCAGATGGACGAGGGAGGTGGTGCGTTCTACGGCCCGAAGATCTCGGTCCAGGCGCGCGACGCGATCGGAAGGTACTGGCAGGTCTCGACGATCCAGCTCGACTTCCAAGAGCCGCGGCTGTTCGGTCTCGAGTACGTCGGCGCGGACAACGCACGCCACCGTCCGGTCATGATCCACCGAGCACTGTTCGGCTCCGTCGAGCGCTTCTTCGCGATCCTCCTCGAGCACTACGCCGGCGCGCTGCCGACGTGGCTCATGCCGACCCAGGTCGTGGTGCTTCCCGTGCGCGACGACCATGACTCTTATGCAGAGCACGTTGCCGTCACCTGTCGCGAGGCGGGGCTGCGCACCGAGGTCGACTTCGCCACCGAGCCGCTCGGAAGCCGAGTCCGCCGATGGAAGCTCGAGAAGGTCCCCTATGTGCTCGTGGTCGGCGACGAGGACACCGCCAACGCGACCGTGGGAGTGAACGCGCGGGGTTCCGAGCATCCCGACCGTGGTATCGCACTCGACGTTTTCGTCGACTCGGTTCTCGCAGAAGTGGAAGCGCACGGCAGCCCCGAGAAGGGTGGGGGAGCGTCTGCGCCGGACTCGGTGAGTGAATGACCCTCGAGCATCTGTGGGCCGGCTGGCGCCGCGAGTACGTCGCCTCGGTGGTCGACGCAGGTGAGCGCGACGACGAGTCGTGCGTGTTCTGCCGGATCCTCGCCCTCGGGGAGCCCGACGCGACCAATGGCATCGTCTGGCGCGACGAGCTCACTTTCGCCGTCCTGAACGCTTACCCCTACGCGAGCGGCCACCTGCTCGTCATGCCTGTGCGGCATGTGTCGGACTTGAAGGACCTGACCGCGGGCGAGGGCGCGGGGCTCTGGAAGGCGACCCTTGCGGCTGTCGCCGCGATCAACTCCGCGTACAACCCCGACGGGATCAACATGGGCGCGAACCTCGGACGTGCCGCCGGCGCCGGGATCCCGAGGCACGTCCATCTGCACGTCCTGCCTCGATGGGCCGGGGACACCAACTTCATGACCTCCGTCGCCGGGCTGCGGGTCATGCCGGAGTCGCTGCCCGAGAGCTGGCGCAGGTTGCACGAGGCCTGGGACAGCGCTTGAGCTCGCAATAGCATCGCAATAGACGGTGACCCGTGACGTTGCCAACTAATAGGTATGCACAAGACATTGACAACAATGCGGTCCTCGGTGGCCAATTCCGGGACCGCTCACGGATAATCCCAAGCAACTCCTAGTCAGTTTCGGTGAATTGAAGCTGTGGCGGCGTTATTCAGGCAGGGAGTGAGGCGGATGGACATGGACGGGATCGAGAAAGTGATCGACGGGTCGAAGCGCTTCTCCAGGCGCGAGGCCATGGGTCGGGCTACGAAGGGCGCCATCGTTGCAGGAGTCGCCGGCTGGGTGACCCCTGAGATCCTGATGGCCAAGCCCGCCGCGGCTGCGGCCATTTCGGCGCCGGGCGGCGGTGGAGGATCCGGCGGCGGCGGAGGCAGCGGAGGCGGCGGCGGCGGCAGCAGCGGCAGCGGCAGCGGAGGCAGCGGCGGTACCCCGGGCGCTGGTGTCTCGGTCTCGACCGGCGGTGGAGGGTCCACCCCGGGCGCCGGTGTCTCGGTCTCGACCGAATCGGGAGGGATCACGGCGGACGCCACCGGCTCGGCGTCCCCCGGTTCGGGTGGCCAGGCGCCGGGTTCGGGACCGGCTACGTCCGCAGGTGGCTCCGGTACCGGAGGTACGCATGGGTCCATCAATGGACGGGCCGCAGGCAAGACACCGGGCTCCGGCGGTGGGTCCGGTGGATTCAGCGCGCTTACCGACACTGGGATCGGTGTCGGGTCGGCAGCCCTTGTGGCCGGCGCAGGCTGGGCGGTGACTCATTGGGTAGCCGGGATGGCGAAGCCGGCGACTGTGACTGACGGCGGTCCCGTGGACGACGGCCCGGCGGAATAGCTGCTTCTTTGCTGCAATCGGTCGAGGATTCATGACCACCGAAAGCTCGGTCTCGGTGTCATCGGCGGAGCGTGAATTGCTCCTCGAGCCGGCGCGTACCGCCGTGACTGGCTCAACAACGCGCGCCGGTAAGTCGCCCCACGCTTCCTCTGTGACGCGACACGTCGTGGGCACACACTGGGAGCACTGCTCCCCGACCATGCAAGGGCTGTCGTTCCGCTTTGCCGTTCGGTGCACCGATCAGAGGCTGGGACTTCATTTGGAGTCCCTTCTGGCTCCATTACGCGTGACGGGACCCGCGGCGCATTGGTACTCGCTGGTGACCCGGTCCGCTGGACGCGTCGATGTCAGGCTCGACGACACAACGGTCGCGAGCCTCCCCGACGCCCAGAGCGCGGCCGCGTGGCTTCTCTGGGACCTGAATCGTGCCGTGGTCGATGCGAGTTCCGAACACCTCCTGTTTCATGCGGGGGGTGTGCAGGCGGGCGACTCAGGCGTCCTTCTTCCCGCACCGTCGGGGTCGGGCAAGACGACTCTCGTTGCTGCCCTCGTGCAAGCAGGCCTCGGTTACTTGTCCGACGAGGTGATCGCGCTCACGGGTTCGGGTGCTCAATTGCTTCCCTACTCGAAGCCGCTCACGTTGAAGGCCGGGACGTTCGAATTGCTGAGAGGTCTACAGCCGGCCTTCGAACCGGCGCCGACGGGATTGGTCGGCGACGAGTGGCACTTACGTCCTACCGACATCCGCGCCGACGCGGGTGGCGGGCCGTGCCGACCGAAGGTGATCGTCTGCCCACGTTACGTACCAGGCGCTGTCACGACTCTCAGGAGACTGGAACCAACCGAGGCGTTCCTCGCGATCATGGTCAACACGGTCAACCTGAAGAGCCATGGGGCCCGAGGCGTTCAGTTGCTCGCAGATCTCGTCGAACAGTGCGACACCTATCAGCTCGAGATGTCGGACCTCCGCGAAGCGCGTCGGATCGTGCTCGGCTTGCTGCCGCGTCAAGGAGAATGAGTGTTGGCTGGTAAGAGCTCCGGCACATCGGACATCGTCGACAGCGCTTGGCCCGAAGCGACCACGATTCTCACGACGCGCCCTTCCATGGCGCCTGTACCCGTGGACGACGGTCTGGCCGTTTACGACGACGTCGGGCAGGTCATCATCATGCTCAACTCCAGTGCTTCGGCCGTGTGGCGTTGCTGCGACGGTCACGCGAGTTTCGAGCAGATCGTGGCGGACCTGGCCCGGTGTCATTCAGTGGACACCGACGAGCTACGAGAGGATGTGTGGAGGACCATGCGCAAGCTTGCGAGCCTCGGCCTCGTGAGCGACGCCCGAGCAGTGCCTTAGTCACTGACGTTCCCGGCCTAGCTGGCCTTCCTAGTTGTCCTTCGCCTTCACGAGGCGGTCCACGAGGTTGGAGGGCACGACGTCGTAGTGGTCGTGCTCGACGCGGAATCGCCCGCGTCCGCCGGTCAGTGAACGGAGGTCTACCGCGTACCGCTGGATCTCCGAAGTCGGCACGAGCACGGTGATCTGCTGGAAACCCCCGTCGAGGGTGTCGGTGCCCTGCACTCGCCCGCGACGCGAGTTGAGGTCGCCGAGTATGTCGCCCTGCATCGCAGCGGGGACGGTTACCTCGAGTCGCGAGATCGGCTCCAAGAGCACTGGACCAGCGCTCACCATGGCCTCCTTGAACGCCATCGAGCCCGCCATCTTGAAGCTCATCTCCGACGAGTCGACCGAGTGGTACTTACCGTCGTAGCAAGTGACCTGGACGTCCACGACGGGATATCCGTGGACACCGCCCATGGTCATCGCCTCCATTACGCCTTTCTCGACGGCCGGGATGTACTGCTTGGGGATCGCTCCGCCGACCACCTGGTCGACGAAGTGGAATCCCTCGCCGCGCTCGAGCGGTTCGATCCGGATCGAGGCCACTCCGAACTGGCCGTGTCCACCGGTCTGCTTCTTGTACTTGCCCTCGGCGTCGGCTTGCTTGCTGATCGTCTCGCGGTAGGGGACGAGCACCTCCTCGGTCTCGAGCTCCACCCCGAACTTCCGCTGCAGTCGCTCGGCCGACACAGCGAGGTGGGTCTCACCCGTACCGCGCAGGATCGTCTGATGGGTCTCGTCGACGCGCTCGACCGTCAACGCAGGGTCCTCGTCCTGCAGTCGGTGCAGTCCGGTCATGAGCTTGTCTTCATCCCCTTTGGACTTCGGTCGAATGGCGAGAGCCAGCAACGGGGACTCGGGTTCCGGCCTCGGGAGGGTGACCGGGGTTCCCTTGGGGGCGAGAGTGTCTCCCGTCGCGGTGTCTGTCAGCTTGGGCACCGCAACGATGTCCCCGGCTTGTGCCTCGCTGGCCGGCTCGGTGTCGTGGCCCCTCAGCACCTGAAGCACGTGCAGCCTCTCGTCGGTGTGCGTCCGCGGGTTTGTGAGCACAGTGTCCGGGCGAATGGTCCCCGACAGCACGCGGAGCAACGAGATCTTCCCGACGTAGGGGTCCGAGATCGTCTTGAAGACCCTCGCGAGCGGCTGGCCACCGGGATCGGCGGAGACCTGGTGCTCGTTGTCTCCGGCGTTGACGGTCACGGGCGGGCGCTTGTCGGGAGAAGGCGCGAGCTCGGCGATCAGGCTCGCGAGCCTGTCTATCCCGACCCCTGTCGCTGCAGAGCCGCAGACCACCGGGAACACCAAGCCCTGGGTCATCCCGGTTGCGAGAGTGGCCTCGAGCTCTTCGGAGGAGGGGATCTCGCCTTCGAGGTACCGCTCCATGAGTGCGTCGTCGCCGACGACGATCCCTTCGACGAGCTGCTCTCGCACCTGGTGCTCGGTGTCGGCGAGGTCGTCGGGTATCGGCCCCGAGCTGGATTTTCCGTTGTCGTAGGTGATCGCTGTGTCGGTCAAGAGGTCGGCTATGCCGCGGAAGGCGGTTTCCTCGCCCACTGGGAGCTCGAGCGGTGCGATCCCCGCCCCGAAGGTGTCGCGCAGCTGGGCGAGCGTCCTGTCGAAGCTCGCGCGCTCACGGTCGAGCTTGTTCACTAGCACCAGTCGCGGCAGCCCGAGCTCGGCTGCGAGCTGCCAGGCCGCCTCGGTCTGTGCCTCCACTCCCTCCACCGCGCTCACGACCACGACCACTAGGTCGGCTACCGAGCACGCCGCTCGCACCTCCGAGAAGAAGTCGGCGTATCCCGGCGTGTCGATGACGTTGAGCTTCACGTCACCGACGACTGCCGGAGCCATCGCCAGCGAGAGAGACATGTGGCGCTTGACTTCCTCGGGTTCGAAGTCGGTAACGGTGGAGCCGTCGTCCACCTTGCCGAGCTTGGTTGTGGCCCCGGTGGCGAACAGCAGGGCCTCGGCCACGCTCGTCTTTCCGGCTCCGTTGTGGCCGACCAGCGCCACGTTGCGGATGCGGGACGGTGGATAGCTCGCCACCCGCGGACCTCCCCTCGATCGTTGCATGCGCAGCGCAAAAGCGCGACGCCGACGCGAAAGCGCCGTGAACGGGCAGCCTACCGGTGGCGGTCGCGCCCGTCAGAAGCGGGTTCCGGCGTCTCCCGGAGAGGCCTTAGGACCCTTGGGACCACCGGGGACCGGCGATAAGCTGGTCGCAACCCCAGGAGGATCTTCAGAGATGTTCGATGGTCGTTGGCGCCACGCCGTGGACCGCACCACGCAGCCGGTCGGCCAGGCGCTAGTCCGAGCCCGGATCAACGCAGACGTGCTCACGGTCTTCGGCCTGGCAATGTCGGTCGTCACCGCGTTCGTGGTCGGGTCGGGACACTTGATCATCGGGATCCCGATGCTCTTTGCCACTGGCTTGCCCGACCTCTTCGACGGTCCGGTGGCCAAGGCCTCGGGCACCGCGTCCAAACGGGGCTCGTTCTTCGACTCGGTCGCGGACCGGGTCTCCGACGGCTTCATGTACGGGGGGATCGCCTGGTACCTGGCATCCCATCACCACGGCACGATCGTGCTGCTTCCCTTTGCGATCTTGGCAGTCACCTCCCTCATCTCCTATCAGCGCGCCAAGGCCGAGCTGTTGGGGCTGTCCTCGGGGGGAGGTCTCATGGAGCGAGCGGAGCGATTCATCCTCCTCGGGGTCTGCTTCCTCGCCGGCTACTTCGACGCAGCGGCCTTCGTTGTCACCTTGTGGGTCTTCTTCGGGCTCGTGACGGCCACGGCTGCCGGTCGCTTCGTGAGGATCTGGCAGGAGGCGGAGGGGCCAGTTCGTCCGGTGCGATCCGATCGCCCGATGCGTGCCACACGCACGGCCGGCTCTCCGGTCGGGCCCGAGTTCGAATCCGTCGGTCCGCCTCGGGTGGGTCGCCGGCTCGCCCACTGGAGGGACCCGCGATCCGACTCCCGCTGGAAGGCCTGGCGTGAAGCCCGTTCCGACGAACCTCTCAACCGGTGGTGGGCGAGGCGCGACGCCGATTCACCCGCTCGCAGGCAGGCCCGCACATGGCGCGAGCGGCGCCAGGCGCGGCTACGAGAGAGCGGCGGGCGCTTGCACTCACGGGTGGGTCGTCACTCGTGGCCAGACGGTACCGACGGCAGCGCCGACGGTATCTAGTCGACGCCGTCAACTGCTCAAATCGGAGCCAGGTGTCCAAGGGCTCTCGCATCGCCTCTTACCTCCGCGCGCGGGCCACTTACTTGACCTACCGCGGCCTCGGCAGCGGTATGCGACTGCTGCCGGAGCCTGCAGCGGCGGCGAGCGCGACCACCGTGGGCCTGGCACTGAGCGTCTTCCGTCGCGACGAGCGCGCCATGTACGCACGGCACGTGGGCCGCGTGATCGGTCGGCGACTCACGGAGAAGGAAGCCAAGGCGTGGACGAGACGCGCTTTCCTCCACTACTCGCGCTACTGGCTCGAAGGGGCGCGCCTACCCGCCGTGCCTCCCGAGGTCGTGCGCGCGCGTTTCGAGGTGGAGGGATTCGAGAACCTCGTCGACAGCAGCGCCGCAGGCCGCGGTGTGATCATGGCTCTCCCGCACATCGGGACTTGGGAGTGGGGTGGGGCTTGGCTCGCTCTCAGCGGTTATCCCATGACGAGCGTCGCAGAGCCTCTACAGCCTCCAGAGCTGTACGAATGGTTCGTCTCCCAGCGCGAGGCGATGGGGCTCACGATCGTTCCGCTGGACCACGACGTCGGCGGCGTGCTGCTGAGGACCCTGAGAGCGGGAGGGCTGGTCGGGTTGCTCTGTGACCGCGACATACCCGGCAACGGGGTGGAGGTCGAGTTCTTCGGTGAGCGAACCTCGCTTCCGGGGGGACCAGCGACATTGGCTCTGCGCACGGGCGCGGCGATCCTGCCGACCGCCGTCTACAGCGAGCCGAACAAGGGGCACACCGCGGTCATCATGCCGCCGGTTCCAACTGACCGGAAGGGATCGCTTCGCGAGGACGTGCAACGAATCACTCAATTGGTGGCTAGGGACCTCGAAGTGCTCATACGCCGCGCCCCCGAGCAGTGGTACCTCTTCCAACCCAACTGGCCCAGCGACTCCGAAGTGCTCGCCGACAAGGGCGAGTGACGAGATTGAGCGCGTGACGAGATTGAGCGGACAATGAGTTGAGCAGGGCCCTTCGCGTTGCTGTCGTTTGTCCCTACAGCCTCAGCCGCCCAGGCGGAGTTCAAGGCCAAGCGGTGGGACTCGCGCTCGCGCTCTGCGAGGCCGGCCACGAGGCGGTCGTGCTGGCCCCGGCGGACGGGCCGCTCGACATTCCCGGTCTAGGGAAAGCCGGCCTCGTCACGCTCGGGCACTCGATACCGGTCCCCGCCAACGGCTCGGTCGCGCCGGTGTCGATCAGTCCGCTGGGTGGGTTGCGGGCCATGCGAGCGCTTCGCGCCGGGGGTTTCGACGTCGTGCACCTCCACGAGCCCCTCGCGCCGGGCCCGAGTTACGCCTGTCTGATGGTCGGACATGTGCCGAAGGTCGGAACGTTCCACCGGTCGGGGACCGGAGTCGCTTACCGCGCCCTCGGTCCATTGGCGCGCAGCGCCGCGAGGAGACTGGACGTTCGATGCGCGGTCTCGCCCGAGGCCATGGCGACGGCTTCGGGTGTGCTCGGCGGCTCCTACGAGCTGGTCGGCAACGGTGTCGACGTCGATCGCTTCGCCCGTGCCGAGCCGTGGGCCACGACGGGCCCGACGGTGCTCTTCGTCGGACGACACGAGAAGCGCAAAGGGCTGGGCATCCTTCTAGACGCCTGGGACGTGCTCTCGGCTTCGAACGGCAGCTCCGGTCCGCCGGGCACGTTGTGGGTGGCAGGCGTCGGCCCCGAGACGGAAGTGCTGCGCCGCCGCCATCCGGATGTCCCGAATGTCCAGTGGCTCGGCAGGATCGGCGATGACGAGCTCGCCTCGCGACTGGCGGGTGCCCACCTGCTCTGCGCCCCCTCGCTCGGTGGCGAGTCGTTCGGCATCGTTGTCGTCGAGGGCATGGCGGCTCGGGCCGCCGTCATAGCCAGCGACATCCCTGGTTACGCGTTCGCAGCCGGCGACCGCGCCCTGCTCGTTCCGCCGGGCGACATAGGAGCCCTTTCGAACGCTCTCGCTCAGGGTCTGTCCGACGCCGTGTCAGGCACCGGGATCTGCGCTCCGTCAGCGCTGGACGATGCATCTTCACAAGCGAGGAAATGGTCTATGCAGGCCCTCGCGACCCGATACGAGGGCATCTACAGAGCGCTCGTAGACTGACCGGGTGCCCAGCGAACCTCCGGCAGCAGGACAGCCCGACGCTCGGGGATCCTCCGGCTCGTCGAGGTCCGGCAGGTCGAGGTCTCGAGCGTCTCGCTCCGGGGCGCCACGCTCCGGGGCTTCCCGCTCTACGAGATCTGACGGCTCGTCGGATGGCGCTTCGCCGGAGGCACGCCGACGCCAAGGTGGCCAGGGTGGAAACGCCGGCCGGGGTGGAAACGGCGGCCAAAGCCGCCAGGGGGGTCGCGGCCGCGGCAACGCAGCAGGCAGGTCAGGACGTGCGGCCGACTCCGCGACCCGCCCCGCGACCACCCGCGCCGCCGCTACGAGCGCCCTCACGATCCCGCCGCTTGATCCCGAGATCCAGTCTCCGGTAGGCGCCGGCCTGTCGGCGCGTAGTGATGACGTGTCCGCATCGCACAGAAACAAGCGACGGGCACGCGCGATAGCTGCCTTGCCGGGCGTGGTCGTGTTCGGGATCGTCGCCCTGGTGATGACAGGTGTCGGGTTGACGATTGTCGGCCTGGTGGCCGGCGCCGCGGCAGGCGTCGTCGTATCCGTGTCTGCGTGGCTCGGTGGCACGTCCGTGATCCTGCGCTCACTCGGGGCTCACCGAGTGGACGAGGAGGAAGTTCCGCGCGCGCACAACCTCGTGGAAGGGCTGTGCGCAAGCATGGGCCTGCCAGTACCTGCTATTTGGATGGTGGAAGAGCAGGCTCGTGATGCCCTTGCGTTGGGACGCGGTCACCGGACCGCGGCGCTCGTGTTGACAACCGGTCTGGCGGAGACGCTCGATCCTGTGGCCCTCGAAGGGGTGATCGCCCACGAGCTCACGCACGTGAAGCGGTGCGACATCAGCCCGGCGACGGTGTCGGCAGCGGTGCTGCTTCCGTTCGCGCTGTTCGTCCCTGCGGTGGGTGGCCTGGTTCACCGGTTGGCCGGAAGGGGGAGGGAGTTCCACACCGATCGGCTCGCGGTGGGCGTCACCAGGTACCCGCCGGGTCTTCGCGACGCGCTGTCGGCCATGACCGAGGGTCCGCTTCCGAGACTCGGGTCGTCCCTCGCGAACGGAGCAGTGGCGCGGGCGACGCGTTGGCTGTGGACCATCGCGCTGCCCGAACCGGCCCGCTCACGCCCGACTGCAGCTTGGAACGATCCGGATCGCGCCGTCGGCGAGCTCGACGCCGTGGTGGTTCGCATAGCGGCACTCGACGAATGGTGATCACCCGCTAGCTCTGCCTGGGTCGTCGCCACGAGAGCGCCAAGCGAGCCCGAAGGGCGCTCGAGGCCTGTTCGGTAGACTGTTTTCGATGACCGACGCAGGACAAAGCTCTGTGACCAGCTCCGGCGGTCGTGTCACCGGGACCTTTACCGTGAAGCGCGGCCTGGCCGAGATGCTGCGTGGTGGCGTGATCATGGACGTGGTCACCGACGAGCAGGCGCGCATCGCCGAGGACGCAGGTGCGGTGGCCGTGATGGCGCTCGAGAGAGTGCCCGCCGACATTCGTGCTCAGGGCGGGGTGGCGCGCATGAGCGACCCCGCGCTCATAGAGGCGATCCAGCGCGCGGTGACGATCCCGGTCATGGCGAAGGCACGCATCGGCCATTTCGCAGAGGCCCAGGTCCTCGAAGCGCTCGGAGTGGACTACGTGGACGAGAGCGAGGTGCTCACCCCGGCGGACGAGGCGAACCACATAGACAAGTGGGCTTTCAAGGTTCCGTTCGTCTGTGGCGCAACGACCCTCGGCGAGGCCCTGCGGCGCATATCCGAAGGCGCAGCGCTCATCCGCTCGAAGGGCGAGGCCGGCACGGGGAACATCGTCGAAGCCGTGCGGCACCTTCGTTCGATCCTCGGCGGCATGAAGAGATTGACCCAGACCGATCGGACCGAGCTGTACGCCGCAGCGAAAGATCTCGCTTCCCCCGTGGACCTCGTCATGGAGGTTGCACAGACCGGGCGGCTTCCCGTGCCGCTGTTCTGCGCCGGCGGCATCGCCACCCCCGCCGACGCCGCCCTCGTGATGCAGCTTGGCGCTGAGGCCGTCTTCGTGGGCTCGGGGATCTTCAAGAGCGAGGACCCGGCCCGCCGGGGTCGCGCGATCGTCGAGGCGACCACGCACCACGGAGACCCTCAGATCGTGGCAAAGGTGTCGCGGGGTCTCGGGACTCCGATGGCGGGCCTCGAGATCGGCACGCTGTCGCAGCACATGGCCGAGCGCGGCTGGTAGTGCGCGGCTGTTAGGAGAGGTGGTCATGCAGCGCGACCAGTGCGACAGAGCGAGCGAGGTGCCCCCAGGTGCTGGTCGGCGTGCTCGCGCTTCAGGGCGACATCGAAGAGCACCGAGCGGCGCTAGGTGATCTCGGCGTAGAGAGCCGCCCGGTCCGCCGGGCCGACGACCTTGCGGGTCTCGACGGCATCGTCCTGCCCGGCGGTGAGTCGACGACGATGTCGATGCTGCTCGAGTCCTCGGGGATCGCCGACCGCCTCGGCAAGGAGCTTGCCTCTGGCCTCCCTGCCTTCGGCACGTGCGCCGGCATGATCCTCCTGGCGAGCGCAATCAGCGACGGCCGTCCCGACCAGCGCTGCTACGGCACGATCGACATCGTCGTCCGCCGCAACGGCTACGGCCGCCAGCTCGACTCCTTCGAAGGCGACGTTCGCGTGAGCGCTCTCGGAGCCGAAGCTTTTCACGGCGTCTTCATTCGCGCTCCCGTGGTGGAGTCCGCGGGCCGGGACGTCGAGGTGCTGGGCGAGATCGAGGCTCCGAGCAGCATGGCGCGGCTCGATGGGGCTGATGGCACCTCGACCCCCGTGGTCCTGAGGCAGGGACGGGTCCTCGTGTCGGCGTTCCATCCGGAGCTCACGCCCGACCGGAGGCTCCACAGCTTCTTCGTCTCGATGATCGAGGTCTCCAAAGGCTCTGTCCCGAAAGGCTCTGCCTCCAAGGGCTCTGTCTCCAAAGGCTCGAAAGACAAGAAAGGCAGCTAGACATGTCCGGTCATTCGAAGTGGGCGACCACCAAGCACCGCAAGGCGGCCGTCGACAAGGCGCGGGCCAAGGTGTTCGCCAAGCTCATCCGTCAGCTCGAGGTGGCAGCACGCGAAGGCGGTGGCGACATGTCGGCCAACGCGACCCTGCGCACGATGTACGAGAAGGCGCGAGCCGCTTCCGTGCCGACCGACACCATCGAACGCGCGATAAAGAGAGGGACCGGAGAGCTCGAGGGTGTCCAGTACTCCGAGGTCACCTACGAGGGGTACGCACACGGCGGAGTGGCCGTGATCGTCGAGTGCCTCACCGACAACCGCAACCGCACCGGGGCCGAGGTCCGAAACATCTTCACGCGAAACGGCGGATCGACAGCAGAGCCAGGAGCCGTGTCGTGGCAGTTCCAACGAAAGGGCGTGATAACTCTCCCGGGTGCCGTCGACGAAGAGAAGATCATGGAGATCGCCGCTGACGCCGGAGCAGAAGACTTGAGCGACGAAGGCGACCAGTTCGTCCTGACGTCGGCCCCGGGAGATCTGCACGCGGTGGCGGGCGCACTTGAGGCGGCCGGCATCACACCCGAGTCGGCGGAGGTCGCGATGGTCCCGTCGACCACCGTGCCTGTCACCGACGAGGCCGAGGCTCGGCGCGTGCTCCGGCTGCTCGAGGCGCTCGACGACGACGACGACGTGCAGAACGTCTGGTCGAACTTCGACATCCCCGACGAGGTCCTCACAGCCGCCGCTGAATGACCCCGGGCCCTCGGCCCGGTCTGCGTTCTCAGGCTGGGACATCCACCAGCTAGGCACACCCGATTGATACAGTCGAACGGGTGTTCGTCCTCGGAATAGACCCTGGGCTCTCACGTTGTGGCTACGGGGTGGTTCGCCAATACGGGAGCCATCTGGCTGCCACCGCGGGTGGAGTGGTGACGACCGACCCCGAGACCCCCCTCCCTGAGCGGTTGCACACGATGCTCGTGGAATTGCGCGGGCTCGTTCGCGACGTGCGGCCCGACGCCGTGGTAGTGGAGAGGGTGTTCTTCCAGACCAACGCTCGCACCGCCATGGCGACCGGACAGGCCGGCGGGCTTGCGCTGGTAGCGGCGCAAGAGGCCGGGTGCGAGATCGCTCAGTACACCTCGAACGAGGTGAAGATGGCGGTGGTCGGATTCGGCAGTGCTTCGAAGGACCAGGTGCAGCGCATGGTGGCGGCGCTGCTCGACCTGCCCGAGCCGCCGAGCCCTCCTGACGTCGCGGACGCGCTTGCACTTGCACTCTGCCATCTGACGGCGCAGCCTCTGCGGCGCGCGATCGAGGCGGCCGATGCGTCCTCGGGACACCGGCTCTCCGGGGACGACCTGCCCTCGACCGCGCACGATCTCTCGCCGGCCGTCAGCGGTTCGACGGTCCGCTCCGGGAGCACAGCATGATCGGCTGGCTCCGGGGAGAGTTGCTCGCGCGCACGCTCGAGGGCGAGCTGCTCGTAGACGTGGGAGGCGTGGGCTACCGAGTGAGCGTCCCCACTCCTTTCTTGGCGCGCGCCGGAGACCAGGGCGACGAGGTTCGCCTTCACGTCCACACCCACGTGCGCGAGGACGCGATCGTGCTCTACGGCTTCGCCACTCCGGAGGAACGTAGATGCTTCGAGGCGCTGCTCGGAGCCCACGGTGTGGGACCGTCGCTCGCCCTTGCGGTGCTGTCCGTCCTCACCCCGCCGGACCTCGTCCGCGCGGTGATGGAGGAGGATCTGGGGGTCCTCTGTGAGGTGCCCGGCGTCGGCCGGAAGACCGCAGCGCGCCTGGTGATCGACTTGCGCTCTCGCCTGGAGTTGCCTGCCATGAACGGTTCCGAAGTCCCCGGTGGCGGAGGTGCCGGGGGCAGCTCCCGCTCTGAAGTTCGCGCCGCGCTCGTCGAGCTCGGCTACGGGCCCGACGAGATCAGGCGAGCTCTCGACAGCATCCCTGCGGAGGGGACCGTCGAGGACCTGCTGCGGCATGCGTTGCGCGAGCTCGCCGTCGCCTCCAGGTGAGGCACGGCGCATGAGCGGCAGGCGCGAAGTGATAGCTCCCGAGCGCGATGCGGACGTCGCCGGCGAAGACCCACTCGTCGGTGGCGACGCGAACGACGAGGAGACGAGGCCTGTTGATCCCGCGCCCGACCCGGCGGAGTTCGCAGACGAGGTCCGCCTTCGGCCGCGGTGTCTGGACGAGTTCCTTGGCCAGCCCCAGCTGACAGAGCACCTCGAGATCGTCCTCGAGGCAGCTCGTCGCAGGGGCCAACCAGTCGACCATCTCCTGTTCGCGGGACCACCTGGCTTGGGAAAGACGTCGCTGGCCGGGATCGTGGCGACGGAGATGGGTGTCGGTTTCCGAGTTACTTCGGGACCTGCGCTGGCGCGCACCGGAGACCTGGCGGCGATCCTGACCGACCTCCAACCTCGGGACGTCCTCTTCATCGACGAGATCCACCGGCTTCCACGTCCGGTCGAAGAGGTGCTCTACCCGGCAATGGAGGACTTCCAGCTCGACATCCTGATCGGCAAGGGCCCCACAGCCCGATCGATCCGGCTCGACCTGCCGAGGTTCACCCTCATAGGCGCCACGACTCGCACTGGGCTGCTGACGGGGCCACTTCGCGACCGCTTCGGGTTCCTCGGCCGTCTCGACCTCTACGCGGCAGACGACCTCTGCGGGATAGTGACGCGATCTGCAGGGATACTCGGTGTCGACGTGAAGCCGGAAGGAGCCTGGCAGATCGCATCTCGTGCGCGGGGCACGCCGCGGATAGCCAACCGGTTGCTTCGTAGAGTGCGCGACTTCGTCGAGGTGCGCGCCCACGGTCCCGTAACTGGTGAGTTGGCGGCCTCGGGGCTCGACCTCTTCGGCATCGACCTGCTCGGGCTCGACAAGGTGGACCGTGCGATCCTCGACGCCCTCTGCACGCGGTTCGGGGGCCGGCCGGTGGGTCTCGTGACCCTTTCGCAGTGCGTGGGGGAGGAGCCCGACACCATCGAGGACGCCTACGAGCCCTTCCTCTTGCAGCAAGGCCTCCTCCAGCGCACGCCACGAGGGCGAATCGCCACCCCGCGAGCATTCGAGCACCTCGGCGTGAAGCCGGCGGGGGACGCATCCGGAGGCGCCGAGCCGACTCTTTGGTGAGTGCCTCCCCGGGGTCGGCGAGACTGCCCGCTCCGTGACGAGGGGGGCAGCTGGAGTAAGGTCGTGCGCTCGGAACCCAGCCGGAGATCTCCCGCCCCCTCATGCACAGCCTCCTGATCGTCCACAGCGCCCTGTTGGCCGCGAGCTCCTCCAGCAGCAAGTCAACAGCCTCTGCCAGCAGCACCTACGGCAGCCTCATCTTCATCCTCCTTCTCGGCGTGCTCGCCTATTTCTTCTTCCTGCGGCCGCGCTCCCAACAAGCGCGCCGCCAGCGCGACACCTTGCAACAGGTATCGACCGGCGACGAGATCCTCACCGGTGCCGGCATCTTCGGGCGGGTCCTGGATGTGGAAGCCGACAGGATCACGATCGAGACCGCCCCCGGAACGAGGATCACCATCCTGCGCTCGACGATCGCCCGGATCTTCACAGAGCACCCCGAGGAGGACGAGGAGCACTGGTCCGAGGAGGACGATGAGCACTGGTCCGACGAGCACGAAGAGCTCGACTCCGGCGCAGCCGAGTCGGACCACCACGATTCGGAGGATTCCGACGAGCACGAGCACGAGCACGAGCACGAAGGCGACGAGCACGAGGACGTGGACGAGGACGAGCACGGCGGCGACGCCGCGACAGGGGGGTCCAAGAAGCGATGAGACGTTCACTCCTCGTGAGCCTCCTGGTAACCGTGGCGATAGCCGCGGTCGCTTTGGGAGCTGCGCTCGGCGCGGGATGGCACCCGAAGTTGGGCCTCGACCTCGCTGGTGGGTCGGAGGTCGTCTACCAGCCTGCGCACAAGATCTCCGGTGGGCAGATGGACACGACCGTCAACATCATCCGAAACCGCGTCGACGCCGCCGGAGCGTCGGGTGCGAACGTCAACTCACAGGGCGGCAACGTCGTCGTGCAGCTGCCGGGCGTGCGCAACCCCGAGGCTCTGATCAAGCTGATCGGTGAGACCGCGCAGATGCAATTCAGGCCCGTGCTGTGCTTCGCCGGGCCGTACTCGAAACCGAAGTCCGGCTCGCCTCCCACCGCCCTTCCCTCGACGTGCTCGTCGGCTCAGTACCAACTGACAGCGGCCAACTTGAACGTGAACACGAGCACGGGGAACCCGTCGAACAACATCGGCGCCGACCCTGCGCTCAGCTCGTACCCGAGCACCTCCTTCGAGACCAACGACACTCACGCGGGGTCCACCGTGCTGATCCCTGCAGCCCCCGGCTCGGCCCAGCAGGGACTCCGGTACCTGCTCGGTCCGACCGGCGTTCCCGGAACCGCCGTCCACAGCGCGCAGGCAGTTTTCAACACCCCTAGCTGGGTCGTGGATCTCAACCTCACCGGATCGGGGGGGACGCAGTGGGACCAGCTCTCGCAGCAGCAGTTCCACGCCTACGTCGCAGTCGATCTCGACGGGCAGGTCATATCGGCGCCCCTGACCCTCCCGAACCAGTCCACTTTCACCTCGTTCGGCGGGAAGGTCCAGATCAGCGGCAACTTCACCCAGACCTCCGCCCAGAACCTGGCCCTGGCGCTGAACTCGGGCTCGATCCCGGTGCCGCTCAAGAAGATCGACCAGACGACGGTCTCGCCGTCGCTCGGCAAGTCCTCGCTCCGGGCCGGGCTCGCCGCCGGCGTCGGAGGGCTCATCCTCGTTCTGCTCTACGCGATCTTCTACTACCGAGCACTCGGGATCGTCGTGGTCTCCGGTCTCGCGACTACCGCGGCCCTTCTTTGGGCGATCGTCTCTGCACTCGGCCATACCTCGATGAACCTGACGCTGGACCTCGCCGGCATCACCGGGGTGATCGTGTCGATCGGTATCACGGTCGACTCCTACATCGTGTACTTCGAGCGCCTGAAGGACGAGGTGAGGACCGGTAGATCGGTCCGTACGAGCGTCGACCGCAGCTTCCGCGGTGCGTTCCGCACCGTGCTGGCCGCGGACCTCGTCTCGTTGGCGGCAGCGGTGGTGTTGTACCTGCTCGCAGTGGGCACCGTGCGCGGATTCGCCTTCTTCCTGGGCCTGGCCACCCTCCTCGACGTGTTCACGACCTTCTTCTTCACCCGGCCTCTCGTGATCATCCTGGGGCGCAGCCCGAGAGTGACCAGTGCGAGGTTCATAGGCGTCGCGCGGGGACTGGCAATGGATTCGGGGGCCGAATGACGAGCGAGAGTCTCGACCTCGAGGAAACTCCGGTGCGCGCGGGTGCCTTCCGGCGCCTCTACCGCGGCGAGACCTCCTACGACTTCGTCGGAAGGCGGCGCTGGTGGTTCGCGATCTCGGGGATCCTGATCCTCGCCGGGATCATCTCGCTCGGCACGCGCGGGCTCAACTTCGGGATCGACTTCCGGGGCGGCCAGCAATGGCAGGTGACCGCGCCCGGAGTGAGCGTCACCACGGTGCAGAACGCCGTCTCGAAAGCCGGTCTAACCGGGTCGACCGTAGAGATCCTCGGAGGGAAAACCGTCCAGGTCACCGCCAACCTCAACGGGGAGAGCGCATCCAAGCAGGCAGCGACCAAGCAGGCTGTCGAAGCCGCTCTCGGGCGCATCGGGCACGTTCCGGCCACGCAGGTCTCGGTCACCGACGTCGGTGCGACCTGGGGGAGTCAGATCACGAACAAGGCGTTGATCGCCGTGATCGTCTTCTTCGTCGTCGTCGTCGCATACATATCCCTGCGATTCGAGTGGAAGATGGCCATCGCGGCGTTGGTCGCCGTGATCCACGACCTGCTAGTGGTCATCGGGGTCTTCTCGTTGTCGGGCTTCCTCGTGACCTCCGACACGGTGATCGCGGTGCTGACCATCATGGGGTACTCGCTCTACGACACCGTGGTGGTATTCGACCGCGTCGCGGAGAACACGAAGGGCCTCGGCGCGTCCGGCCGCATGACCTACGAGGACGTCGTCAACCTATCGATGAACCAGACCCTCGCACGCTCGATCAACACCTCGCTCGTGGCGATCCTCCCCGTGCTCTCGGTTCTCGTGATCGGAGCGCAGCTCCTCGGGGCGACCACACTGCAGTACTTCGGCTTGGCTCTGGTCGTCGGTCTGCTCTCGGGTGCCTATTCCTCGATCTTCATCGCCTCGCCGGTGCTAGCGATGATGAAGGAGCGCGAGGCGCGCTACACCAACATCCGTCTGAAGCTCATGAGCCGAGCAGACCGGACCGGACTGCTCACACCCCGCGCTGCAGCGGAGCTCACGGCGGCGACCGCGCAGGCAGGCTCTCGCCCTGTTGCGCGAGCGGGCGGCTCGCGGGCGCCGGCGCGTCCACGCCAGGGGGCAGCTTCGGCGCGCAGGAGTGCGGTGATTCGGCCCGGGGCGGCTGCCGGCGCAAATGCGAAGACCTCCGCGGGTGTGGGCACCGACACCGCAGACGAGATCGAGGAAGAGATCCCCGAGGCTGCAGGGAACGGGGACGGACAGGTTGCGAAGGCTCGTTCCTCTGGCACGGGCACGCGTCCGGGCACTGCTTCGTCTCAACAGCGGCGCCCGCAACCCCGACCGAGGAAGGGCAAGGGCAGCCGCAAGGGTCGCCGGCGCTAGCCCTACCAAGGGCCGCCATGACAGCGGGCGGCCATCGGGGCAGGTACCGTGAATGAATGGTGACGGCCGACCGGTTGGCTGGCGTGCTTCACTTGCCGCGTCCGGCCAACGACCTGCTCGAAGGGGTCCTTTCTTCCTATAAGGCCAGGCATCCGGCCTGCGAGGCTGCCGACCTGAAGCTCATAACCCGCGCGGGCGGCACAGCGAGCGATGCTCACCGCGGCCAGGTGCGCCAGAGCGGGGAGCCTTACATCACTCACCCCGTGGCGGTAGCGACGATCGTGGCCGATCTCGGGCTGGACGCCCGCTCGGTGGCCGCAGCGCTCCTGCACGACGCCGTCGAGGACACCGGGGTCACGGTGTCGGAGGTCTCCGAGGAGTTCGGTGCCGAGGTTGCGGCGATCGTCGACGGCGTCACCAAGCTGGACCGCCTGCAGTTCGACTCCAAGGAGGCCCAGCAGGCAGCGACCGTGCGAAAGATGCTCGTCGCGATGGCGAACGACTGGCGCGTGCTCGTCATCAAGCTCGCCGATCGTCTGCACAACATGAGGACCATCTCCGTGATGCCCGAGTGGAAGCAGCGCCGCACCGCTCAGGAGACCCTCGACATATACGCGCCACTTGCGCATCGTCTCGGGATCCAGGAGCTCAAGTGGCAGCTCGAGGATCTCGCCTTCGCCACTCTGCACCCCAAGCGATTCGCCGAGATCGAGCAGATGGTCGCAACGCGCGCACCCGAGCGTGAGGAGTACCTGGCGCGCGTGCTCGTGGCGGTGCGCGAGCGTCTCGCCGAGTCGGGCATCGAGGCCGAGGTGACGGGACGGCCGAAGCATCTTTGGAGCATCTACGAGAAGATGGTCGTTCGCGAGAAGGAGTTCGCCGAGATCCACGACCTCGTCGGGATCCGGGTCATCGTGGACTCCGAGAAGGACTGCTGGGCTGCTCTCGGGTCCATTCACGCCATATGGAGCCCCGTCCAAGGGCGCTTCAAGGACTACATCAACTCACCCAAGTTCAATCTCTATCAGTCGCTGCACACGACTGCGGTCGGACTGGAAGGCAAGCCGATAGAGGTCCAGATCCGCACCCACGAGATGCACCGCAGGGCCGAGTACGGCATCGCAGCGCACTGGGGATACAAGGAGAAGGGGAAGGACTCCGGCGCCACGACCGCTGAGATGCAGTGGCTCCAGCGCATCGTCGACTGGCAGTCGGAGACCGTCGACCCGTTCGAATTCCTCGAGACCTTGAAGCTCGACCTCGAGCAGGACGAGGTCTATGTGTTCACGCCGAAGGGCAAGGTAATCGCCCTCGCGGCGGGGTCCACCCCCATCGACTTCGCTTACTCGATCCACACCGAGGTGGGTCACCGCTGCATCGGGGCAAAAGTGAACGGGCGACTCGTCCCTCTCGAGACCCAGCTCCAGTCGGCGGACACTGTCGAGATCGTCACTTCGAAGGTTCCCTCTGCGGGCCCATCGCGCGACTGGCTCCAGATCGTCGCTTCGCCCAGGGCGCGCAACAAGATCCGGCAGTGGTTCAGCCGCGAGCGCCGTGAGGACGCGATCGAGACCGGCCGCGAGGAGCTCATGAAGGCCCTCAGGCGAGAGGGTCTCCCGTTGCAGAAGCTCGCAGCGTCGAACGCGCTGGTGCAGCTCGCCGAGGAGATGAAGTACTCGGACCTCGAAGCGCTCCACGCGGCCATAGGAGACGGCCATGTCTCCGCGCGCTCTGCGGCGCAGCGTCTCGCCCGCGAGCTTCACGGTGGTGACTACGAGGAACAGCTGCCCACGACCGTCAGCCCGGGGCTGCGCGCCCGCACCCGCCGCCGTTCACCGGCCGGGGTCTTCGTGGAGGGACTCGACGACGTGATGGTGCGGCTGAGCCGCTGCTGCACCCCGGTTCCCGGCGACCAGATCGTAGGTTTCGTCACCCGCGGTCGGGGTGTGAGCGTTCACCGGTCCGACTGTGCCAACGCGGCCGTGCTCGCTTCGGGGGAGCACGAGCGGCTCATCGAGGTCGAGTGGGATCGGGAGGGCGCGACGGTGTTCGTCGCGGCCATCGAGGTGCTGGCGTTCGACAGGTCACGTCTTCTTGCAGACGTCACACGTGTCGTGTCGGAGCACCACCTCAACATCGTGGCTTCGTCGAGCCAGACCGCTCCGGACCGGGTCAGCCGCATGACCTTCGAGGTGGAGTTGGCGGATCCCGGTCACCTCGACTCGTTGATCAGCTCGCTCAAGCATCTCGACGGCGTGTTCGACGCCTTTCGCACCCTGCCCGGCCGGAAGGGCTGAACCGCCAGTGGTCGAAGAGCAGTCTGGGTCCAAGAGCGAGCGCGCATCAGGTCAAGCAAGCGAGCCGATCCGCTCGCCGGTGGGGACGCGAGACGTCCTTTGGCCCGAGTCAGAGCGCTGGGAGACGCTCGTCGCCACTTTCGCCCGAAGGGCGAGGCTCGCCGGCTACGGACTGCTCCTCACGCCGGTGCTCGAGGACGTGAGGCTCTTTCGCCGTGGGATCGGCGACGAGAGCGAGGTGGTGGGCAAGGAGATGTACGAGCTCACCGACCGAAGCGGCAGGGCGCTCGCCCTTCGACCCGAAGGCACCGCCCCGGTCGTGAGGGCCTTCGTACAGCACCATCCGCCCGTGCCGTGGAAGGTCTGGTACGTGACGCCGGCGTTTCGCTACGAGCGTCCGCAGGCTGGCCGCTACAGGCAACATCACCAGGTGGGGGTGGAGGCTCTGGGGACCGAGGACCCGGGCCTCGACGTCGAGGTGATCTCGCTCGCCGCAGGCTTCTACGACGAGCTCGGGCTCACACGGGTCGACCTGTCCGTGAACTCGATGGGATGTGCCGAAGACCGACCGAAGTACGTGGTTGCTCTTCGCGAGTACCTGAACGAGCACAGGGACATGCTCTGCGACGAGCACCGCGAGAGCTTCGGGCGAAACCCGCTCCGTGTGCTCGATTGCAAGCGTCCCCAGTGCATCGCGGTGACCGAGAAGGCGCCGAAGATGGTGGACTTCCTCGACGAGCCCTGTGCGGCCCACTTGGCACAGGTGCGAGAGGGTCTGGACGCTCTCGGGATCGGCCACCGGCTCGAACCCCGGCTCGTACGCGGGCTCGACTACTACACGCGAACGACTTTCGAGTTCGCTGCACTTGCGCTCGAGAGCGCGCAGAACGCCATCGGCGGCGGCGGCCGATACGACGGACTCTCCGAGGCGATCGGCGGACCTCCGACCCCTGGGATCGGCTTCGGGATCGGGATCGAGCGGCTTCTGCTCGCCTGCGACGCCGAGGGATGTTTCGCCCCCGAACCCTCCGCGCCCGACGTGTTCGTGATCGACGTGACCGGAGGTGGTGTTGCGCGCGATCTTTGCGCGCAGCTCAGAGATGCGGGTCTGTCGGCACAGCGCGCCTACGACAACCGGTCCCTCAACGCTCAGATGAAGGTGGCTGACCGCACCCGTGCGCGCTTTGCGGCGATAGTCGGTGCGAGGGAGCTGGACGAGGGGACTGTGACGCTGAGGGCTCTCCACGAGGGAACGGAGACTTCGGTGCGCCGCGAGGAGCTCATCGACAGGCTGCGCAAGGAGGTCGGCCCGTGACCGCCGGCCCAGAGATCTCGGTGAGCCCCTCGAGCTCGTCGAGCTCAGCGACTTCCGCGACCGCGATGCGCACGCACATGTGCGGCGATCTGAGGGCGCGGGATTCCGGCACCCGCGTCCGTCTCTGCGGATGGGTGGCGACGCGGCGGGAGCACGGGGAGCACCTGGCGTTCGTCGACCTGCGCGACAGCACCGGCGTGACACAGTGTGTCGTCGACGGATCTGTCGAGGCGCGCACCGAGTGGGTGCTGCAGGTCGAGGGCACCGTCCGCATGCGACCGGACGGCAACGAGAACCCCGAGCTCGCCACGGGTGAGATAGAGCTCGGTGATTGCACCGTGGAGGTGCTGGCGCGCGCCGAGCCGCCTCCTTTCGCGATAGACGACAGGGCAGAGGTCGACGAATCGGTGCGACTGCGGTACCGGTACGTGGACTTGCGCCGCCCACGCATGCAGGCCAACCTGCGGCTGCGGTCTCGCATCATCTCAGCTCTACGCGCGGCGATGCTCCGTCAGGGGTTCTGCGAGGTCGAGACACCGCTGTTGTGGACGCCGACTCCCGAAGGAGCTCGGGAGTTCGCGGTCCCGGCTCGTCTGCACAGGGCGAAGTTCTACGTGCTTCCACAGAGCCCCCAGATCGCGAAGCAGCTCCTGATGGTGGCGGGAATGGACCGTTACTTCCAGGTGGCGAGGTGCCTGCGCGACGAGGACCTGAGGGCCGACAGGCAGTTCGAGTTCACGCAGCTCGACATCGAGGCGTCGTTCGTGACTCCCTCGGACGTCCAAGCAGCGGTCACCGAAGCCGTCCTCGACGCCTCAGAGGCAGCGAGAGGTGAGCGACCCGGGGAGGTCGAGCGCATCACGTGGCGCGACTCGATGGACCGCTACGGCGTGGACAAGCCGGACATGCGTTTCGGGATGGAGCTCGTCGATCTCGGAGAAGTGTTCGCCGGAACCGAGGTGCGTGCCTTCCAAGCAGAGTGCGTGAAGGCGCTTCGCCTTCAGCAGGGCTCCGAGTTGGGTCGCAACAAATTGGACGCTCTGGTAGAGCGTGCCAAGGAGCTGGGCGCGAAGGGCCTTGCGTGGTTCAAGGTCTCGTCGGCCGGCCAACCAGGAGGGACGGTCCCGGCGCTCGAATCCCCACTCGACAAGTTCCTCACCGACTCGGAGAGAGCCGGGCTTCTGTCGCACACCCGTGCCGAGCCGGGCGATCTGCTCCTCGTCGTTGCCGACAGCTGGCGCAGGGCTTGCGAGGTGCTCGGCCAGTTGCGTCTCGAGCTCGGCCGTCCACCTGTCGCGAGTGGGGAGCTGCGGTTCTGCTGGGTCACCGACTTCCCGCTCTTCGACGGGCCCAACGAGGAAGGCAGGCCCGTCGCGGCGCACCATCCGTTCACGATGCCTCACCGCGACGATCTCGAGCTTCTCGAGTCGGATCCGATGGCCGTGCGGTCCGAGGCGTACGACCTCGTCTTGAACGGATGGGAGCTCGGGTCGGGTTCGATCCGTATCCATCGCGAGGACATCCAGCGCAGGGTCTTCGACGCGCTCGGCATCACCCGGGAGGAGGCCGAGAGCCGATTCGGTTTCCTGTTGTCGGCTTTCCGCTACGGGGCTCCGCCGCACGGGGGATTTGCAGTTGGGGTCGACCGCCTGGTGGCTCTCCTGGCCGGGGAGGAGAACATCCGAGAGGTCATCGCATTTCCGAAGACCCAGTCGGGCACCGACCCCATGACGGGCGCACCCAAGCCCCTTCCCGAGGAGTCGCTCAAGGAGCTGGGCCTTCGGTTCGTCCCTCGTGCCGAGTAGACGAGCCCTCGTGCCGAGCAGACGAGCAGAGACCGAGTAGAGAAATCGAGTAGAGAAGCAGAGTGCCCAGGGGAAAGAGCAGCGCGGCCGCAGACCTCTTCGGTGCGGCAGCTTCGGACCGGCTGCGTCAGCGCGCGCCCCTCGCGACGCGGATGCGTCCGCGAACGCTCGACGAGATCGTGGGGCAGCGACATCTCGTCGCTCCCGGCGCTCCGCTTCGAGTCCTCATAGAGCAGGACAGGCTCACCTCCGCGATCCTGTGGGGGCCACCCGGCACCGGCAAGACCACCCTTGCATCGGTTGTCGCCCAGCGGTCTGCGAAGGCCTTCGTGCAGCTGTCGGCGGTCAGCGCTGGAGTCGCAGACGTTCGCAGGGAGATCGAGGACTCACGAAGACGCCTCGGTGAGCACGCGCAGGGCACGATCCTGTTCATCGACGAGGTTCACAGGTTCAACCGAGCCCAACAGGACGCTCTCCTGCCCGCGGTGGAAGAGGGGCTGATCGTCCTCATTGGGGCCACGACCGAGAACCCGTTCTTCTCCGTGAACTCGCCGCTCATGAGCAGGGCGACCTTGTGGCGGCTCGAGCCGCTGTCCGACGAAGACGTGCGCGAGTTGGTTGTCAGGGCTCTGGCCCACGAGAGCGCGTCGGCGGACCAAGACGCGGTCGCAGCCCTGGTATCCGTGGCGGAGGGTGACGCTCGCGCTGCTCTGGGCACCTTGGAGGTCGCCATCGCCCTCGCGGGGGAACGTCTGCTCGAGGAGCACGACGTCGACCGTGCGCGTGCCGGGCGTCTGCTCCACCAAGGGGCCGACGCGCACTACGACCAGATCAGCGCTCTCATCAAGTCCGTCCGGGGCTCTGACGTGGACGCGGGGCTCTACTGGCTCGCGCGGATGCTCGAGGGGGGCGAGGACGCCCGCTTCATCGCAAGGAGGCTCGTGATACTGGCGAGCGAAGACGTGGGGATGGCGGACCCGCTGGCTCTGGTGGTGGCGGACGCCGCCGCACGTGCCGTGGAGTTCGTCGGCCTCCCGGAGGCTCAGCTCAACCTGGCGCAGGCAGTGGTGTACCTCGCGTCAGCTCCGAAGTCCAACCGCGTGACCGTGGCGCTGGGGCGCGCGCAACAGGACGTGCGGGGAGGGCCTGCTGGTCAGGTCCCCGTGCACCTGCGCGATCCCCACTATCCCGGTGCGGACAAGCTCGGTCACGGCGAGATGTACAAGTATCCCCACGACGATCCACGCGGATGGGTGGAGCAGGAGTACCGACCAGAAGGCGTGACCGATCGCGTGTACTACGAGCCGAGCGATCATGGCGCCGAGGTCACCCTCGCCGATCGGCTGCGACGGCGACGTGACGGTGCTGCTCCCGAGCACGGTCCTCACGAGCCCGAGCGCTGAGGTTGCCCAACAAAAGCCAAGCCCTGACTCCACGGGTATGAATGTCCGAGGAAGTGCGAGGAGGCGGGGGTAGCATTGCCCCTTATGTCCGCCGACAACGTTGCAGCGCTTGCGGCCGCCGCGGTTTCAGGCGCAGTGGCGCTTGTCGCGCTCGTGGTCGTCGTCATCCTCACTCGCCGCATGCACGAGCTTCGAGAAGTGGTTCGGGACTTGCGCAGCGAGACCGTGCCCCTGGTTAGAGACGCACGAGTCGTGGTCGACCAGGCCGCCACCGAGATGCTCAGAGTCGGAGACGTGCTGTCCTCGGCGGAGGCGGTGACCGGAACCGTGGACTCGGCCTCGCGTCTTGCATATCGGACCTTCGCCAACCCGGTCGTGAAGGTTCTGGCTTTTCGGACGGGTCTGACGAGCGCACTGCGCAGGCTGTTCTCACCCCGGACGCGAAGCGGGCGTGTCGATCGACTCCCCGGACCTCCGGCTTCGGCATCCACACCTGCGTCGGCGCATCTGTCGTCGGCCGCCCGGGTAGGACAGCCGCCCAGCTCCAACGGGCAATCGCAGGCTCAGGTGGCGGCGACGGCCCACCGTCGCCGGAGGCGCTCGCGAGCAGAAGCGTGACCCGGTGATCAAGCGGGCAGTGTGGTTCTCCGCGGGAGCGGCGATCGGGGCCGGCGGGACCGTGTGGGCTCGCAGGCGGGTCGAGTCGATCTCCAAGCGGATGCGCTCCGGGGAGCTGACGGGTGATGTCGTCGCGATGGTCGACAGGAGAGCTCAGCGTGCCGCGCGCAGAGTCAGGGGGGCCGTGGACGCCGGTCGTGAGGAAGCACGCCGACGCGAGGACCAGTTGTGGCGAGAGCTGGAGGTCCGTGCCCGGGCTCGTTGATCGGCCCCGGTAGGATCGCCCGTCGTGACCTCCGCCGACCAGCTGCGCGCCGCCTTCACGGGGTTCTACGTCGAGCGTGGGCACGTGCTCGTGCCCTCGGCGAGCCTCATTCCCCACGACCCCACTGTTCTGTTCACGATCGCGGGGATGGTTCCGTTCAAGCCCTACTTCCTCGGCGAGGAGCCGGCCCCCTGGCCGAGGGCCACGAGTGTCCAGAAGTGCTTTCGCACCGTCGACATCGACGTGATCGGGAGCGACGAACGCCACTGCACCTTCTTCGAGATGCTCGGGAATTTCAGCTTCGGCGACTACTTCAAAGCAGACGCGATCCCACTCGCGTGGGAATTGCTCACCGAGGTGCTCGGTTTCGACGCGGAGCGCCTGTGGGTCACCGTGCACGACAGTGACGACGAAGCCGAGAAGATCTGGCTCGAGGCCATGGGCCTCCCACCGGAGTGCATCCAGCGCATGGGGGAGGACAATTTCTGGGCCATGGGGGAGACCGGGCCCTGTGGAACGTGCTCGGAGCTCTTCTTCGACCGGGGAGAGCAGTACGGAGAAGCCGGCGGACCCGCGTTCGGTGATCCCGAGCGCTACATCGAGATCTACACGCTGGTGTTCATGCAGTACAACCGGCTTGCCGACGGGCAGCTGGTCGAACTTCCGAAGAAGAACATCGACACCGGCGCCGGCCTCGAGCGCAACCTTCCGATCCTCCAGGGAGTGCCGTCTCTCTTCGAGACCGACGTCTTTCGTCCGGTTCTGGCGGCCGCCGAACAGTCGATGGGGGTCCGCTACGGGGCCGACGTGCACACCGACGTTTCTCTTCGCATGCTGGCCGATCACGCACGGGCGATGGCGATGCTCGTGGGCGACGGGGTTCTTCCCTCGAACGACGGGCGCGGCTACGTCCTGCGACGGGTCATCCGCAGGGCGGTCAGGCGGGCCTTCCAGCTCGGGGTCACGCAAGCAGTGACGCCCGCGCTCGTGCGGAGCGTCGCGGAGGTGCTGGGCGGTGCTTACCCGGTCCTCGTCGAGGATCTCGACAGGATCCAGGCGACCGTCGAACGCGAGGAGGGCTCGTTCCGACGCACCCTCGACTCGGGCTCTGTGCTACTCGAGGAAGCGCTGAAGGGAGGCACCGACAGGGTGCCTGGAGACCTCGCGTTCCGCCTTCACGACACGCACGGGTTCCCGATCGAATTGACGATGGAGATGGCGGCCGAAGCAGGCGCCGAGGTCGACGTCGAGGGCTTCGAGCGCGAGATGTCCGCTCAACGCGAAAGGGCACGCGCCGACGCCAGGGCGCGGCGCGCGGTCGCCGGCGACGAGGCCGTCTACCGCGAGCTCCTGGACCGGTCCGGGCCGACCGAGTTCACCGGCTACCAGCACTACGAGGAGCCCGCGAGCGTGGTGGCGGTGCAGGCCGGTGCGGAGCCCGGCACGGTGGAGATCGTCCTCGACCGCACCCCCTTCTACGCCGAAGGCGGAGGGCAGGTGGGTGACACAGGAGTGATCACGACCGAGACCGGCCGCGCACGGGTAACCGACACCCAGAGCGTCGTGCCGGGGTTGATCGTCCACCGGGCATCGGTGGAGGGCGAGCTGTTCCCCGGGCAGGATGCGCTGGCGGTGATCGACGCCTCCCGCCGCGAGGCGATCCGTCGAAACCACACAGGGACTCATCTCCTTCACGCCGCGCTGCGTCAGGTTCTCGGAGATCACGTACGACAGCAGGGGTCTCTCGTCGCGCCGGACCGCCTGCGCTTCGACTTCGCCCACCCGAGCGCGGTGCGGCGCGAGGAGCTGGCCGAGATCGGCACCATCGCCAACTCGGACGTGTTGACCGATGCGCCCGTGGAGATCGTCGAGACCTCGAAGGCAGAGGCGGAGTCGATGGGGGCGATCGCCTTCTTCGGGGACAAGTACGGCGAGCGCGTCCGAGTCGTCAAGGCAGGTGCGAGGTCCACGGAGCTCTGCGGCGGCACGCACGTGGCCGCCCTCGGAATGATCGGGCCGGTCTCCGTCGTCTCGGAAGGTTCCATCGGGTCCAACACGCGTCGCATCGAGGCCGTCACCGGGGCCGGTGCGCTCGCGCTGCTGTCGGAGCACCAGAACGTCCTGCAGGACGCCGCGCGCATGTTGAAGGTGGAGACCACGGGAGTCTTGGAGGCGCTCGAAAGAGTGCTCGAGCGCCAGCGCCAATCGGAGAAGGAGCTCACGCGTCTCAAGGCCGCGCATCTCGACGAGCAGGCGGCCGAGATCTTTGCGCAGGCGGCGAACGGGGCGGTGGTCCGTCGCGAGGACGGCCGCAGCGCAGACTCGCTTCGCGACCTCGCTCAGGCAGTTCGAAGCGCAGGCGCCGAGGTCGTCGTGCTCGCGGGCAGCCCCGACGGCGCGAAGGTGGCGCTCGCGGTTGCGTCGGGGTCGAGCTCGATCGACGCGGGGTCGACAGCCAAGGAGCTGGCACAGATCGTGCGCGGCGGCGGAGGTGGGACCTCTCAGCTCGCACAGGCAGGTGGCTCCGACACCTCGATGATCGACGAGATGCTCGCGGAGGCACGTCGTCGTCTCGGCGGCGCCTGAGCCCGTGAGGGTGGTGGGGGTCGACCTCGGGGAGAAGCGGATCGGCGTGGCCGTGTCCGACAGCGCGAGGCGATTGGCTTCCCCACGGTGCACGATCCTCAGAAGCGGTGACCGCAACGCGGATCGGTCGAAGCTGGCCGAGGTCGTCAGCGAGACCGGCGCCACGATCGTGGTCGTGGGACTTCCGGTGAGCCTCGACGGCCGCCGCGGACCGGCCGCGCGTGCAGCAGAGGAAGAGGCGAGGGCTCTGGCAGAGGTTCTGCACCCCGAGGGAGTGACGGTCGAGACCTACGACGAACGCTTCACCACCGTGAGCGCAGAGCGCAGGCTCTCGGAGGCAGGCCATGCAGGGCGCTCCCGTCGTGACGTCATCGATCAGGCCGCTGCTGCGGAGATGCTCCAGGCTTGGCTCGACGCGCACAGCGCGCGCACGGAGAGCCGCGATGCCTGAGCCACCGGACACGCACGACACCGCCGGCCGACCCCGCAGGCGCGACGACTCGAGTGTGCACGAGCCCCTGGTGCCCCTCACCGACGCCGGAGCCACCGACGAGGTCATCGAGGAGGCGGACTCCCAGGGTTGGGCGCTCACCACCGGCGCGCGGAGCCGAGGTAGGCACCTGCCGGCCGACGGGGGAGCTCGTGGAGGAGGCCGTGGAGGAGCTCGCGAAGGAGCTCGCGGAGGAGACAGAGAGGGCGCGGGTGGCGGGATCGCGGGTGCAGTCAGGCGGCATCCCCTGCGCAGCGCGCTCGTCGCGCTCGGTGTCGTAATCGTCGGGCTTCTTGCAGGCGCGGCCATCTGGTACGAGGGCCAGATCGGCGGCACTCCCGGGGGCGCCGAGACCGTGGTCAGCGTCGCCAGCGGCTCGTCGCTCAGCCAGGTCGCGGGCAACCTCGCCCGAGACAGCGTCATCGGAAGCACCCTCGCCTTTCGCATCTACCTGGTGCTGCACGGCTCGCCCGTGGTCAAGCCCGGTGACTACCTCATGAACAAGCACGAATCGTTCGGCGACGTTCGAAGCAGGCTCGCGGCAGGGCCCGACGTTTTCGCGCTCGACGTCCCCCCGGGCTTCACCGTGGAGGAGACCGCGACCCGAGTCGGTGATCTCCCGGGGCACGACTCTTCGCAGTTCTTGTCGCTGGCCACCTCGGGAGCCGTCCAGTCCCCCTGGGGGGCGCCCGGTTCGGCCAACCTGGAGGGCCTGCTCGGCACGGGTACGTACACCGTGCTCCCGGGTGAGTCGGACAAGTCGCTGCTCGAGCAGATGGTGCAACGCTTCGACACCGAGGCGACGAGCGCGGTGCTCGCCAAAGGAGCTGCCGCGCTCGGTGTTACTCCGTACCAGGCGATAACTATCGCGTCCATCGTCCAAAAGGAAGGCGTCTACCAGGAGAACCTCGCCAAGGTATCGCGCGTCATCTACAACCGGCTGGCTCGCGGCATGGACCTGCAGATGGACTCGACGGTCCTCTACGCCGAACATCGCGACGGAGGGCCGGTGACATCCGCCGACTTGGCGCTGAACACTCCCTACAACACGTATCTGCACGCAGGTTTGACCCCGACGCCGATCTGCTTCCCGTCGCCGGCATCGCTCGCCGCAGCGCTCGCTCCAGCTCCGGGGAACTGGCTCTACTTCGTCGTGGTCTCACAGGACGGCACCGAGGCCTTCTCCGACACGCTCGCGGGTCAGCAGGCGAACGAGCAATTGGCGAAGAGCAGGGGTCTGGGATGACGCCGGCGACCGACAGCAGTGGCACGCCGAGCTCTCGCGCCCGGAGCTCGCCTTTGTGGCCCTCTGCGGCATCTGCCGTGGTCGGGGTGATCGGGGATCCGGTGCGGCACTCGTTGTCGCCTCTCTTGCACAACGCCGCGTTCGGCGCGATGGGGCTCGACTGGGTGTCCGTCGCGTTCGAGGTCCCCCAGGGAAGGCTGCCGGAGGCGTTGTCAGGCACGCGCGCCCTCGGCATCGTCGGGCTGTCCGTCACTCATCCGCACAAGGACTCCGCCGCGCGCACGGTCGACGAGCAGAGCGAGCTCGCGCGCACCCTCGGGGCTGTCAACTGTGTGACCCTTCGCGACGGAAAGCTGATGGGTGACTCGACCGACGGGGAAGGCTTCCTGCGCGCTCTGCGGCGAGGGGCCGGGTTCGACCCGGAAGGCCGGTGTTGCGTGGTGGTCGGGGCGGGCGGAGCCGCGAGAGCCGTCGTGTTGTCGCTCGCCCGGGCAGGCGCCTCGGATGTGGTGGTGGTCAACCGGACGCGCGAGCGCGCGCTCGGTGCCGCCCGACTGGCCGGCGACGTCGGGAGAGTTGGGTCCGAGCGCGACATCGAAGATGCCGACCTGGTGGTCCAGGCGACTCCGCTCGGCATGGTCGGCAGCTCGGCGGAGCCGGCTGTGGAACCCGGTGTCTTCCGTCCAGGGCAGCTGGCGGTGGACCTCGTGTACCGACCAGCTGACACCCCTTTCATACATGCGGCGCAAGAGCGTGGTGCGCGCACCCTCGGCGGTATCGGAATGCTCGTCCACCAGGCCGCGTTGGCGATCGAGAAGTGGACGGGCGCCGAGGCGCCGGTCGAGACGATGTGGGAGGCAGCGCTCGCCGCCGGCGACTACCCGAGCAACTAAGAGGGCTCAGAGGGATTGAGAGGGACTAAGACGTTGCGGCTTCGTCCTGAGCGCGTGGTCGTCCGCGCGACTTGTTGCCGAGCTGACGGATCTCTCCGTTCGCGATCACCCAGATTGTCCCGTCGTCGGCGCGCAGACGAGTGACCCTCAACGTGAGGTCCTCGACGGTGCCCGTAACTTCCCCGACGACGAGGGTGTCGCCTATGTCGAATTGATCCTCCACGATCAGGAGGAATCCTGACAGCAGGTCGCGCACGAGGCTCTGGGCCCCGAATCCGATCGTCGCCCCGACGACGGTCGCCCCTGCAAGCAGGGGAGTGAGGTTGATGCCGATCGTCTCGAGCGCGACGAAGAAGGCGATCACCGCGACGACCACGCGCCACACGTTCGCCAAGAGAGCGGTGACCGTGGTCGCCCGCGCCGAGGCGCGCGACGACCCTCGCCGTGCTGCAGCCTTGCGGGCCGCGCTGCCGATCCAGTGGCCGATGACCCGGTGGCCGAGCCAGCTGGCGACGAGCGCGATCAAGGCGATCACCACGACGCTGACCGGTTTCACGACGACCTGCTGGAGGTGGGCGGCCGTCGGCTGCCCCACGCCTGCCCAGCGGAGCAGGTCGTAGAGCCATCCCTGGACGTCCGGGACGGGCGAGGTGGCTCCGGCAGGCACGACCGGTATTCTGGTCTGCCGGAGCGCCCTGTTGAGCACTACCTTCACTCCCCGCCCTCAAACCGGCAGGTTGGTCGCACTCCGAGTCGACGTTGTGCTCGGCCTGACGACGCTAGCGGTCGCCGCCATCGGCGTGGTGATCGTCTACTCGGCGACCCGTTCGAAGCTCGTGCTCGCGGGATTGAGCCCGCACTACTACCTCGACCGCCAGGCGGCATACGTCGTCGCCGGCGCAGTCGTCATGGTCGTCCTGACGCTGCTGGACTATCGCTGGCTCGAGCATGCGAGCGCCGTCCTCTACGTGGGGCTCGTGCTCGCCTTGTTGGCGATGTTCACTCCCATCGGATCCAGCGCACTCGGCGCAACACGCTGGTTCCAGCTAGGGCCAGTCCAGCTCCAACCGTCGGCGTTCGGCACCCTGGTGATCATCGTCATCGTGGCGACCTTCTGCGCGAGGAGGCCTCAGGGCCTCGACCGGCAGGACCTCATCAGGGTGCTCGGGCTCTGCGGGCTCCCGATCTTCTTGGTGGTCCGTCAACCGGACCTCGGCAGCGGGATCGTCATGTGCGCCGTTCTCCTCGTCATGCTCGTGGTTGCGGGGATCCCCAACCGCTACCTGCTCCTGCTCATACTCGGGACGATCACGTTGGGCTTCGTCGTCGTGCACTTCGGGCTGCTGAAGCCCTATCAGGTCCAGAGGCTCACGGGCTTCCTGCACCAGTCGAAGAACGCCCAGGGAACCGGATACAACCTCCAGCAGTCGGTTGCCGCGATCGGTTCGGGGGGATGGTCGGGGAAAGGCCTCTTCCACGGTCCCCAGACGAACCTGTCGTATGTGCCCTCTCAGCCGACGGACTTCATCTTCTCGGCAGTGGGGGAACAACTCGGTTTCGTCGGCGCGGCGACCGTGCTGATGTTGCTCGGCGTCGTTGCATGGCGCACGCTGCGCGCCGCGCAGGTCGCACGTGACCCGTTCGGGAGGTTGCTGGCCACTGGATGCTTCACGCTGATTGCCTTCAGCGCGTTCGAGAACGCCGGCATGTCGATGGGGATCATGCCGATCGCCGGGATCCCCCTGCCGTTCCTGAGCTATGGGGGGTCTGCGACGATCGCTTTCTTCGCGGCTGTGGGTATAGCCATGTCCGTGCACCTTCGCCGCGGACGATGACCCTTGCGGGCACGTCGGGCCAGCCCGCCCGCGAGGACTCTGCCGGCGACCGGCCTGAGGCCGCCGACGACCGGCCCGAAGCTGCGGGCGACCAGCCCGAAGCTGCCGGCTCAGACCAGCGGGCCGACGAGGAGCTCGAGGTTGCCGGCGAGGAGGCTCCCGCCGAAGCCGCTCCGGGCGAGGAGGCTCCCGCCGAAGCCGCTCCCGGCCAGGAGGCTCCCGCCGAAGCCGCTCCCGGCCAGGAGGCTCCCGCCGAACGGGCTGCGGGGGAGGCGCACGACAGATGGAGGCTCACGGTCGTGGGGGGTGTGTACATGGAGCTTCCGGGGGTTCACCCGGAAGTCCAACTCCGCGAGACGGTCGCTCCGTACCGGGAACTTCGCATACCGGTCGGGTTCGCCGAAGGGACCGCGATCGCGCACGCTTGGCGTCACATCGCTACCCCTCGCCCTCTTACCCACGAGCTCGTGACCGACATGCTGTCGGCGCACACGGTGACCATCGAGGCGGTGCGCATAACGGAGCGGCGCGGTCAGATCTTCTACGCGGAGCTCGACACGATGGGACCGAAGGGACACCACGTGGTGCCTTGCCGGCCATCGGACGCAATAGCTCTCATGTTGCGCCAACCGCTTCCGACACCGTTGCTCGTCGCAGACGAGGTATTCGAAGCTCGAGACGAGCTCTCCTAGGAGAGCTGCTCTACCACCCGACGCGCCCGCGACAGACTCGGGAGGGCGCCCATCCACAACAAGATGAGCCACGTCCCTGCCGCGCAACCCGCGACCAGAGGGACACCGTCGAGCTTCTGTTTCGCCAAGATCGACAAGAGCGTCCCGTGGAGGCCCGCGAGCGCCACCACGAGAGCGGCGCAAGCCAGTGCAATGTCTATGAACACGTGGAATCCCGTTGCAGGCGCCGATTCGGACCGTTCAGCCCCCTCGGACCTGTCACCGTCGTCGGAGTCCGGTATCGGGAAACACCCGCATCCCGCGTCCATCCCGCCACGAACGCGCACGTAGAGCACGAACGACCCGAAGGCTCCGTAGGAAGCCGCGACCGCTGCCGCCGCTAGAGGACGCGGGTAGAGCGCAGCGGCGACACCAAGGGACGCCTCCAACAGCGAGAACACCCGCACCACCCCGGTCATGCGCTCCTGGTGAGAGCGCGGTGAGGATGACACCTGAGAGAGAACGACGGCAGTTGGAAGCGGACGCATCAGCTTTGCGAGGCCGGCGATCACGAGAAGGAAGCACGCGATCAGGTAAGGCCCGAGAAGACTCACGTGTGGTTGCCAGCCGGTGCCGGTCCGGCTGCCGCCGCCTCGAGCCGCCGGGTCACTTGCGTATCTGCACCTGCGCGGCGGTCTGCGAAGCCGACGTCGGATCCTCGGGTATGGCGGGGCGCGCGGGCGTAGCCGAAGTTGCGGCGGGCGCTTCGGGCTGTTCCCCCTTCATCGAGCCCAGCACCCGCAGGATCTCGGTGTGGCTTCTGAGCAGCCCGGCGACTAGCCCGGTCAACAGGACCACCAACACTGTGTCCAAGATGACTAGCACCAGCACTCGCGGCCTCTCCTCAATTCCCCTGCTGTCGAGTTCCCCTGCGATGGGCGACGGCTCGTCGCGCTCGGGCTCACCTCGCCGGCACGGACGCGATGCCGCTCGTGGCGCTGGTGGCGCTCGGAATCGGTGTGGCGGTGGCCTCTGCGGCGATCGCGGCCCTCTCACCCTCGTCGGAGATCCTCATCAACAGCGACACGAGGACGTAGTTCGCGACCAGGGACGACCCCCCGTATGCCATGAACGGCAACGTGATGCCGGTCAGCGGGAGCAGACGGACGATCCCAGCCATTATGAAGAACGCCTGCATCCCGAGGATCACCGTCAGCCCTACCGCCAGGAGCTTCGCGAAGTCGGATCGAGCGGTCTGGGCGATGCGCATTCCGCTGCCGATCACGAGCACAAAGGCGAACACGATGAGCGTCGTCCCGAGCAGGCCGAGCTCCGTGCCGAAGCCGGCGAAGATGTAGTCGGTCCTCACTTCGGGAATGCTCTTGATGAACCCGAAGCCGAGCCCTGTACCCGTAAGTCCTCCTGTCCCGAGCCCGTAGAGGCCGTACATGACCTGGCCGGTGGCGGTCGGGTGGAGCCACTCGGAAACGCGCTGGTGCACCTGATAGAAGAAGTGGCTCGCTCCGTAGGCGCCGGCGGCGAACAGCACCAACCCGAGGAGGATGTAGTTCCATCTCCCGGTCGCCAGCCACAGCATGGAGATGAAGAGAACGAAGATGAGGAGAGCGAAGCCGATGTCGCGCTCACCCGCGAGCACGAGCATCGCGAAGCCCCAAGCGAGAAGGATCGGTCCGAGAGGCCTCGGGTCGAGCACGAGCCTGTTGCCCACCCGGGCGGTCGGAACCGAGAGCATCTCCTGGTGCTCAGAGAAATACGAGGCGAAGAAGACGCATAGGAGAATCTTCGCCAGTTCGACCGGTTGGCCGGAAATGCCGCCGATGTGGACCCACAGGCGCGCACCGTTGATGTTCTGGCCGAAGTGGGGAACGAGCGGGGCCAGCATGAGCAAGGCTGCGACCAGGAGCAGGAGGTAGCGATAGCGGTCTAGGTCCCTAGACCTCCGGACCAGTGCGATGGTCAGGATGTAGGCGCAGATCCCGACAGCGGTCCACGCGGCCTGCAGGCGCGCGTAATGAGGATCGATGCGAGCCAACATGTCGTATCCCAGACCGTTCAGGAGCGTGACGATCGGGAGCAGAACCGGGTTCGCATCCGGGGCGTAGATCCTGTTCGCGATGTGGGCGGCGACGCCCAGACCGAGCACGATGGCCAGGAAGGGCCCGAGGTTGGGTGGGATCTTCGACGTCGTCCCGATGGACGCCAGCACGTATGTCGCGACGATGATCAACGACCCGAACACGAGCAGGCCGAGCTCGGTCCGTCGCCTCGCGTTGGGTCCTTTGGGTCTCGTTCGCGACGCCCAGCTGGTTGCGCGGCCCCTCATAGGTCTCGTTCAGCCTAGAACTTGGAAACCTGGCCGAACGGGTCCGTGCCCGGCGCCCGGCCGCTCCCGCACACGTGAGATCGCCAGCAGTCGTTGCCCAAGTACCGTAGGTAGGCGATGGCAGTCTCCGAACCCCCCCACTCCGATCAGGCCGGCCACGGTTCGCTGGCCCAGGTCAAGGATCGTAAAGGTCCTGGCGCGAGCGCCGACGAATCGGCGCCGGCAGTGAACGAGCACGCCGAACGACCGCTGGACACCGAGAAGAGCTTCGAGGAGGTGATCGAGGAACTGGGTTACGAGCGGTTCTCCAACCGCGAGCTGTCGTGGCTGGAATTCGGCTCGCGCCTGCTCGACATCGGGGCCGATCCGGAGGTCCCCCTGCTGGAGAGGGTGAAGTTCCTGGCGATCTTCTCCGAAGGACTCGACGAGTTCTTCCAGGTGCGGGTCGCAGGGCTCAAGGACCAGGTGGACGCCGGGCTCCGAGCCCGCTCGCCCGACGGGTTGCGCCCCGGGGAGGCTTTGAGGGCAATCGCCACGAGGGTTCGCGAGCTCGTGGAGCGCGAGTCCCGGATATTCGTCGACCAGATCGGCCCTGCTCTCGCAGAAGCGGGGATCCGCTTCTCCGACTGGTCGTCACTCGACGACTACGACCGCGAGTACCTGGTCGACGTCTTCGACAGGCAGATCTTCCCTGTCCTGACCCCGCTCTCGGTGGACCCGGGGCATCCGTTCCCGTACATCTCCAACCTTTCGCTGAACCTCATCGTGCTGGTGGGGGACCCGGTCACAGGAGAAGAGCGCGTCGCACGGGTCAAGGTCCCGCCCCTGCTGCCTCGCTTCGTCGTCATGCCCGACGGCGAGAGGTTCGTGCCACTCGAGCAGGTGATCGCCGCGCATCTCGGGCGGCTCTTCGGTGACATGGTGATCGGCGAGCACTATCCGTTCCGCGTCACACGCAACGCCGACCTGGCGCTCGAGGAGGACGAGGCCGACGACCTCCTCGCTGCGGTCGAGATGGAGCTCAGACGGCGGCGCTTTGGAAGGGCGGTGCGCCTCGAGGTTTCCTCCGAGATGTCCTCCGACATGCGCGACATGCTCCTTCGCGAGCTCGACCTCGAGCCTGACGACCTCTACGAGACCGACGCCCCGCTGGACCTCGGAGGTCTGTGGAAGGTCCACGCATTGGACCGCCCGGACCTCCACGAGGAGGCCTGGGCGCCCATGACACCTCCCGGGCTGGCGAGCGCCAGCAACGAGCCGACCGACTTGTTCGCCGTACTCCGCGAGCACGACGTTCTCGTGCACCACCCGTACGACTCGTTCACCACCTCGGTCGAGGCCTTCGTCGCCCAGGCTGCGGCAGATCCCCACGTCCTCGCCATAAAGCAGACCCTCTACCGAACCTCCGGAGACAGTCCGATCGTCGCTTCGTTGATCCAGGCGGCGGAGGACGGAAAGCAAGTGGCCGCGGTCGTCGAGCTGAAAGCGAGGTTCGACGAGCAGGCGAACATCCTCTGGGCACGCGCGCTCGAAGAGGCCGGAGTCCACGTGGTCTACGGCCTCGTGGGTTTGAAGACCCACTCCAAGGCAGCCCTGGTGGTTCGCAGGGAGGACGATCGAATCCGCCTCTACTGCCACTTGGGCACCGGCAACTACAACCCCCGCACGGCTCGGATGTACGAGGACCTCGGCCTGTTGTCGTCCGACTCGGAGTTGGGGGCCGACGTGGGTGACCTGTTCAACTTCCTCACCGGGTACAGCCGCGCCGTTCAGTACAGGAAGCTCGTTGTGTCCCCGACCGCGCTGCGCAGCCGGATCATCGAGCTGATCGACCAGGAGGCGAAGCTCGGTTCCGACGGGCGCATCACGGTGAAGGTCAACGGTCTCACCGACCCGGACGTGATAGATGCCTTCTACCGGGCCTCGAGGGCGGGAGTGCCGATAGACCTCATCGTCCGCGGTGTGTGCTGCTTACGCCCGGGCATTCCGGGCCTGTCGGACACGATCAAGGTCAGGTCGATCGTCGGCCGGTTCCTCGAGCACTCGCGCATCTACCGCTTCGGAGGCACGGTGCATCCGGTGACGCTGCTCACGGGCTCGGCGGACCTCATGCAGCGGAACCTCGACAGAAGGATCGAGCTGTTGTTCCCGATCACCGACGGCGAGCTGCAAGCGAGATTGTTCGAGGTCCTCGACCTGGACCTCGCCGACGACACGAATTCGTGGGTGCTCGAGTCCGACGGCATTTGGGAGCGTGTGCCGACCACCGCGGGTGTGAGCGTCCAGCGGCGTCTGCAGGAGATGGCACGCGACAGGGCACGGCGCAGGCGTGAGCCCGAGGCCCTCGGGGCGTAGGGCCAGGTCCTGCGGCTCACTTCGAGCATTCCCACGAGGACTGCGAGGACTTCGAGTAGGACTGCGAAGAAAGACGCGCCTCGAGGGCTCACACCGCTTCGTGGCCTCGGCCCTCGCGCCAAAGGCGGATGATCTTCCCTCGCTCCTGTCCTTCGGTGCCCTCAGGGGTTTCGCCTCGCGTCGGCCCACCGTTCGCAGCACTCGCGCTGGGTGACGGGATCTCACGCGACGTGCCGTCCCGATCGCTTTGGATCGCTGAGCCGGCAGTGTCAGATGAACCCGTGCTGTCGTCGGGCTGGTCATGCCCGTCACCTTCGGGGGCCGGTCGACTGTGCTCGACCATCTCGTCGCGCATCGAGTGGATGCGCTCTCGCCAACCCTCCGAGGTGAAGCGAAGCGACAGGTAGGTACCGCCGCCGACTGGGATCGGCAGCCAGAAGTTGACGAGCCTGTACCCGAGGACCCCGAGCGTTGCCACGGTCTTCGAGGATCCGAATCCCACGAGGGTGGGGATCAACACTCCCTCTACGACCCCGAGCCCGCCGGGTGTGATCGGGATCACCGCGAGGATGTTCGCCAGGCCGTAAGCCACCAAGAGGTCGATCGGCGAGATGAGCCTGTGGAATGCGAGGATGAACACCCACAGCGAAGCCGCGTCGAGCAGCCAGTTCGCGGCCGCCCACCCGATCGAGCGGTACAGGAGCTCGCGCTCGGAGGCGAACGCCCGAAGCCGGTCGGCCAGCCGCTCCACCGCCGACGCAAGTCCTTCGGCGTCCAAGAAGGGCACCTTGCCGGCCACCTGCCTGACGATCTCGACCGCCTGATGTCGGCCACGGGTCAAGAGGACGATCACGGCGGCGAAGATCCCCATCATGAGCACCCCGGCCCCGGCCGCCACGGCGTAGAGAGGGTTGTACCCGTGGAAGAACAGCGAGACGAAGAGCGCGAACCAGAAGATCACGTTCAGCACCACCGCTGACCCAACCCCCTGCATCGCGAGCGCGAAGCCCGCGTCGGGCCCGCTCACGTCGTTCTGAGTGAGGAGCCGGTAGGCGAGAGCGGCTCCAGGCGTCGTTCCCCCGGGTACGACGTGGCTCAGGGCCAGGCTCGACATGTTGATCTGGAGCAGACGTCCGCGCTTAGGACCACCGTGGGGCAACAGCGTGTGGGTCAGCTGGGCGTACGCCACGAGTGCGGCGGCCTCGAGGAGGACGCCGGCCACCAGGTAGGCGAAGTTGACCCGCCCGATGAGGTTGAGGGACTTGCGGGCGCCGGCTCGACCCAGTTGCGGCAGGACGAGGTACTCGAGCACGAGCAGGACGACGAAGATGCTGACGCCCCATTTGATGCCCTTGCGCAGCCGCCTTCGGGGTTGGGGCCCTCGGCGCCTGACGAGCATCTGATCATGGTGGCACGTCGCGGGGGAGGCCAACTGCCATGCTGGGGGAATGCCCTTCGAGCGCGCTTCCACGCCGGCAGATGGCGCCCGGGAGCCTCTGGACCAGGCCGTCTCCGTAGGGATCCATCAGCGATCTTCCGATGCCGACGCCGCCGCCGCGCCAGCCGCAGTGCGGGCGTCGGGGCAGGGTTCGACTGCAGCGGGGGGAGAAGCTGGGACCGAGGAGTCTCGTCGCGCCCGCCTCTGGGAGTGGGCCGACGCTCGCAGGATCCCCCTGCAGGCGATCGTCGCCGTCGTAGTCGTCGCGGGGATCGCCTACCTGGGAGCCCGGCTGGTCTACAAGCTGCGCGAGATCATCCTGCTGCTCGTGGTGGCGGGATTCGTCGCACTACTGCTCAACCCCGCGGTCGTCTTCCTCGGGCGCCACGTGGTGCGCCGCAGGGGCGAGGCGGTCGCGATCGTCACCGTCATCGCGTTGCTGGTGTTCGCAGGTCTGGCGTTTGCGTTCGGGTACCCGTTAGTGAACGGCATCACCCACTTGGCCAAGGACCTTCCGAAGTACGTGAGCCAGGCGGAGCACGGAAAAGGTCCGCTGGGCAACCTGGTGCGCAAGTACCACGTTCAGCACTGGGTCCAGCAGAACCTGGCGCCGAAGCTAACGACCTTCGCGAAGAACCTCTCGAAGCCGGCGCTCACCCTCGGAAAGGGTGCTGTCAGCCTGCTGATCGCGCTCGTGACGATCTTCATCCTGGTCCTGCTGCTGCTGCTCGAGGGATCGAAGCTTCGGGGCGGCGTCCTGAGCATGATCAACCCGGCGCGCCGTGCTGAGGTGATCCGTGTTGCCGAGGAGGTCAACCGTTCGGTCACCGGCTACATGCT
Organism: Acidimicrobiales bacterium; assembly: GCA_036786835.1. GTDB lineage: Bacteria > Actinomycetota > Acidimicrobiia > Acidimicrobiales > UBA8190 > Bog-564. Next base: position 15,075 of record DAIQQK010000009.1, on the reverse strand, counting down.
CGGGAACTTCATCACCTCGGTGATCGCCGGCGTCGTCGTCTTCGTCAGCCTCGAGATCGTGGGGGTGCCCTTCGCACTGCTCTGGGCCTTGTGGGTGGCGCTCGTCGACTTCCTCCCGATGATCGGCGGGGCCCTCGCCGGCATCCCGACGGTGATCTTCGCGGCGTTCCACTCGATCACCGCAGGGATCGTGGTTCTGGTGGTGTTCCTGATCTACACGCAGGTGGAGAACCACGTGCTCAACCCGATCGTGATGAGCAGGACCGTGAGGGTCAACCCGCTCCTCGTCCTGATAGCGATCCTGGTGGGAGCGAGCCTCGGAGATCTCGTCGGAGGTTTCTTCGGCGGCTTCGTGGGTACCCTTCTCGCAATTCCCGTCGCCGGGTCGATCCAGGTGATCGTGCGCGAGGTGTGGCAGAAGACGGCTTCGGTCCCCGAGCCCGCACTCGCGGGGTGGGCCGGGTCGAGCGGGCCGGCGGCGACTACCACGCGAGAGCCGGGCGAGGGCAGCGGAAAGGACGAGAGCAGTGATACGGACCCGCGCACTTGAGCCGACGCGACCTCGAAAGCCGTCTCGGCAGCTGACGGAACGTGCGAGGAGGATTCGGGCGATTCCAGAGGCAAAACCCCATTCCCGTAGGCTGACGACGATGATGCCCCTGGTGGTGCTTCCCACCTACAACGAATCGGAGAACATCGAGCGTGTTCTGCGGCGAATTCGCGTAGCGCTACCTGAGGCTTCGGTTCTCGTCGTCGACGACGGGAGCCCGGACGGCACCGCGGAGATAGCCGAGCGTCTCGGCAAGGAGCTCGGGCAGGTCGAGCTGCTGCGCAGGCCTGCAAAGGCGGGCCTGGGAAGCGCATACCGCGCAGGCTTCGCCTGGGGCCTCGAGCGCGGATTCGACGCCCTGGCGGAGATGGACTCTGACCTCTCCCACGACCCCGACGCACTGGGGAGCCTCGTCGCGCCGCTCGACGACGGGGTCGACCTGGTGATCGGGTCTCGGTACATACCGGGAGGCTCGATCCCGAACTGGCGCCTACATCGCCGCTTGCTATCCCAGGGGGGCAACATCTACGCGTCGCTGCTTCTCGGGCTGCACGTCACAGACTCGACGTCGGGCTTTCGGGCCTACAGCGGGGAGATTCTCCGGCGGATCGACCTCTCCCGGGTCCGGGCGGACGGCTACGGGTTCCAGGTGGAGATGGTCCACCAGGTGCTCGAGCACGGCGGGACCGTCGCCGAGGTCCCGATCCGCTTCGTGGACCGTGTCGAGGGCAAGTCCAAGATGTCCGCCTACATCGTGGTGGAGGCCCTCGGGCTCGTCACGTGGTGGGCCCTCCTGCGCGTGGTGCGCAAGCTGCTCCGCCTGGGCAGGTCGCCCAGGCACGAGAGCCAGGCGCCGACGCTCCCGTTGACCGGCGCCTGAGCGCCTGACCGCCTGAGCGCCTGAACGCCTGAGCGCCGGCCGAGCGACGCCGAGGGGAGGGTGAGCCCGGAGACGCCACGGCCATCTGCGATCATTTTGGGGTGAGACCTTCGACGGCCCCTCGCCTGGATCGACGGCTGAGGTGACGGCGATCGACGCCCCCTCCCGGATACTCGTCGTGGACGACGAGCCGTACATCACCGACCTGCTGTCGGCGGCGCTCAGGTTCGAGGGGTTCGCGGTCGAGGTGGCATCCAACGGCGCCGACGCGGTCGCCTTGGCCCAGCGGACCCGCCACGACCTCTTGCTCCTGGACGTCATGCTCCCCGACATCACAGGCACCGACGTCTGCCGACGTTTGAGGGACTCGGGGATCGAGACTCCGGTGCTGTTCCTCACCGCGCGTGACGGCACCGAAGACAAGGTGATCGGGCTCACGGTCGGCGCCGACGACTACGTCACGAAGCCCTTCAGCTTGGACGAGCTGGTTGCGAGAATTCGCGCCGTCCTGCGACGCACCGGACGCTCCACCGTCAACGGCGAACGGCGCCTGGTGTTCGCCGACCTGGAGATGGACGACGACACGCACGAGGTCTGGAGGCAGGAGACGCTCCTCGACCTGACCGCCACAGAGTTCAGCCTGCTTCGCTACATGCTCGAGAACGCGAGGCGCGTACTCCCCAAGGCCGAGATCCTCGACCACGTCTGGTCGTACGACTTCGAGGGAGACCCGAACATCGTCGAGACGTATGTCAGCTACCTGCGCAAGAAGGTCGACAAGTTCGATCCCCCGTTGATCCACACGATCCGCGGCGTCGGGTACACCTTGCGACTTCCCCGAGAAGGCGTGGCCGGGTCCTCGCAAGTGGCCCCCTCCGCCGACGCGGGTCGGCCGGCGGAGTAGGGGGAGCACGCAAATGTCCCTCAAGCGACGACTGGTTGCCGCGATGCTCCTGCTGTTCATCGCCGCGATCGTCGTCGCCAACCTCGTCACCTCGTCGTTCCTCAGGTCGTTCCTGGTAGGCCGGCTCGACGAGCAGATCGACGTCGCTCAGACCCAGGCGTACACGTACATCTACACGGTCAATCAGCGCGACGTGCTCGCTCACGACGCTCTGGCCACCAGCGATCCCAAGGCCTGGTTGACCCAACTGACGACTTCCGGAGATCCCTCCTGCATCTCCTCTTCGAGGGTCGGATTGAGACCGACGTCGGCTGGATCGACCGGAACGGGAGCGACGACCCCAACCTCCGGAGGCACGGCATCGGGGGGCGCGGCCTCCGGGGCCGACAGCACGTCGGTTCCACGGCTCAACGCCGTGAGCCTCGCCGCACGCCTGAACCCCGACGTCTACGTGGAGGTTCTCGGTACGGGCGGCAAGGTGCTGTTCGACGATCCCTCCGGGTCGTGCGCCTCTCCGGACCCCGCGCCCTTGCTCTCGTCACACCTGCCAGTCCAGGCCCTGCCCCTGTCACACGTCTTCGGTGGCAAGCACGGTCCTTACCTACCCGACCGCCCGTCGTTCGAGGTCCAGGCAAAGGGAGCTTCAGGAACGTATTACCGGGTGCAGGCGGTGGCGGTCCCGGGGGGCACGCTCGTCACGGCGATCTCGCTGCACCCCACCAGCCAGACGCTCGCCTCGCTCACGCATGTGGAGGTCGGAGTCTCGATCGCTGTCGTCGCCGTTCTTCTCGTCCTCGTCCTCGTGATCGTGCGTTTCGGGCTTCGACCTCTCGACGACATGACGAAGACGGCAGGGGCTATTGCAGGTGGAGACCTCACGCGCCGGATCCAGCGGATGGACGACAAGAGCGAAGTCGGAAGACTCGGTGCAGCACTGAACGGCATGCTGAGCCAGATCGAAGCCGCGTTCCGAGAGCGAGCCGGGTCTGAGTCACGACTCCGGCGTTTCGTCGCGGACGCCTCTCACGAGCTGCGTACCCCTCTGACTTCGATCCGCGGGTACGCCGAGTTGCTGCGGAAGGAAGCTTTGAGCGACGACGAGTCGCGGCGCCGGGCGGCAGAGCGCATCGAGGGCGAGGCCGCCCGCATGAGCGTGCTGGTCGACGACCTCCTGCTGCTTGCGCGCCTCGACCAGGGCCGGCCGCTCGATCGCTCGCCGGTGGACGTAGCCGAAGTGGTCAGCGATGCGGTCGACGCCGCGCGCACGAGCGATCCCGGCCGGACGATCTCCCTCGACGCTCCTTCGAGCGTCGTCGTCGAGGGAGACCCGTTGCGGCTGCGCCAGATCGTGGACAACCTGCTGCGCAACGCCCAGGTCCACACCCCGGCGGGGACCCCGGTTCGGGTGAGCGTCTCCAGTCGAGGGGACTTCGCCCTCGTCGTCGTGGCCGACGAAGGGCCGGGCCTCGACGCGGAGGAGCAGGCCAGGGTGTTCGACCGCTTCTATCGTGGGAACGTGGTTCGCACAGGCGGTGGAAGCGGTCTGGGACTCTCGATCGTCGCTGCGCTCGCGACCGCCCACGGCGGGCGGGCCTACGTGGAGAGCGCCCCAGGCGAGGGGGCGACCTTCACCATCGAGCTGCCGGTCAGGCCCGGCGCTCGAGAGGAGGCCGGGGGGTCGAAGAGCCCCGGCGAGCGCGGTGAGCCCGCGGGCGGGGCCGGCGCGGCAGGGACGACCGGGGTGGCCGAGCGCGGTGAGGTCGCCGGGGCGGATCCGTCTGGCCAACCGGAGGCTCATCCGGTTGCCAACTCGGCCAGGCGCTGACGACGCCGGTTGGGATGCCCTCGTTAGCGGAAATGCACGTATCGGATCGCGGGCGTGGAAACGCCGTCCTCTACGTGCACGGCCAGCCGGGGCTCGGTGTCGACTTCGATCCTGTGGCGGAGCTTCTCGTCGGAGACCATCGAGTCATCGCTCCTGATCGTCCGGGCTACGGGGAAAGCGGAGACGAGCCCGTCTCGATGGCGGAGAACGCGACGCTCCTCGCGGGTCTCGTGCGCGAAAGGGGGCTCGCCCCGGCGACGGTTGTCGGACACAGCTACGGCGGGGGGATTGCGATACTGCTCGCATCGTCCCATCCCGAGCTCGTCTCGGGGCTCGTGCTCGTGGGGTCGGTCGGCAGAGCCGACAGCGTGAACACCTTGGACCACTTGCTCGCTGCGCCCGTCCTGGGGGAGACCGTGAGTGCTGCAGGGTTGTTCGCCCTCGGCCGGGTGCTCCCTCACCTCCACGGGCTCGCGACCCTCGCGCCCAGGGACACCTTGGAGCGGCTGAAGGTGACGCTTCCCGATCGCGGCTACCTCGAGGTGGCGGCAAAGCGCGGTAAGCAAGTCTGGCGGAGCTTCGTGTTCGAGCAGCGCGCGCTCCTCCGGGAGATCGGTTCGGTGGAGGAGGCGTTGGGATCGGTCGAGGCTCCCACGGTAGTGATAGCAGGGGCGTGGGACGTGGTGGTCCCACCTTCGGTGGCGGCGAGCATCGCGGCTTCGATTACGGGCGCCGAGCTCGTGACCGTCGACAAGATCGGCCACTTCGTGCCGCGCGATGCACCCAAGGTCGTCGCGAGCGCCGTAAGGCGGCTCGACGACAGGTCGACGGAGGAGGATTGATGGCAATCGACTTCACTTTCCCGCCTGACGTCGAGGACGTCCGTCGGAGGATGGCAGACTTCGTCACAGAGGACGTAAAGCCGACCGAATCACGCCTGATGTCGGATTCTTCCGGCAGGGCGGAGTGGAGGGCCGAGCTCGACAGGCTTCGCGCGGAGGCACGCGAGAGAGATCTTTGGATGCCGCACATGCCCCGTGAGTGGGGTGGGATGGGGATTGGACCGACGGCCTTGGCAGCTGTGTCGGCCGAGTCCGCGAAGTCCAACTTCGGCTCCTACGTCATCAACTGCTACGCCCCCGACGAGGGGAACATGCACACCCTCCTGCACTGGGGCACCGACGAGCAGAAGGAGCGCTACCTGAAGCCCATGTGCGACGGGGCAATGCGGTCGTGCTTCGCCATGACCGAGCCCGAAGTCGCCGGCTCTGATCCGACGCTGATGCAGACGCACGCCGAGCTCGACGGCGACAAGTGGGTGGTGAACGGCCACAAGTGGTTCATCAGCGGCGCACGTGGCGCGCAATTCGCGATCCTCCTCGCCCGGACCGAGGCGAACCCCGAAGTCCCCCAAGCCGCCACCTCCGCGTTCGTCGTGGACCTCCCTTCAGACGGCTGGGAGATCGTGCGCGACGTGGAGACGATGTCTGGCAGCCACAACCATTGTGAGATCCGCATCAGCGACTTGCGGCTACCCGCCTCGAGCATGCTCGGCGAGCGCGGGCAGGGACATCGCCTAGGTCAGTACCGCCTGGGCCCGGCTCGCCTTGCGCACTGCATGCGCTGGCTCGGCCAGATCGAAACCGCTCTCGACATGATGGTCGAACGGTCGATCGAGCGCTACTCGCACGGGTCGTACCTATCCGAGAAGCAAGGGATTCAATGGCTCATAAGTGAGTCTGCGATCGAGCTCTACCAAGCGAAGCTGATGGTGCTTCACGCGGCATACCGGATCGAGCACGGTCTCGACTTCGCCACCCAGGTGTCGATGGCGAAGCACCACGTTGCGAACACGCTGTGGCGCGTGATCGACCGGGCCGTCCAGGTGCACGGGGCGCTCGGCTACTCGAAGGACTCGCCTCTCGCCGACATGCTGCTGCAAGCGCGTTGGAGTCGGTTCGCCGACGGCGCCGACGAGATCCACAAATGGCGTGTCGCCGAGGCCACCATCGCCGCCTATCGATCGGAGGGCACCACTCGCGCCGCTACCGGGGATCTCCCGCTGTAGGGGTGTACGTTGCCTCCCATCGACACGACCCACGACGCGCTTAGACAGGACGGATCGAGTCCGGCGCCGTCGGCGAGGATCTCGGGCGCGGACCTCCGGTCGCTGGCGGCACGCGTCGTCTCCAAAGGTGACTCGCTCGACGTCCTGATCGTCGATCAGCCGTTCAACGGCAGGTTGCTCGGAGAGGTCCCGCGCAGCACGCTCGCCGACGTGGACTTCGCATTCGACCGGGCTTGTGCCGCCCAGGAGATCTGGAAGGACAGCTCCTTCGCCGACCGCCGCAGGATCTTCCTGCGGCTCCACGATCTGCTTCTCGACCGGCGCGAGGAGTTACTGGACCTGATCCAGCTCGAGACCGGCAAGGCGCGGCGCCACGCGATAGAGGAAGTTCTAGACGTGGCCATAGTTGCTCGCTACTACGCGAACACGGCAGAGCATCACCTGCGTCCGCGGCGGCGCCAGGGCGCCATTCCATTCCTGACCGCCACGTGGGAGCACCATCCTCCGGTCGGTGTCGTAGGGCTGATCGCGCCCTGGAACTATCCGTTCACCCTGACGATCGGTGATGCGCTGCCCGCCTTGGCCGCCGGGAACGCAGTAGTCGTGAAACCGGACAGCAACACGCCTTTCACAGCCCTGTGGGGCGTGGCTCTGCTCGAGCAAGCAGGACTTCCGGTAGACCTCGTTCAAGTGGTAGCCGGATCCGGCACGCAGCTCGGCCCGCGCATCATCGATCGATGCGACTACGTGATGTTCACCGGCAGCAGCGCGACAGGCCGGGCGGTCGCCAAGCAGGCAGCCGAGCGTCTTATCGGGTCTTCCATGGAGCTCGGCGGAAAGAACGCCATGATCGTCCTGGCGGATGCCGACATAGACCGAGCAGTGGAGGGCTCCGAGCGGGCGCTGTTCTCCAACGCAGGACAACTGTGCATATCGATCGAGCGGCTCCTCGTCCACGAATCGGTCGCCGAGGAGTTCACCCGTCGCCTCGTCGAGCGGACACAGGCGATCCGACTCGGAACCGATCTCGACTACAGCGCGGGAATGGGATCCCTCATCTCGCAGTCGCAGCTCGACACCGTCAGTGATCATGTCGAGGATGCGGTTGCCAAGGGCGCGACCGTGCTCACAGGAGGGCATGCACGACCCGACATCGGGCCGTACTTCTTCGAGCCGACGATCCTCTCGGGGGTCGACGAGACCATGAAGCTGTGTCGGAACGAGACCTTCGGACCGGTCGTCGCCGTTTCCACCTTTGCGACCGAGGAGGAGGCCGTCAGGCGGGCGAACGACAGCGATTTCGGGTTGAACTACAGCGTCTGGACGAAGGACACGTCAGCGGGCCACAGGCTGGCCACGCGTCTTAGGGCCGGGACCGTCAACGTGAACGAGGGCTACATCGCGACCTGGGCATCGGTCGACGCACCGATGGGAGGGATGAAGGCGTCGGGGCTGGGACGGCGTCACGGGGCCGACGGAATACGCAAGTACACGGAGGCTCAAACCGTGTCGGTTCAACGCCTCCTCCCGATAGCGCCGTTCTTCGGGATGCCGGTCGAGCGTTGGGCGGCGCTCATGACGAGGGCCCTTCGCCTCCTGCGGCGCGCTCCGGGAATTCGCTGAGGCTGCCGGGCTCCCGGCTCCGAGCTCAGCGGTAGTAGCGGTACACGACCTGCGCGACGCAGCTCGGCTTTTCCAGTCCTTCGGCTTCGATCGTCGTGTCTATGACCACCTGCGCACCACCTTCGAACTCCTCGACCGACCCGATCGTCACGCCGAGGCGGACATTCGAACCGACCTTGACCGGCGCCGGGAAGCGGACCTTGTTGCAGCCGTAGTTGACGCCGAAGCTCACACCTTCCACCCTCAGCACCTCGTGGATCAACGCGGGGATCAGCGACAACGTCAGGTAACCGTGGGCGATCGCACCGCCGAAGGGGCCACTGGCAGCCCGCTCCGGGTCGACGTGGATCCACTGGTGGTCACCGGTCGCGTCGGCGAAGAGGTTCACCTGTGCCTGGTCGACGAGGTGCCATCCCGAGTAGCCGAGATGCTGGCCTGAGTACTTGTTGAATTCGTCGATGCCGTGGATGGTCGTGGTCATGGCCACAACCTAGTTATTGCCCGGGCCGTCCTCTACTTGAACCAGATGCGCTGGTACTCGCGGCTCTGGGGATGGATGAACAGTGCGAAGAGGATCACGGCGAAAAGGAGGCTCAAAAGGACGCTGAGCGTGCCGAGTGCGCTTATCCCGACCAGGAACAGAAGGGCCCCGCTCTCGATCACGTTGAAGGCCGAGAGCCCCACACCGAGGCCGTAGCCCCAGCGCTTCTCGTTGGCGACCCCGAAGCCGGCCACGCCGATGGCGAGGGGGACGATCGCGAATATCGCCGCCCCGCCTATCAGGGAGAGGATCCCGAAGAAGGCCGTGATGTAGCTGAGCATCACGGCACCCTGAAGGGTCTGAGGCTGCGAATTGTCGAACCACTTGCGCGCTTCGGCCATCGACCCATTCTTGCAGGGTGAGTGGGCTAGACGAGGTCGCCCGGGAGTTGCCGTCGCCCGCCCGAACGCCCCGGTAAGCGTCGCAGGAGCGCCGCCCGCGGGTCCTGCGCCGGTACGCTGAGCCTTCGTGGAGGCGGTCGAGGACACGGCTATGCCCGCCGAAGAAAGGCGTCGCGGCGATCGCCGCCGAATGGCGGGACTTGAGCTCGGTGCAGCTCGTTCCCGGCACCCGGCGGAGGCGGTTTCCCGCGACCATCATCACCGCTCCGTCGGCACCGGAGGCGCGAGAGCGGCGGTCTTCGGGGTGTCGGACGGGCTCGTCACGAACGTAGCGCTGATCCTCGGAATCGCCGGCGCGCACCCCTCGTCGTCAGTGGTGCGCCTTGCCGGCTTGGCTGGTCTGGTCGCCGGGGCCTTCTCGATGTCGGCCGGTGAGTACATATCGATGCGTGCGCAGTCCGAGCTGTTCGAGCGTGAGCTCGCGGTCGAGATCCACGAGATCGCAGTGCGGCCGGAGCGTGAGAAGCGGGAGCTGACCCGCCTTTATGAAAGTCGCGGGGTCGACCCCGAAGCAGCTCGGACCCTCGCAACGGAGATGATGCGCACACCGGAGCTCGCGCTCGAGACTCACGCTCGCGAGGAGCTCGGCATAAACCCGCAATCGCTCGGCTCGCCTGTCCAAGCGGCAGCCTCGTCGTTCGCCACATTCGCCGTCGGAGCGTTCCTTCCGCTCATCCCGTGGTTGATCACGAGCGGGACGGCGGCGATTCTCGGGTCGGTGATCGTCGGTGCCGTTGCGGCGGTAGCAGTCGGAGTTGCACTCGCCTTCTTCACCAGACGGAAGTGGTGGCGTTCCGCCTTGCGCCAACTCGTGATCTCGGCTTTCGCCGCCGCGGTGACCTTCGGGATCGGTCACGCCGTCGGCATCTCGGGCATCCACTGAGCCCGTCGAGAGCGAGCAGGTCCGCGAGGTGCACGCCGTCGAGATCAAGCGGCGCATGGGGGAGTTCGACATCGCAGAGGTGTCTCAGCTCCTCCAGGAGGTGGCGGCAGCCGATGCCCATGCGCCGCTCGGGGAGCACAAGTGGCTCGACCTGGTCCACGGTGGACGAAAGGGATTCGCGGGCTTCGTGGCACGCGAGAGCCCTGGCGGCCCGCTCGTCGGATACGCCCAGCTGAGCAGAGGGCACGACACCTGGGCGGTGGAGGTGGTGGTGCGCCCCGACCACCGCTCACCCGACCAGGCCGTGGGGGTGGAGCTGCTCAACGCTGCCCTCGAGGAGGCGGAGCGCCTCGGAGGTGGGCACGTGCACCTGTGGGTCGCCAAGCCCACCGAGATCACCGACGCGATGGCTCAGAGATGTGGTCTCGAACGTGGCCGTGAGCTCTACCAGATGCGGCGCGCCCTTCCGGTCGAGGACGATCAGCCACGAGTGGAAACCCGTCCGTTTCGCCCCGGAGAGGACGAGCCGGCATGGCTGGAGGTCAACAACCGTGCCTTCGCCGCGCACCCCGAACAGGGGGGCTGGACGCTCGACACCATCCTCGAACGAGAAGCCGAGCCGTGGTTCGACCCCGAAGGGTTGCTGCTGCACGAGCGCGACGGCCGCCTCGCCGGCTCGTGCTGGACGAAGGTGCACAACGAGACCCACCCGCCAATGGGGGAGATATACGTCATCTCGGTCGACCCCGATTTCAAAGGACGGGGGCTCGGGAAGGCGCTCGTGCTCGCCGGCCTGCACCATCTCTACGCCGAGGGTTTGCGCGTTGCGATGCTGTACGTCGACTCCACCGGAGAGCCGGCCTTGACTCTCTACCGCTCGCTTGGCTTCGAGATCGACCACGTCGACCGCGCCTACACCGGAGACGTACCCGACAGCTCCGAGCCTCGACAAAACGCATAAGGCCGGCCGCAGATGGCACGAGCGAGCGCCCGCAAGGTCCGAGAAAGAGCACGCGAGGTAACGGCGCGCCTCGCAGAGGAGTATCCGGGGACAGCGCACGACCTGTGTGCACTACGCCACAAGTCGCCGTTCGAGTTACTGGTAGCGACGATCCTCTCGGCGCAGTCCACGGACGAGCGGGTCAACATGGAGACCCCCGACCTCTTCGCGGAGTTCCCGACGCCCGAGGCCCTGGCGGCTGCTCCGCTCGAGCACGTGGAGAAGCTCATCTATTCGACGGGCTTCTACCGGGCCAAGTCCCGAAGTCTCGTCGGGATGGCTCGAGCGCTCGTCGAGGACTTCGGGGGCGAGGTGCCCCAGGCCTTGGAGGATCTCACCACCCTCCCGGGCGTCGGACGCAAGACGGCGAACGTCGTGCGAAGCGTCGACTTCGACCTGCCCGGGTTCCCGGTCGACACACATGTGGGGCGCCTCGTGCGCCGGTTGGGGCTGAGCGACCAGAAAGACCCTGAAAAGGTCGAGGCCGAGGTGACGGCGATGGTTCCTGAGCAGGAGTGGGGAACGCTGAGCGTGCGCCTGATCCTCCACGGCCGCCGGGTATGCCCGGCGCGTGCTCCTCGATGCACCGAATGTCTTCTCGCCGACATCTGCCCCTCGGCCGATCTTCCGGTCGGTCCGCCCGCCTGAGCAGGCTCGGAGGCGAAGAGCCGGACCCCTGGGGCGTGGAGATGGGTCATCGTTGGGCGGATGTTTTTCGGGGGCGATTGGAAGAACGCCTCTGAGCGTGATGTTCTAGGAGTACCGGAACCGGTTCCCGCCACCTGGTTCCGTGAGGGCGCGGTCGGGATCCGCCGCCTGACCCGCTCGCGCGACGGCGCCCGTAAGGGCGCCGTCGTCGCGTCCGGGCGCCGGGTGCTTCTGGTAATGGCGCCCGACGTGGTTTCAGCGCCCGCGGGATCTCGACGTGGTGAGCTTCTGCAGGCGCCGGTGCGCGCTGCGAAGGGCGCGCTCCACGGCGAACAGCTCGTTGGAGGTCTCCTCGTCCTTGGCGGATTCGGCGGACTCGGCGAGCGCGCCCACACGGCGGGTGAGCTCCTCGAGGGCCGTGGACAGGGAGGACAGGTCGGCTACCGGAGCGCTCATGGAACGATCTTTGCGCGCCTGGCACCGACCACGTGCGCGCATGCAGGCGGCGAGAGGGCCGCGGGCCTGGCTCGTCCAGGAAGAGCCAGCGTGCCCCACTAGTACGATCGTGTGCCCATGTCCCTCTCCCGCCTCGACCTTCGCGGCGTCCCGGCCTCCGAGATGGCGGCGAAGCTGTCGCGCCCGAGCCTGGAGCAGAGCTTCCCGACCGAGGCGGTCGGGGCGATCCTCGCCGAGGTACGCAGTGGCGGCGACGCCGCCGTGCGGGATCTCACTCACCGATTCGACGGCGTAGAGGTCGATTCCCTCCGGGTGCCCGAAGAGGCACTGCGAGAGGCTCGCGAGGCGATCGCCACCCCGCTTCGCGAGGCCTTGGAGCTGGCTTGGTCTCGCATCCTCGCGTTCCACCTCGACGAGGTGCGGCCCGAATCGGAGTTCGTGCTGGACGGCGTGAGGGTCCGCCGCCTCGTCCGGCCCGTGCGAAGAGCGGGGTTGTACGCGCCCGGCGGGCGCGCTCGATACCCCTCGACGGTCCTCATGTGCGCTGCGCCCGCAGTGGTCGCCGGGGTAGAAGAGATCGCGTTGTGCGTCCCTCCCGGGCGCGACGGTTCGGTGGCCCGGGAGTCGCTGGCCGCCGCCGCCATCGCAGGGATCGCAGAGGTCTACCGCGTGGGCGGGGCCCAGGCGGTCGGGGCGCTGGCGTTCGGCACGGAGACCGTGCGACCCGTCGACGTGATTGTGGGGCCCGGCAACCGCTTCGTGGCAGAGGCCAAACGGCAGGTCTCGGGCATGGTCGGTGTGCCGTCGGCCTTCACGGGGCCCTCGGAGGTCGTAGTGATCGCAGACTCGACGACGCCTGCGAGCTGGGCCGCGGTCGACGTCGTCGTGCAGGCCGAGCACGGGCCCGACGGGCTGGCATGGCTGGTCACATGGTCCGAGGAGGTGGCGGCTGCAGTCGAGGAAGAGGTGGCCCGGCTGGTCGAGTCCTCGCCACGGCGCTCGGACCTGTCCTCCACCCTCGCCTCGGGCGGTTCGGTGGTCCTGGTCGACGGCCCAGCCGAGGCAGTCTCGGTGGCCAACGTGGTTGCCCCGGAGCACCTCGAGCTGCTGTTCGAGGGAGCAGAGGCTCTCCTGCCGCTCGTGAGGAGCGCGGGCGCGGTCTTCTGCGGCGCGTTCTCGCCGGCGAGCATCGGCGACTACCTCGCCGGACCCAACCACGTGCTGCCCACCGCACGCAGCGCAAGGTTCTCCTCGGCGCTGCGCGTCGACGACTTCCTCACGCACATCCACGCCGTCTGTGTCGAACCGGACGCGATCGCGCGCCTTGGCCCGTACGTCGAGGTGATAGCGGAAGCCGAAGGCCTTCCCGCCCACGCCCTCTCGGTCCGTCTGCGGCGCGAGGGGACGGGCTAATGGCGCGCGAGGATCCGGTGCCGATGCGGCCTGATCTCGTGGGGCTGAGTGGTTACCACTCGCCACAGGTCGACGTGGAGGTGAAGCTCAACACGAACGAGTCGCCGCTCCCCCCACCCGACGAGTGGCTGGAGGAGGTCAGGGCCGAGCTAGGGGAGATCCACTTCAACCGCTATCCCGACCGTGAAGCGAAGGAGCTTCGCGAAGCGCTCGCGGAGTTGCACGGCGTCACCTCGAGAGAGGTCTTCTGCGCGAACGGGTCGAACGAGGTGCTGCAATGCCTGTTGCTCGCCTACGGAGGCGCGGGCAGGTCGGTCGCTCTGTTCGAGCCTACGTACGCGCTCCACCGTCACATCGCGTTGCTCACAGCGACCGCGGTCGCAGGGTCCTGGCGCGACGACCAGTTCCGCATCGACCTGGACGACGCCGACGCGCTCGTCGAACGCGTCGCTCCGGTGATCACCTTTCTGTGCTCGCCGAACAACCCCACCGGTCGTTCGGAACCGCCCGAGGTGGTCGCCCACCTGCTCGATCGGGCCCCGGGGCTGCTCGTGGTGGACGAGGCGTACGGCCAGTTCGCTCCTTCGAGCGCCCTAGAGCTGAGATCGGCCGGCTCCTCCCAGACGAGGACCGATCGGCTGGTCGTGGTGAGGACTTTCTCTAAGACGTGGTCGATGGCGGCATGCCGGCTCGGCTACCTGATCGCGGACCCAGAGGTGGTCGAAGCATGTGAGGGCACGGCCCTCCCGTACCATCTCGATGCGATAACCCAGGTGGCAGGGCGCGTCGCGCTTCGTCACATCTCGGAGATGGAGGAGCGAGTGGCGCTGGTGAACGAGGAGCGCGGGCGTGTCGCCGCGGCCCTGTCGGAGATGGCCGTCGAGACCTGGCCGTCGGACGCCAATTTCATCCTCTTCCGTCCTCTCGAGAGGCCCGCCAAGGAGATCTGGGACACGCTGTTGAACGAATCGATCCTCGTGCGCGACTGCTCGGAGTGGCGCGGTCTCACCGAATGTCTGCGCGTCACCATCGGGACGCCCGAGGAGAACGACCGCTTCCTGTCCGCACTGGAGCAGAGCCTCGAACTAGGCGGACGATCGCGGCGCGCCGGGGGCGAGCGATGACCCCTCCGCCGACCGCGCGGTCGTCCTCCGGGGCCGGCGCGCCCAGACGCGCCGAGCGCTCGCGCCGTACCAAGGAGACCTCGATCGACGTCGCTATCTCCCTCGACGGAAGCGGCCTCGTGGACGTGAGCACCGGGCTCCCGTTCTTCGACCACATGATCTCGCAGCTCGGCCGGCACGCCGGTTTCGACCTGCGCGTCTCGGCAAGCGGCGACCTCGAGGTCGACGCGCACCACACCGTCGAGGACGTGGGCCTGACCATCGGCGAAGCTCTCACCGACGCCCTCGGCGACAAGGCCGGCGTGAGGCGCTTCGCGTCGATCGCTCTCCCACTCGACGAGGCTCTCGTCGAGGTGGCCCTCGATCTGTCGGGCCGTCCGTACCTTTCGTACTCGATAGCGTTCGACCCGGAGGCACAGGCCCTCGGCACACCGCCGTTCGACCCGCAGCTCGCGGAGGAGTTCTGGAGAGCGTTCGCCACCACCGGCGCCTTGACCCTGCACTTGCGGACGGTCACGGGGAAGAACTCGCACCACGTCCTCGAGGCGTCGTTCAAGGGCGTCGCCCGTTGTCTTCGTGACGCGGTGAGGGTGGAAGGGACCGGTGTTCCGTCCACGAAGGGCACTCTCGGGTGATCGGGTGATCGGGTGATCGGGTGATCGGGTGATCGCGGTCCTCGACTACGGGATCGGCAACTTGAGGTCGGCTGAGAAGGCTCTCGTCCACCTCGGGGCGGACGCCTGCCTTGTCACCGACCCG
>DAIQQK010000084.1:0-14574 GCA_036786835.1 Acidimicrobiales bacterium | reverse complement strand
ATTCCCAGGCGAACCCCGGCCGATGACAGCTCGTCGAGCTGCCGTTCGAGCCACTTCGGGTCCCGGAGGGTCAGGTGCGCCACTGGATGCAGCTTTCCTGCGCCTTCGGCCACGACGGTCGCGCACCAGCGGTTCCAGGCCGCCATGTTCGCGGTCATCGCATCGAGCGACGACGACAGAACCCTCTCCCAGAGGAGGCCGAAGTTGGGGAACAGCACCGCTTCGTCGAGTCCCATCGAATCCAGCTTCTCCGCCCGCGCCCGGGGCTCCCAGTAGTCCTTGGGAAGCGCCTCGTCGTAGCTGTACTCGGGTGGCAACCCTTCGTGTATGCGGCGCCGGCGGGCCCCGATGGCCTTGGTGTCCCCCGGGAGCTGCACGTCGGCCACGCTGATCCTGCGGTCCCTCCACGTGAGCCACGGATACCCGAGCTCGTCGTCGACTATCGCGAGGGCTTCGGCCCGCATCGAGGGGTCGACCTGATCCGCCCAGAGGCTCCGGGACTCGTAGAGATGCTGATCCGAATCGACGATGCTGGGCACTGTCGCCTCCCTGTCCGGCTCGTCCCAGTATGCGCCAACAGACCTCGCCGGGCCCAACGCGCCTGCGCCACGAGTGGGCGAACGCCCCAGCGGGCCGGGGATGGGGGCCCGGGAGGACTCAGTGAGAGATGAACAGAAGCCCGGCGTGGTGCGCGAAGTCCAAGACCGGAGCCGGCCAGATCCCGAAGAGCACCGTCACGCCCACACAGAGCTCGATCGCAAGCTGCGTCCCGCCGCGAGGGTGCAGTTGCTCCACCTCCAGGTGGTCGCCACCCGAGGCGTCTTCGCCTCTCGCCTCCCCTTCTAGGTCCCCCAAGTCCTCCACGCCGCCGGCAGAGATCGCCCCGACCTCACCGCGCGCCACGCCGAGCGCGGACACCGGCGTATACATGTAGAGGATGACGCGCAGGTAGAAGAACGCTGCGATCGCGGCGCTGATCATCGCAACGACTGCCAGCGCTGTGGAGCCGGCGTCCACTGATCCGGAGATCACCTCGAACTTGGCGAGGAAGCCCGTCGTGAACGGGATGCCCGCTTGAGCCATGAGCAGCAGTGCCAGCGACCCTGCGAGCATCGGATGAGGCGCCGCCAGTCCCCTGTACCGGTCGAGATCGTGGGATCTGTCGCCATGACCGCCGATCACCGTCACCACGGCAAACGAACCGATGACCATGAACGTGTAGACGAACAGGTAGTACAACGACCCCTCGACGCCGCGCGCCGTAGCGGCCTGCAAGCCCAAGAGCACGAAGCCCGCGTGGTTTATCGACGAGTACGCGAGCATGCGTTTGATGTCGCGTTGGACCAGGGCGAGCACAGCCCCGAGCAGCAGGGTGATCGCAGCCATCACCCACACCACCGGCTGCCAGTCGTTGCGCAGGATCCCGAAGGACGACACGAATACTCTGAGCAGCGCCGCGAACCCGCCCGCCTTTGCGATCGCTGCCATGAACCCCGTCACCGGGCTCGGCGAGCCCTGATAGACGTCGGGCGTCCAGAGGTGGAAGGGCACAGCGGCCACCTTGAACCCGAAACCGACGAGCAAGAAGGCGAGCCCGGCGAGTAACAGGCCGTCGTGCAGCAGCACGTTCTTCGCCAGATAGTCGGCGATCTGGGGGAGGTTGGACGTGCCAGTGGCGCCGTAGACAAGGGCGATCCCGTAAGCGAAGACGGCCGAGGAGAAGGCGCCGAGCACGAAGTACTTGAGCGACGCCTCACCGGACTCCTGGCGCATCGGGTTCAGAGCCGCCAGGACGTAGAGGGCGATCGACATGATCTCGAGGCCCAGGAACACGACGATGAGGTCGTTCGCCGACCCCATGATCATCGCTCCCGAGGCAGAGACGAGCATGAGCACCTGCAGCTCGGGCCCGACCACCTCCTCGCGTCGAGACCATCCGTCGATCACGAGAGCGCTCACCACGACCGCGCACGACACGAGCACCGACACGAGCGCGCTGAAGCCATCTTCGACGACGGCACCTGCCACCGCAACGTGCGCCCCGTGGCCCGAGACCTGGTACCACTGGACCAAGGAGAGAGACAGGCTCGCCAAACCGCTCGCCACGGTCAACAGCGTCGCCAGCGAGGTGCGAATGGGCTTTCGCACCACCGACGAGATCGCAAGAGCCAGCAGCGCACCTCCGAGGAGGACGAGCTCGGGCAGGATCGAGTAGTAGTCGATCCTCGGGAGCGAGAAGTTGCCGGTCGTGGCGGCGAGCAGGGCGCTCATCGCGATCCACCCCCGTCCGCGTGGACTGCTGTGGCCGGATACGTCGCACCGCTCACCGTCGGCTGCGACGTGGAGGTCGCGGTCTCGACGCGGTGCACGAGCTGGTCGACCGACGGGGTGATGCGGTCGAGCACGGGCTTCGGGTAGATGCCGAGGAAGAAGATGATGACGACGAGGGGTGCGACCACCACTCCCTCACGCCACGACAAGTCGCGCGTCGAAGCGCTCTGCGGATCCGGCTCGCGGTGGAAGGCTTGCTGGTAGGCCCAAAGCAGGTATATGGCGGCTAGGACCACGCCGGCCGTCGCCACCACAGCCCACCACCGGTGGGTGAGGAACGTGCCGAGCAAGATCAGGAATTCGCCGACGAAGCCGTTGAGGCCGGGAAGTCCTATCGACGCGAGCATCCCCACCGTGAAAGTCGCTGCGAGCACGGGGGCGGGACGCTGCAACCCACGGAGCTCCGATGTCTGCCAAGTGCCCCGGCGCTCGTAGATCCAGCCGATCACGATGAAGAGCACCGCCACGATGAGCCCGTGGTTCACCATCTGCAGCACGCTCCCCGCCAGGCTCTGTGTGCTGAGCGCGAACGTGCCGAGCGTGATGAAACCCAACTGCGCGAGCGACGAATACGCGACGAGCCGTTTAAGGTCCTTCGTGGCTGCGGCGACCACGGCTCCGTAGAGGATGCCGATCACGCCGAGCGTGAGGAGCAAAGGAGCAAGGTCCACGACCGCCCGCGGGAACAGAGTGAGGTCGAAGCGCACGATGCCGTACGTCCCCATCTTCGCCATGACGGCGGCAAGGATCACCGATCCGGCTACCGGGGACTCTGCGTACGCGTCAGGAGACCACGTGTGGAACGGGAAGATCGGCACCTTCACCGCGAACGACGCAGTGAAGGCAAGAAAGAGCAGCACCTGGGACGCGAGCCCCAGGTGGGTGCCGGTCAAGTCGACGAGGTCGAACGTGAGGCGCCCCGTCTGGTGCTCGTGGATGAAGGCCAACGCAACGATCCCGACCAGCAAGAACGCAGAGCCGAGGAACGTGTAGATGAAGAACTTGATCGCCGCGTACCCACGCCGGGCGAATCCCCACCCCGCGATCACGAAGTACGCGGGGACGAGCGTGAGCTCGAAGAACAAGAAGAACAGAATGAGGTCGAGCGACACGAACGACCCGAGGCACGCGGACTCCAGGACGAGCAGGAACGCCACGTAGGCCCGAGGTCTCTCGCGCACCCGGCCCGACAGCAACACGAGCGGGAACAGCACCGCGGCCATGAGCACCAGGAACAGTGAGATCCCGTCCACCCCGAGATGCCAGGAGATGCCGACAGACGGCGCCCACTCGTGACGGCTCACGAGCCGGTATCCGCCGTTGCCGGCCTGGTAACGGATCGCAATGGTCACCGCCAGCGCAAGCGTCGCGAGCGTTCCGGCAAGACCCACGGCCTCGACCACGATCCGCGTGGCCCGTTCGGACAGGCCTCGCGGCACGAGAGCCGCGACGGCTCCGGCACATGCCGGCAACAGCACGAGCACGGTCAGGAAAGGAAACGCGCCGTCGTGAGTCATCGGACCGGCCTCTTCGCCATCGTCCCGGCGATCCTGCCGGTGATCGCCACGGCCGTCGTCCCGGCTCTCGTCAAAGCTCCCGTCACAGCGCCCTCGATGCCATCCACGCCAGCAGCGCCACCGCACCGAGCACGATGAACAGCGCGTACTGGCGGACGAACCCCGTCTGGACCCGCCTTAGGCCTCCGCCCAAGGAGCGGAGCGCGGCTCCCACCCCGTTCACAGCGCCGTCTATCACCTTGCTCTCGACCACCGTGGCGGTGAAGCCGGCGAAAGCTTCGGACGGGCGGCCGATGGCCGTGTCGTAGAGGTCGTCGATGTAGAGAGCGCGCCGCAGCGCAGCTGGCTCGAGAGCCGGTCGTTCGGCTCGCCTCGTCCAGAGCGGAAGCGCGACGCCGAGGCCTACCAGAGCGACCGCCGCGTCCGCGATCGAAAGTGCCCACTTGGTGGCTGTCGACTGAACCGGTGAGAAGAGGTTCGACCCGAAGACCGGCTCGAGCCACGACAGCGGAGCCCAGTGGAAGGGATTTCCGGGGAGGTTCAGCAACCCCCCGACGAGCGCCAGGACCGACAGCACGACCAGGGGCAGCGCCATGACCCAAGGGGCCTCGTGTGGGACGGCGGCGGGGGCCGTCACGTCTCGAGGTGAGTGCGCGGACGAGGCTGCGGGGTCAGAGGGTCGGGCGAGGACTTCGCGCCAGCGGTCGTCTCCGAAGAAGGCGAGCGCCATCAGCCGGCTCATGTAGTAGGCGGTGAGAGCAGCCGTCACCAGCCCGACCGCCCAAAGCGCGGGGTATCTCGCAAACGCGTTGGTGAGCACGTCCCCCTTTGCGAAGAAACCGGAGAGAGGCGGTATGCCGGCGATCGCCAGCCACCCGACTGCGAAGGTGAGGAACGTGAGCTTCATGTAGCGGCGAAGGTTCCCCATGAGCTTCAGGTCCTGCTCGTCGTGGAGCCCGTGGATCACCGACCCCGCTCCCAGGAACAGCAGGCCCTTGAAGAAGGCGTGAGCGACCATAAGGAAGATCGCCGCCACGTACGCGCCTGTCCCCACCGCCAGGAACATGTAGCCGAGTTGCGAGACGGTCGAATAGGCGAGCACCTTCTTTATGTCCTGCTGGCCACACGCGATCACCCCTGCAACGAATGCCGTCGCCGCTCCGATGCTCGCCACGACGAGCTGGGCCGAATGCGACATCGCCAATATGGGGCTGATCCTGCACATCAAGTAGACGCCGGCGGTGACCATGGTCGCCGCGTGGATGAGTGCCGAGACCGGAGTGGGACCTTCCATGGCGTCCGCGAGCCACGGGAACAGCGGAATCTGCGCGGACTTGCCGCAGGCGGCCGCAAAGAGCAGAAGCGCTATCGCGGTCGCCGAGCCGGATCCGATCGCCCCGAGATGGGAGAAGATGCCGAGGTAATCGAGCGTCCCGGTCTTGGAGAACACCAGGAACACCGCGATCAGAAAGCCCACGTCGGCCAGGCGGTTGTACAGGAAGGCCTTCTGCCCGGCGCTCGCAGCGCGCTCGCGGCCGAACCAGAAGGCGACGAGCCAGTACGAACAGACCCCGACTCCCTCCCATCCGACGAAGGTGAACAGCAGGTTGTCGGAAAGAACGAGAAGGAGCATCGAGGCGACGAAGAGGTTCAGGTACGTGAAGAATTTCGGATAGTCGGGGTCGCCCTTCATGTACCCGATCGAGTAGAGGTGGATGAGCGCGCTGACCGAGGTGACGAAGAGCGCCATCGTCATGCTCAACGGATCGACGAGCAGCGCGGCCTTTACCTGCAGCCCGCCTACGGGGATCCAGCTGAACCAGTTTTGGACGACCTCGCGCTGGGGGCCACCGGGCTTCTGGAGGAGGCCCGCGTAGGTGACGCAGCCGGCGACGAAGGAACCGGCGACGGTGGCCGTGCCGATCCAACCCGCCAAGGGGTCTCCGAGTCGTCTGCCGAAGAGGGCGACGACGACGAAGCCTGCGAGAGGCAACAGCGGCATCAGGAAGGCGGCGTGCAGCATCGTCGGTCAGGTCCGCAGCTCTGCGGTCCCTCAGCCCTTCATGATGTGCAGATCGTCTGCGGTGGTGCCCTCACCGGCGCGCCTGCGGTAGATGGCCACGACGATGCCGAGGCCCACTACGACCTCTGCAGCGGCCACGACGAGGACGAAGAAGACCAGAGCCTGCCCTCCGACGTCGTTGAGCATTCGGGCGAACGTGACCAGGGTCAGGTTCGCGGCGTTCAGCATCAGCTCCACGCACATGAACATGACCAGAACGTTGCGGCGCACGAGAAGGCCGAGCGCGCCGATGGAGAAGAGCACGGCGGCCAGCCCCAGGTACCAATTGCCGGAGAGACTCATGGTTTGGCTCCTCCCTCTCCCACAGGCTCGGGCTCTCGCTCGCCGGCCTCCGATTCCTCGGTCTCGGCATCCGAGGGGCTCACGAGTCCCGCCGCAACGGCGTTCGCAACCGCCTCTGCGAGCGCGGCCATCGGGTCGCCCACTTGCTCGCCCGAACGGCGCTCCTGCGGCGGCGCGCCTTCGGCAGGCGGCGCCCCCTCAGCCGGTACTTGGCGCGAGGCGCGCGGCACGCGGCGGGCGAGCACTACGGCTCCCACCACCGCGATGACGAGCAGAGCGGCGGTCACTTCGAAGGGAAACAAATACGTCGTGAACACCGAGCGTCCGAGCGCGGCGACGTCGCCTCCCTGCTGGCCGTTCAGCCCGCCGGCCACAGAGTGAGCTCCCACCGACCAGTGAGCCGCCACTCCGAGAACGAGAAGCCCTGCGAGCCCGAGGGCGACGAGGCCGACGGCGAGAGGGCGCTGCGCGGGAAGAGGTTCGAGAGCGAGGTTCTCGCGCCGGTCGACGCCGAGAAACATGATGACGAAGAGAAACAGCACGACGATCGCGCCCGCGTAGACGATCACCTGCACCGCGGCCAGGAAGTTCGCCTGCTGCTCGATGAACAGAACAGCCACGCCGAACAGAGTCAGCACGAGGCTCAGGGCGGAGTGCACGGGATTTCGAGCCACGACCACGCCGATGGCCCCGACGAGGACGAACAGCGCCGAAATGGCGAACACCGTCGCGTCCACCTTGGTGGCCGCAGCGAAGGACACGGGCAGCAGGGTCAGCATCGCCGCGCTCACGACTTCATCCGCCTTCGGGTCATGGCCTCGCGTCTCAGAGCGACCTTGTCCCTGGCCCGGTTCGCCACTCCACGAAGTCCCTGCATCTCCGGGGGCCTGTCGATGTCGTCGAGGTGCATGTAGTACACGTCGCGGATCTGTCGGATCCCGGTCGCAGCGTCGTTGCGCAAGCCGCTCTGGCCGCCTTCGGGGGCCCGGACCCCGTAGCCCAGCTCTCCCGACCACTGCACTCGACCCTCGTAGGAGGCATCGCCAGAGGGAGACGTGGCGCGCATCCACGCGGAGGTGTGCAGGTCGTCGCCCTCGCGCCAGTCCTCCCATGGAAGGTGCTTGGGATGTCCCTCGTCGTCGACCAACAGCTCGCTGCGGGTGTAGATGGCATCGGCGCGGTTGGTGAAGGAGAATTCGAACAACTTCGACTCGGTTATGGCCTCCGTGGGACAGGCCTCGACGCACATGTCGCAGTGGATGCAACGCAGGAAGTTGATCTCGTACACGAAGCCGTATCGCTCTCCCGGAGAGACGGGATCGTCGGGTGGGTTGTCGGCGCCGCGCACGTAGATGCAGTCCGCGGGGCAGACCCCCGCGCACAGCTCGCACCCGATGCACTTCTCCATGCCGTCTTCGTATCGGTTCAGCACGTGACGACCGTGAAGCCGGTTCGGCTTCGGCTTCTTCTCGATGGGGTACTGCCACGTGACTCTCGGCCGGGTCATCTGGCTGAGCGTGACCTTGAACCCTCCTAGGAAGCTCAGGTACTCGCGCACGTCGTCGAGAAAGCTCACGACGACGACTCCGGTGCACTGGGCCCTGGGCCCGTCGCCGGTGTGACGGGTCTCGGTCCCGAGATCGAAGCCTGGCCCGCGAACATGTCGGCCCTGACGCTGCCCACGAAGAACGAGCGAGCCAGAAAGCCACCTCCGAGGAGCAACGCCGCGATCACCCCGACGAACCACCAGCGCCCGACGATGGCCCCCGCCACGACGAGGGTCCACGCGAGGGAGATCGGTATCAGCACCTTCCACCCGAGGTTCATGAGCTGGTCGTAGCGGAGCCTGGGCAGTGCCGCCCGGAGCCACACGTAGAGGAACAGGAAGAGGAAGGTCTTGCCGAGGAACCAGAGGATCGGCACGATCCACGACAGAACGAATACGTGAGGTGTCGGTCCGTCCGGCCCTCCGAAGAACAAAGTCACCATGACAGCGGACATGGTGATCACGTTCATGAATTCGGCCATGTAGAACATGGCGAACCGAAACGCCGAGTACTCGGTGTTGAACCCGCCGACGAGCTCGCTGTCGGCCTCGGCCAGGTCGAACGGGGGACGCTGGAGCTCAGCTGTGATCGCCACCAGGAAGATGACGAAGGGGACGATCCCCGTGCGGATCAGGTTCCAGCTCACGAAGAAGGTATGACTCTGGCTGTTGACGATCGCGCGGGTCGAAAGCGATCCGACCAGGTTCGACGAGGATCCGGTGAGCAGGATCACGACGATCGTCGTCATCCCGAGAGCCGCCTCGTAGGAGATCATCTGCGCGGACGCACGCACCGATCCGAGCAACGGGTACTTGGATCCCGAAGACCACCCGGCGAGCATGACCCCGTAGACCGACACCGACGACATCGCCAACAGGAAGAGGATGCCGATCGGAGGGTCCGCCACCTGCAGCTCGAACGTGTGGCCTGCGATCGTCACCAGACCGCCGACCGGGACGATGGCGAATGCGAGCACCGCCGGCACCAGCGAGAGGTAAGCGGCCGCCCTGAACACGAATCGCTCCGCACGACTCGGGAGGAGCTCTTCTTTGAAGATCAGCTTGATCCCGTCGGCGAGCGTCTGCAGCAACCCCCAGGGCCCGGCACGGTTCGGCCCTATGCGCGCCTGCATGTCGGATATCAGCTTGCGCTCGAACCAGATCATCAGGATGACCGCGAGCGAGAGGCCCGCGAACGCGACCACGACCCTGACGGCGATCACGAGCAGCTCGACCCAGTGAACGCCGTGGGAGTACAGCGGATCCAGGGCGACGTGCATCACAGCGTCTCCATCCGCACGTCGACCACCGGCTGTGTGACGTCGATCAACGACGCTGCGCCCGGCACGTCTCCCGCGTCGAGGTTGAATCCCACCACCGCCGTAGCCCGGGGAATCGAATCGTCGGCGAGGACCTCGATCTCGAGGGATGTGCGCGAGGAGCGCAGCCGCACCTTCTCCCCGCTCGACACCCCTATGCGGTCCAGGTCGTGCCTGTTCACCTGCAACAGCGCGGACGACGAAAGAGCTACGAGCGAGTCGCAGGCACCGATCGTCACACCGTCGTCGTAGAGCTTGCGTGGCGCGACGAGGCGCAGCGAGTAGCTGTCGGCGGACGGGACGTGCACGGGTTCGAACGCTTGCGGCCACGCGATCGTTCGAGGTCGCGCCGATGTGGCGGGAAGCGCACGGCCCTGCGCTCCGTTCCCGTTCGCTCCGTTCGCTCCGTTCGCTCCGTCCTCCCAGCCGCCCTGGCCGGCCCTCAGGGGCGCGCCCTGGACCTCGACGGCCACGATTCCAGGCGTCGCCATCGGGTCGAAGCGCAAGGGAGCATCCTTCCTCCCGATGCTGACCGGAAAAGCCACGAGCGGAGCCACGATCCCGTCTCTGGCTGCCGGACGATCCAACGCGGCGCGGGTGATGCCGGCATGGGAGGGGGCGACCTTCTCGATCTCGTCCCAGATCTCCGCGACGGTGGAGAAGCCGAGGTCTCCTCCGAGGGCAGACGCGAGCTCCGCTGCGATCATCCAGTCGGGGCGGCACTGTCCCGGGGGCACCATCTTCTGCCCAAGTCGGGTGATCCTGCCTTCGATGTTCGTGGTCGTCCCTTGGCGTTCGTGAACGGTGGCGGCGGGAAGCACCACGTCGGCGCACTCCGAGGAGGGAGAGAGAAAGCTCTCGACAGCGACGACGAAGTCGGCGTTCTCGAGTGCTTCCTCTGCGAGCTTGAAGTCCGGGAAGTCTCCGAGCGGGTCGGCGCCGAGGAGCACCAAAGCCTTCATCGTCCCGGCGGCCAGCGAGCTCAGGATGCCCGACGAGCCCTCACCCCGGCCGTCGGGAACCGACCCCCACGACTCGGTGAACCAGCCACGCCCGTCGTCCAACGAGACTCGACCCGGGAGAATGCCCGGCGCCAAGCCCATGTCGAGCGCCCCCATCACGTTCCCGCGGCGAAGCGCCGGCAGGAAGAGCGCGTTCGGCCACGCCTCGGCCATGGAGGTGGCCGCCTCCACCACGAGGTCGCCGGCCTCGGCGAGCGAGGGCCTCCCGAGCACGACGACTATCCCCCCGGCGTCCCCGGCCCCCCCGGCGGATCCCGAGTCGCCGGTCGGCTGTGCCCCTCCCGCGGAGCCCTCACCTGCCAGAGCCCCGAGCGCGCTCGCCCAGACATCCTCGCTCACGACGCTCGAATCAGGACGAACGGCGCCGTTGGCCAGGGCACGCACCATCCGGGCGGACTCACCGGGGCGACAGAGGATCGAGGCCGTCGCGTAGGGGGTGAGCGCAGTTGGCCGAGGTGTCACCTCGATCAGCCTCAGGCCCTTCTCCACGACTGCTCCGCGCAAGCGGAGGAAGAGGACCGGGAGCTCCTCGCGCAGGTCACCGGAGAGGACCACCACGCATCGCGCCGCGCATGCCTCGTCGATGGTGGCCCTCGGAAGCCCGAGGACGGCCTCTGCACGAAGCCCGTCGGCAAGCTGGGCGTCGACCGAGTCCGTGCCGATGATCGACTTTGCGAGCTTCGCCCACGCGTAGGCGTCTTCGTTCGAGAGCCTCGCCCCGCCCACGACGCCGATGCTTGGCGGCCCGTGCTCCTCGAGAATCTTCGACAGCCGATCGGCCACGATCGAAATTGCCTCGGACCAAGACGCGGGCTCGAGGTCCTCGCGATCTCCCTCACCTCGGCGACGAACCAAGGGCTCGGTCAGCCGGTCCTCGGAGTTGACTGCCTCGTAACCGAAGCGACCCTTGTCGCACAGCCAACTCTGGTTGACCGGATCGCTGTCGATGCCTATGAGACGCGTCACTCGGTTTGCCGAGGACTGCACCGCCGCGCGGCAGCCGAAGGCACAAAGGGTGCAAGTGGATTCCACCTGCTCGAGGTCCCAGGGCCGAGCTCCAAAGCGGTACGGCGTGGAGGTCAACGCGCCCACCGGACAGATCTGGATCGTGTTCCCGCTGAAATAGGAGGTGAAGGAGTGGTCCTCGAAGATGTTGACCTCCACCTGGTCGCCACGGCCCAGGAAGTCGATCTGTGCCTCGCCGGCGATCTCGAGCGCGAAGCGCACACAGCGCCCGCATTGGATGCATCGCTCACGGTCGAGCAGCACCAGCTCCGACAGTGCGATGGGCTTCGACCAGTGGCGCTTCTCCTCCACGAACCTGCTCTCGCCGGGGCCGTAGGCGAACGTCTGGTCCTGGAGGGGGCATTCACCTCCCTTGTCGCACACCGGACAGTCGAGCGGATGGTTGACGAGCAGGAACTCGAGCACGCCGTCCTGTGCCTTTCGCACCTTCTCGGAGGTGGTCACCACCTCCATGCCCTCGCCGACGGGGATGTAGCACGCCGGCTGCAAGGTCGCACCACGAGGACCCGACACCTCTACGAGGCACATGCGGCACATCCCCACCGGTTTCATCCGGGGGTGGTAGCAGAACCGAGGGATGAACACCCCTGCGCGCTCGGCCGCGGCGATCAGGAACTCTCCGGCCTCAGCAGTCACTTCGCGTCCGTCGAGGGTGAACTTCACCTCTCCCACGCGACTGGACGAGATGGCGTGATGCGAGACGACCGTCGGATCGAAGACGCGAGGGCTAGCCAAAGGGGCACCTCCCGTCTTTGACGTGGACGAGGAATTCGTCGCGGAACATGCGGATCCCCGAGGCGATCGACGAGGGGATCGAGGGCCCGAGCACACAGATCGTGGTCTGCTGCGGCGGCCACGAGACCCCCGGGGCGAGGTTGTCGCAGACGTCCATGAGCAGGTCGACGTCCCCCTCGCGCCCTCGTCCGTCCTCGATCCTGCGGAGGATCTTCTCGAGCCATCCACTTCCTTCCCGGCACGGCGTGCACTGCCCGCAAGACTCGCGCCAGAAGAACCTCGTGATGCGCCAGGCGGCTCGCACCACGCACGTGGAGGAGTCCATGACGATGACCGATCCGGATCCGAGCATCGACCCCTGCGCCGCCACCTCGTCTTGGCCGAGTGGCAGGTCGATCTGGTCGGGGCCGAACCACGGAGCAGATGCGCCTCCGGGGATGAACGCCTTCAGATCGCGCCCTCCGGGAATGCCTCCACCGAGCAGCGGCGCGTAGACGAGATCGCGAAAGGTCGTCTTCACCATCTCGACCTCGTAGACACCGGGCCTCTTCACGTGCCCGGACAATGCGAACAGCCTCGTCCCGGTCGAACGCCCTTCGCCCAGCTTGGAGAAGGCCTCGGACCCGTTTACGAGCACCCATGGGAGGTTGGAGAGCGTCTCGACATTGTTCACGACGGTGGGCTCCCCGTATAGGCCGATGGAAGCGGGGAAATAAGGGGGTTTGATGCGAGGGAACCCGCGCTTTCCCTCCAGGCTCTCCAGCAGAGCTGTCTCCTCGCCGCAGATGTACGCACCGGCTCCCGGATGCACGACGAGATCGAGCGAGAAACCCGAGCCGAAGATGTCACGCCCCAACGCACCGTGCGAGTAGGCCTCGTTGACCGCCTGCTGAACACGCTCGAGGCCGAGAGCGAACTCGCCGCGCACGTAGAGGAACACGCGCGCCGCGCCGATGGCATAAGCACAGATCACGCATCCCTCGACCAATTGGTGAGGGTCGCGCTCGAGCAGAAGGTGGTCCTTGAAGGTCGCCGGCTCGCTCTCGTCGCCGTTCACGACCAGGTAAGTGGTGGGCGCCTGGCGCAGCATCGACCACTTGCGACCCGCCGGGAATCCCGCTCCTCCCCTGCCCAGCAGGCTCACGGCATCAACTTCAGCTGCGACCTCCTCCGGTGTCATCGAGAGCGCTTTGCGCAGGCCCGCGTACCCGCCCGTCGCCAGGTAGCGCTCGAGGGAGTGGGAGTCCTCCTGCTCGATCCTCGAGGTGAGTATGCGGGGCGCTTCGGTAAGGGCCATCAAACTCCACCACCGGGGCTCGCAGAGCGCTCGGCGGCCGCTTCGGCCGCGGCCCGGCGCTCGGAGGAGACCGTCTCGTCGTCCACCCTGAGGCCGCCGTCACGCCTCACCCTGACCAGGGTCCCGTGCGGTGGTACGTCCTCGCTCAGACGTCCGGCTCGCAGGTCGTCCACCAGCGCGTCGAAGGTCTCGTTGGTCATGTCGCCGAAGAAACGGTAATTGACGCTCAGGCAAGGGGCCCGGCCGCAATCGGCGATGCACTCGACGTCCTCGAGCGTGAACATGCCGTCTGCCGTGGTGGAACCCGGACGGATGGCCAGGACCTGCTCGGCGTGATCGAGCAGCTCGTAGGCGCCTTGGAGCATGCAGGCGATGTTCGTGCATACCGAGATCACGTACTTCCCGACAGGCTCGGTCCGGAGCATCTCGTAGAAGGATGCGGTGCCCACCACTTCTGCGGGCTGGAGCCCGAGCAACTCGGCAACGTCGGCAACGGCCTCGGGGCTCAACCAGCCGTCCTGCTCCTGAGCCAGATGGCAGACGGGAATCAGCGCCGAGCGCGGGTGCGGATACAGGGCGATGACCTCGCGGGCGCGTGTCATCACCTCGGACGAGAGGTGTCCGCTCATCGATCCGTCTCGCCCATGACCGGATCGACCGAGGACGTCGTGGCGATCGCATCCGCCACCAGGCCGCCCCGAAGCATCACCGGCAGACTCTGAAGATTGACGAACGACGGTCCCCTGATGTGCATGCGATAGGGCTTCGCAGAGCCGTCGGAGACGATGTAGCAGCCGATCTCGCCCCGTGGGGACTCTATGGCCGTGTAGACCTCTCCTTCGGGAACCTTGTATCCCTCTGTGAACAGCTTGAAGTGGTGGATCAGGGCTTCCATCGACTCGTCGATGCGCGCGCGTGGCGGAGGCGTCACCTTCTTGTCCTGCACCCTGTAGTCGCCGTCCGGCATCCGGCCGAGGATCTGCCTGACGATCCTGATCGACTCGCGGATCTCGTTGATCCTGATCGCGTACCGGTCGAAGTTGTCGCCGTAGGTTCCGATGATGACGTCGAAATTGACCTCGTCGTACGCGAGGTAGGGCATGGTCCTGCGAAGGTCCCAGGCGATTCCGGTAGAGCGAAGAATCGGCCCGGTCGCCGACATCGCGAGCGCCTCCTCGGCGGTTATCGCCCCGACCCCCTCTGTGCGCTCGCGGAATATCGGCTGTCCCGTGATGAGGTCGTCGTAGTCGTCGAGACGGTCCGTGATGTTGTCGCAGATCAGCTCGACGTCGTCCTCCCACCCGTCGGGCAGATCAGCAGCGATCCCTCCGGGACGGATGAAGTTGTGGTTCATCCGCAGGCCCGTCGTCTTCTCGAAGAACGCGAGCACCATCTCGCGTTCGCGAAAGCCGAAGA
>DAIQQK010000008.1:0-57385 GCA_036786835.1 Acidimicrobiales bacterium | reverse complement strand
GGTGGTGCCCGACGAGTACATCATCGGTGTTCCCAGCTCCTCGTCGAGGATGGGGTCGGTGCTGTAGCGGCCGATGGTCTGCTCCCAGGGCTCGAAGGGCTCCCCGAGGGTCTTCGAGCCGCGCTCGTCGCCGGCCAGCAGCCAAAGCTCCACGTCGGGACACAGCGCTGGGAGATCAGATGCCACGTCCGCCTTTGATCTGCCGGTGATCACCACCCGTGACTGCGAGTCGTTCACGATGTAGGCGACTTCCTCGGCAGACAGATACGAGTTGACGCACGTGTAGTAGAGGCCGGTCCGCTCAGCCCCGCCTTCGGAGATCAGCATGCGGGGGTCGTTGTCCATGAAGATCGACATGTGGTCCAGGCGCCGTAGTCCCAAGTCGCGAAGGAGACGGGCGACTTGGTTGGCGCTCGCCTCGTACTCCGCGAAAGTCACCATTTCGCCGCTCTTCGCCATGACGATCGCAGGCTTGTCCGGGTGGGCCTTCGCGTGGGCGGCCGCGTACATGGAAGAACGGTATCCGTTGACTGGTCTCTTCGACGTATCGGGAGCGAAGAAGCCGAGGACCGCCCCCCGGCGGCCTGTCGCCGAGCCGCATGGCGCCGAACCGCATGGCGCCGAGCCGCATAGCGCCCGGCGGCGTGGTGTAGTCGAATCTTCGAATGCCGAGCTTTTCCTCTTTCGACGGAGTTCGCATCGCCTACGAGGTGACGGGCCGGGGGGACCCCGTCGTTCTGCTGCACGGCTTCGCTTCCGATTCACGCACCAACTGGGTTCGCCCTGGAGTAGCCGATGCGATCGCCGACGCCGGATGGAGCCCCGTGCTCGTCGACGCCAGGGGACACGGGCGCTCGGAGAAGCCCCACGATCCCGCTGCATATCGCGATCGAGCGATGCGTCGAGACGTCGAGGCGCTCCTCGACCACCTCGGAATCGACCAGGTCCCGGTGGTCGGGTACTCGATGGGTTCGTTCCTCGCGATCCAGGTGGCGCTCTCGGACCCTCGGGTCCGAGCCCTGATCCTCGGCGGCGTCGGCTTGGGTCAGGCGAGCATCGCGAGCCGCGAGCGGTCGGACCGAATCGCCGAGGGGCTCGAGGTTGCCGACCGCACTGCGATCACTGATCCCACGGCCCTTGCCTATCGAAACTTCGCCGATTCGACCGGTGCGGATCGCGTCGCCTTGGCGGCGCTCCAACGCTCGCGCCTCGGGCCGCCGTCTATCGACTTGCTGAGCACGATCCAGGTCCCGACACTCGTCCTCAACGGGGAGGACGACACGCTCGTCGGAACGCTCGACTCGATCTCCGAGGCGATTCCTGGGGCCTCGCTCGAGCTCGTACCGGGCAACCACCTCTCAGCCGTCGTCACGCCGCAGTTCCGTGAAGCGGTCGTGCGGTTCCTCTCCAGACTGAGGAGGCAGGAGCCGACTCACTGAGGTGGGCCGGACCCGAGCTTGACCGTGGCGGACTGCTGCTGACCGGACGAGTCCACGTACTGCACGGGGACTGAGTGGTCGGGAGTTTCTGCGAGCATGATGTTGGTGAGCGAGTCGGGCGAGGTCACGTCGTGGCCGTCGACCGATGTAATGGTGTCGCCGCCGGCGAGGCCGGCTTGTGCCGCAGGCTCCCCCGAGACGACGCGACATACATACGCCCCCGGCGTAGACGTGTTCCCGCCGCCTCCGATCCCTCCGAAGGGACTCGACGAAGTGCAGTCGGCTGCGCTGCTCGATACCTCGACCCCGAGGAAGGCGGTCGGCCCAACGTGCACCGTCGACGAGGCGTTTCCCGCCTCGATCTGCTTGGCGGTGCTCACCGCTTGGTTGATCGGTATTGCATAACCCTGGTTGGCGGGGGACTGGAACTGGAACCCCCCAGAGGTGCCGGAGCCCGCTGTGTCGATGCCGACCACCTGACCGGAGCTGTCCACGAGCGGTCCGCCCGAGTCCCCCGAGATGATGTCCGCGTTCGTCTCCAACAGTCCTGTCAGCTGCTCGGACGTGCCGTCGGCCGAGTCGCTGGCGGTGATCGACTGGTTCGTCGCGGTCACCGAACCACCCGCGTAGCTCGGGGTTCCTCCGGTTCCGTTCGCATTGCCGATGGCGACGACGCCTTGACCGACCTTGACCTTCGAGGAGTCACCGGTGCTCACGGTCTGGAGCCCCGACGCTCCGGTGAGCTGGATCACCGCCACGTCCTGCGTGCGGTCGTAGCCCACGACATTCGCGTTGTAGGTCTTGCCGTTTCCTATGTCGGTGACGCTGATGGACGTGGCGCCCTCTATGACGTGGTTGTTGGTCAGCACTTCCCCGTTGGGTGTGAGCACCATCCCTGTCCCGGCTCCCTGAAGCCCCTGATATGTGATGTTGGTGTTGACGTCGACGAGCCCCGGGTCGACGTTCGCGGCGATCGAAGCCGCGTTGGCCGGAGCACCGGACGCGGAGGAACCTTGTCCCGAGCCCGATCCGCCCTGTCCGAACGGGCTGGCTCCGTTGCCAGAGCTGCCCTGTCCGAACGGGTTCGTTCCGTTGCCGGGGTTCACCGAGGGGGCGTTGGCGCCCTGCGAAGCGACCGTGTTGTTCCACACTGCGTGACCTATGACGACTCCCGCGATTGCTGCGAGCACCACGGCCGCAACGACGACCATCGTGAGCAGCGGAGCGTTCGCCCGTCTAGGGGGCTGTGGCGCCGAGCCGGTCCATCCCCACGCGGGGGTGCTCCCGGGCCACGGCGTATGGCCCCAGTAGCCGTGCCCGCCCTGGTAGGGGCCCGACGCTCCGAAACCTGGCGGTGGGTATTGCGGTACCCCTCCGGTCGGTGGTGGGCCGGGCGGCGTTGCCCCGGCGCCGGGTGGCATTGCCCCGGTGCCGGGTGGCATTGCCCCGGTGCCGGGTGGCATTGCGCCAGGAGGGAGGGGTGTTCCGGGGGGAGCCGCGCTTGTGGGCGACCCCGGGTAGGCGTTCCAGGCGGGGGGGGCGCCGGCGCCGAATGCGGACCAGCCGGGTGCGTCGAACCCTTGTCGTCCCGGCTCGTTCAACCCCAGCTCGGATGGCTGCGCAGCGACCTGCGCCGTGGGGTCGACGGGTATCTGAGCGGTGGGCCGACCATCGCCGGGCAGTTGGTTTTCGGGTGCCGGCGCCGCTCCAGGCACCGGTTCGGTGGTCTCGTCCATCTATTCGTCTCCTCGGCGATCTACGCCACCTCTACGCCCCGACAGTCTGCACCGTTCACCTTGGACCAACCTGTGCGACTTCTTGGCGTTTCCAAAGAGGAGGGTCGGGTGCGCCCACCGGGTGCGCCCACCTGCGCCAACCCACGGACAACCTCAGGCCAACAGGACGATCGCTGCGGTCAAGCCCACGACGACGATCACGGCTCGCAACCAGAGCGTGGGCAGGCGACGACCTAGTAGTCCCCCGACCTGGCCGCCTACCACCGAGCCGGCAGCGAGCAGGCCGGCTGCGCTCCAAGAGACGTTCGAAACGGCGATGAAGACGAGGGAGGCCACCGCGTTCACGAGAAGAGCCAGCACGTTCTTCGCAGCGTTGAGACGCTGAATTTGGTCGTTGAGGAAGATGCCGAGGAGCGATATGAGGATCACTCCTTGTGCGGCTCCGAAGTATCCGCCGTAGATGGCGGTCGCGAAGACGGCAGCGAAGAGCATCGGGCCGCCATGAGGTCGATGGGATCCGGCCGCGCGGCGCGCCAACTGTGGTTGGAACAAGACCAACAGGCACGCGACGAGGATGAGAGCCGGAACAGCGCGGCGAAACACGCTGCTCGGCAGAGCGAGCAGCAACCCGGCCCCACACGCGCCGCCTGCGACGGCCGCTGCGCAGAGCACGAGCAGCCGGCGCGATTGCCCACGCAGCTCCCGGCGGTAGGCGACGGCACCGCTCAGCGATCCCGGCACCAGCCCCACCGAGTTGCTCACGTTGGCCATGACGGCCGGGAAGCCGAACGCGAGCAGTGTCGGAAAGGTGATGAGCGTTCCCGAGCCGACGACCGTGTTGATGGTCCCCGCGACGAGGCCTGCCCCGGCGATGGCGAGTGCCTCGAGCGCTGACATGGTCAAGGTTTACATGAACCGGCAAAAGCGTGGATCACAGGCTCGTCGGCGCAACAGACCATCTTCCGGCTTGTGGCTGCGCGGGGGTCGGTTCCAGGTGCTAAGGCAGTGACCCGGAGATTCGTCGAGGAGGTTCTATGACCGAGACCGTTGACGTCGTGGTCGTTGGCATGGGCCCGGGAGGCGAGGACCTCGCTGGGCGTCTGGCCCAGTCCGGACTCGACGTCGTGGGGATCGACGGCCGGTTGCTCGGAGGGGAGTGCCCGTATTGGGGTTGTGTTCCCTCGAAGATGATGCTTCGCGCAGCCGGCCTTCTCGCAGAGGCACGGCGAGTTCCTCAGATGGCAGGGGACGTCTCGGTAACCGCGAACTGGGGGCTCGTCGCGCGACGCATAAGAGAAGAGGCCACCGACAATTGGGACGATCGGGTGGCGGTCGAGCGTTTCGAGTCGAAAGGTGGGCGCTTCGTCCGCGGCTTCGCGCACTTCGACGGCCCTGGCCGGGTGATGGTGGGCGACCTGGAGCTCGAGGCGACAAGGGCCGTGGTCGTCGCAAGCGGCACCGAGCCCTGGGCGCCTCCCGTCTCGGGACTCTCCGAGATCGGCTACTGGACCAACAGAGAAGCGATCGAAACCGAGAGGGTGCCGAGCTCCCTTCTAGTTCTGGGCGGCGGGGCGATTGGGGTGGAGCTCGCCCAGGTCTTCGCCCGCTTCGGCAGCGCGGTCACAGTGGTCGAGATGGCGCCGCAGCTGTTGCCCGCCGAGGAGCCGGAGTCTGCTTCGCTGCTCGGCGAGGCGCTCGTTGCGGACGGTGTCACGGTCGTGACCGGGGTGAAGGTGACCGGCGCGAAGCGCGATCGCACAGGGGTGTGGCTCGAGCTCGGCGACGGCACCACTTCTGTTTGTGAGGAGCTCCTCGTAGCGACCGGACGTCGTGCGGACCTCAGAGCTCTCGGTGTTGCCAGCATCGGGCTCGACGAGAACGCTCGCTTCATAACGGTGGACGACCACATGAAGGCCGCTCCCGGGGTCTGGGCCATCGGCGACGTGACGGGTGTCGGCGCGTTCACCCATGTATCGATGTACCAGGCGGACATCGCCGTCCGCGACATCATGGGGGAGAAGGTGCCAGGTGCCCGCTATCACGCACTTCCCAGAGTCACCTTCACGGATCCCGAGATCGGCAGCGTGGGGCTCTCGGAGGCTGCGGCTCGTGATCGTGGGATCAAGGTCAGGGTGGGGCGAGCGCCGATTCCTTCTTCCGCGCGCGGCTGGATCCACAAGGCGGGAAACAGCGGCCTGATCAAGCTCGTGGAGGACGCAGACTCGGGCGTGCTGGTCGGTGCGACCTCCGCAGGTCCGTGTGGCGGTGAGGTCCTCGGTCTTCTCGAGCTGGCTGTCCAGCTGAACGTCCCGACCGCCGAGCTTCGCCGCTTGATCTTTCCCTATCCGACCTTCACGCGTGCGATCGAGGCAGCCCTCCAGGATCTCGTAGACGCGGACGTGGAGGGTTGAGCGTTATCCCGAAGGACAGCGGCTACTTGGAGAGATGGCGGCCGAAGAAGTCCCAGATCTTGCTCCAGCCCTGCTGGGCTGCCTCAGGCCGGTAATTGGTGCGGTTGGTGGCGAAGAATGCATGTCCGGCTCCTTCGAAGGAGTGGAACTCGAAGGTCTTGCCCTGCTCTGCGAGGGTCTTCTCGAGCTGCACGACCTCCTCCGGAGTGGGGTACTGGTCCTCGGCGCCGAAGAGACCGAGCAAAGGGCACGAGAGGTTGCCGGCGAGATGGACGATCGAGCCGGCTTTGAGACCGAGCTCCTTGGGGGGAGGGTTGACCACGCCCCCTCCGTAGCAGTCGATGGCGGCGTCGAGTGGGAGGCTGCAGGCGGCCAGGAAAGACTGCCTTCCGCCGGAGCAGTAGCCGATGGTGCCGACCTTTCCGTTTGAACGGTCGAGCCCCTTCAAGAATCTGGCGGCTCCCTCGACGTCGCCCACGAGGCGCTCGTCGGGAACTCCTCCAGCGGCTCGCGCCACAGCGGACGCTTCCTCGGGCGTCGCGTCCGGGGCTTCCCTCGAATAGAGGTTGGGACAGATCGCCAGGTAGCCGTTCGCGGCGAAGGTCCGCGTGATCTCCTTGGTCTGCTCGTCGTAGCCGGGCATGTGGTGAATCACCACGACGCCGCCGAAGCGCCCGTGGTCCGAGGGCTCGGACAGGTATGCCTCGATCTCGTCGCCCCCGTGTCCCGAAATCGAAACTGTTCTCGCCTGCAAGTCGCCTTTCAACTGTCGGCTCCTTTTCGTATCGCTCTATGTGTCATGAGATTCTCTTCTTCGACTCACCCAGCACGTTCTCCGCGAAGACCGTCGCGCCCACGGCTCCGGAGAGGTCGCCCAATTCGGTTGGCAGCACGTCGGGTGGATGTTCGGGGATGCGTAGGTTGTCCCGCATCTCGAGGGCGACCCTTGCTACGAACTCCTCCCCGAGCCGGTCCCCGAGGCCACCGCCCAAGATGATGGCCTCGAGGTCGAGCAGGTTCTGGGCATTGGCGAGCGCGAGACCCAGAGATTCGACTGCCTGGCCCAGGAGCTCGATCGTCAGCCGATCGCCCTGTTCTAGGGCGTCGGCTATGACGGAGCTCGTCACCCTGTCCCTGCCCTTGCGTTCCATGATTTCGAAGAGCTTGGTCTTTCGTCCCTTCTCCAAGTGCTGCCGCGCCCGCTTCTCGATCGAGACGCGCCCCGCATAGGCCTCCAGGCACCCGAATCTGCCGCAGCCGCACTGGCGTCCGCCGGGCTTCACCGTCGTGTGACCGATCTCTCCTGCGTTACCGGCGCCGCGGCGCAGCGAGCCCTCGAGTATCAGCCCGCCTCCGACGCCGGAGCCGACGAAAACCCCGAGGAAGTTCTGGAACTTGCGACCTGCTCCGCGAACGTTCTCTCCGATCACCGCAACGCGGACGTCGTTTTCGACCGCCACCGGAGTGCCCCCGAGAGCGTGGGACACGGCCGGGCCCAGGGCCACCTCTTCCGTGAATCCGGCGACGTTGGCAGCTTTGGAGACGGTTCCCCTCACGGGGTCGACGGCGCCAGGTGCGCCGATGCCCACGGCGAGCAGATCGGTGGCGCCGGCTCCTGCTGATTCGAGGGCCGCACGAACGCCAAGGACTATCTCGGCGGTCACGTCGTCGGCGCTGCTACGGGGCGTCGTCCGTCGGGACTGGCCTACGACCCGGCGGTCCGCGACCACGACGGACTGGATCTTCGTCCCCCCTAGGTCGACTCCCGCGATCAACTCCGCCAAGGGATCCTCTCCGACACGCTTGAGCAGCCCGTGGAGCACGCTGGGCCTCAACCTTCGTCGGTCACGGTAGCCCTCTGGGCAACGTCACACGGGGACAGCCCTGCGTGCGACATTCGGGGCTTCAGGTGCGGCCTCTTGCTGCCGATGTGCCTAGAGAGTCAGGAAGGAGGCCCCCCCTCGTGCCATCGGATGCCGCGGCACCGCCGACATTCACCTATCGAGGTCAGAGCTTCCTCTGGGGCTACAGCTCGGACCGCCAGAGTTGCGGTCTGTGGAGAGCGGACGATCCTGCGGGGGCCGCTCACCAGACCTGGCCGATCTCCGAGCACGAGGCGGCGTGGCGAGTGTTCCGCTCGTTGGAGCCGAATGCCACGAAATACGCGGAGGCTCAGCCCACTGCTCCCTCGAAGGTGATCGCTCAGGACGCGGGACCAAAGCCTTCTCTGCCAACTTCGCAGACGTCGCGCATGCCGTCGGTGTCGCCGGCCTCGGCGAGCTGGGCTGTTTCCAACCCCGCGCTTGCCCATACTCCGGCATCAGTCCGCTCGGCCACCGTTGCCGCTGCCGCGGGTGCGCCCGAGGTCTCGCACTCCGTGAAGCCGAGGGCCCGTCTTCGCACGTTCGCCATCGTTGCGCTCATCTCGGCAGCTGTCGTGCTCGCAGCCGTGTTGTGCGTCCGAGCCTTTCATTCCACGCCTTCGCCGGGCTCCGCCAACCCGGGTACAGCGTCTCCCGGCCAGGCAGTGCTGACGGCGGCGGTGAACACCGAGGGCCTCCACACCGCCGAGATGTCGATGACCGAGACCGTCACCGCCGGCTCGAAGACTCTCACTGTGCCCGCGACCGGAGTGGTCGACTTCAGTACCGGCTCTGGAAGTCTCTCCATGACCGTAGAGGGACAGCACTTCAGCGTGGTGAGCTCGGATGGTGCTTTGTACATGAGCATCCCGCAGATTTCGCAACTGCTCCCGGGCAAGACGTGGGTATCGGTCCCGATCGGAAGCTCCGGGTCAGCGGCGGGTGGCGCCCTGAGTGGGGGGGACCCTGCGCAGATGCTCCAGATTCTCGCCTCGAGGGGGAACACCGTTGTTCCGCTCGGCTCTACGTCCTTCGGGGGCGTTCCGGTCCAGAGCTACTCGGTGTCGATCAACAAGTCCGCAGTAGAGGGTGCGCTTGCGAGCTCGGGACTTCCAGCGTCGATCGTCCAGGGAGCGGACCAGCTCCTGCAGTCCGTCGGGCCGATCAATTTCAAGGTGTACGTCGACTCGGCCGACCAGCTGCGGGGTATGGACTTCTCGATGTCGATACCGGGCAACTCGGGGGGGACCGTCTCGGCCCAGGTGACCTTCAGCAACTTCGGCGCCCCGGCTCCCGTTGCGACCCCTCCCGCTTCTCAGGTCGCGAGCCTTCAGCAGTTCCTCGGGGCTGCAGAGCAGGCCGTCGGGGGCTGACGAAGTCCCAGCTTCGCCGTCAGGTACCGCTCGGCAGGGTCTCGGGCCCGGCCAGTCGCCTTCCGATCCTGATGAGCTGCTCCCCGGCCCACCGGGCGACATAGGTGCGGCTCGATCGACCGGCTTGGGCGGACTGGGATGCAGCCGGCTGAGCGCTCTGTCGCCGACGGGCCGACTGCGACGCCGAGCGTTCGAGGTCCTGTCGGCGGGCGGATACCAGGTCTTGGGCGATCCAAGGGTTCATCATCGTTACCTCGGAAATTAGTACGATTTTCCGATAAGTGCAAGAATATCTTGATACAGTCATATAACGATGCCTCTATTCCATGAGGACCAGGAGACCAGCGGTCCATCTGTGGTGCTCAGCGGCTCAGTGGCGGTCGAGCTCGACTGGGCGATGGCGGCGGCTCTCCGCGCGGACTACCGGCGGGACCATGCGAGCCTCGCCAGGATCTACGACGGGGCTCCCGATCTCGCCGAGCGGGTCCGCTCCTTTTGGGGACCGAACGAGGCGACCAGCTGCGGTGGATCTATCGAGCTGATGGTTCTGGCGCACCACGGCGGGCTGCTCTATTCGACGGAATCGGCCGCATTTCTCAACCGCCTCGAGGAACTATGCGCCACCGCTCCCACCGACCTGCCGCTGAATTCGGAGACGGCGGAAGATCGCGCTGCGGTGCTCGGCAGGCTTACGAGGTTGCGGTCGTCACCCGAGCTGAGGCGCGCATATGTCGAGCTGGTGAGCGACGTCTGGTCCACGATCGCGAGCGACTGGAACCGAGATGGCAGACGCGCAGTCGATGCGGCCGTCGCGATTCGGCGCGAGATGCTCGTCAAGGGTGCTTCTTGGCAGGACTTGGCACGGGCCTCCTGTTATTCGAGCGATCTGCTCGGACAGCTCGTAGACGAGCTGGGACCGGGAGGCGAAGTGGCGGTGGTGCCTGCCTTCTTTGCGCACCTCGGATTGCTCGTCGAGCTGCCGGGACTCTTGATAGTGGGTGTTCGCGCAGATGCCTCGGGCGCCCAGGCACGTGCTCGCACGGAGCTGCTCGCGCGACGGCTCAAGACGATCTCGGACCCCACGAGGCTCGCGATCCTCGACGCGTTGAGAAGCGGTCCCCGAACGGTGACGGAGATAGCCGAGATGTTCTCGCTCGCACAGCCCACCGTCTCCAACCACGTGAAGCTCCTTCGTGACGCAGGGCTGGTGCGCAACGACGACGCCTCTCGTCGAAAACTCGTCGTACAACCCGAGGCGATATCGGATCTGCTGGAGCACCTCGAAGGGATCCTCACAGCTCGTCCGACCGGCGAGTAGCGAACGACCGTTTTCCTTTCGCGGTATTAGCGTCGATCCCCATGGGCGACGCCTTGATCGGAGACGGCGCCGATCCGGCTGGTGAAACCGGTAAAGCATTGGACGACGCAGCCGCGAATCTCGAGGCCCTCGGGCCACGCTCGGCCGATGCCGTTAGCCGCAGGGCGACGGTCGCCGAGGTCTGGCTCGTGCTCGGGGTATCGCTCGGCGCATCGGCGCTCTACGCAGTGCTCGACCTCGTCGGCTCTCTCACCGCTTCGTCTCCACTCCGTGCTCAGAGCGCGGTCATCAACGCCTCGGCGGCACCCGGTCGCTCGCTCTTGGACCTCGCGTACCAGCTCGCCGGGATCGCGGTCGCCCTGGTACCTGTAGGGCTCGTCTTCTACTTGCTGACGAGGTCCGGTGACTCGGTGGCGAGCATCGGGATCGACTGGGTGCGTCCGGGACGAGAGGCGTTGTGGGGGGCCGGGCTGGCCGCAGTGGTCGGCGGCCTCGGGTTGGCGCTGTATCTGGGGGCGTACCACGCGGGATTGAACGTGCGGGTGGTCCCGACGAACCTGCCTGCGACCTGGTGGCGAATACCCGTTCTCGTGATGGCTGCGGTGCAGAACGGAGTGCTCGAGGAGGTCGTCGTTTGCGGGTATCTCCTCCACCGGCTGCATCAGCTCGATTGGGGAGAGGACCGCTCGCTGCTTACGAGCGCGGTGCTCAGGGGGGCTTACCACCTGTACCAGGGATTCGGAGGTTTTTTCGGCAACGCCGCGATGGGATTGCTGTTCGGTCGCATTTACCAGCGACAGGGGAGGCTCCTGCGGCTCGTCTTGGCACACAGCCTCATCGATGCAGGGGCTTTCGTGGGCTACGTGCTGCTGCGCAGCCGGGTGTCCTGGCTGCCTTGAACGGCGACGCCGAACGCCGTCGCCACAACGGGGGTCGCTGCCGCGGCGCGCGGCCCGACGCGCCGGACGAGCGGTCGTGAGCATACGAGCGCGAGGAGAATTCCGCCGGCCATGACGCTCCAAAAGGTCCATCGCCCGTTCCACGAGGCCTGCGATACGAAGGTCAGCGCCGAGGTGACCACCGACGTGGCTACGAGCCGTGCCCATCCTCGCACCGCCGGGATCAGTGCGACCGCCAGCGCCGGCCACACGTAGTAGGAGACCATCACCGACTCGAATGTGCAACGCAAGGCAAGGGCAAGTGCCACCCACCACACGATCTCCGCCATCGCCTCGTTGCTCCATTCCGGGCGTCTTCGTTGGGCTCGCCAGCGGCGCTCGACGACGACGGCGCACGCGCATGCGAGGAAGATCGCGACCGCGCGGCCCGGGCCTGCTGCCACCGCGCCGTGACTCATGTGGGGAGCGAAGTAGACGAAGGGCGTCGGATGGTCGACCGTCGGCCAGTTCGGTTGATTGACGACTGCTTCGAAGGTGGCGTGAGGGTTTGCGGCCACGGCGGCTCCTAGGAGCACCGCCGCCGGCGCAGCTGCTCTGCCGAGGTAACCGGCGAAGCGTCGAGGTTCCACCATGACGAATGCGATCGGCGCTCCCAGGAGGACGAGCGGCTGTACGGCTACGGCCGCTCCGAGCAGCCATGCCGATCGCGCACTCTTGCCCTCCGAGAGGGCGATCAGCCCGTAGAGAAACAGCCCCAGGGCGACGGCGTCCTCCGGGTGGCCCCAGCGTGCCGAGACGTTCCACAAGGCGACCGCTCCTGCAGTCGCCAGGAGTGCTCGCTTAGGGCGCGACGCGCCCATGCGCTCGGCGATTCGGTCGGCGGCGAACAACACGATCGCCGAGATCGCGACCTCGTACGGTCCGACAACGAGCCACGCCGATGGATGGGAGTTGTGAGGACCCGGTGTCGCGAAGCTGAGACCGGCGGCCTCGATCATCGCGGCGGCCGGCGCGAGGATCAGTGCCGCGCCGGGGAAGGCCACGAGACCTGTGGGTTGGGTGTAGAGCCCGCCGACGTCCAGGTGCAGGAGACGTCGCGCCGCCACGAGCGTTCCCCAGAGGTCGTCGGGAAGCTGCCAACCGGACGTGCCCTCGATATGGGGTCCCCACCAGATCGAAGACGCGATCGCCACGCCCACGAGCACGACCGTCGCGAGAAGGGGGAACGCCCGCCTAGTCAGCCTGGGAGTGCTCGTGGCCACAGGCCGAGGTTACGCAGGTCCTGGTGATCGGGGAGACCGGTCAGCTCACGTGGACGAGACCCGATTACCTATTGACGACCGCATGGCTCGAGCCGACAATTGAGGCAGAACCCGGGTCCCTGTATCCGGTGGGGCAATAGGAAGGAGCTTGACGATGGTCTCGACAGGCTCGCAAGAGGAGAGCGGTCCACCTCGTCGGTAGTGCTCGGCAGGTCTCCGAGACCGGAGACCGCGAGCGTTCACATCCACCGCGCGAGGCCCTGCCCACTACGCGGCCGCTACGGCGCCGGCTGAGCGCCGGCCAGTCGACAAGACGGTCCTCGACCTAGGGCGAAAGTGGCGTGAGCTGCGGTGGCTACAACCGACAGTGTCCATTGGTGAAGCCGGCCGAAAGGCCGGCTTCACACGCGACTGCGGGCCTTTGCAGATCTGGATCTCCGGGTCGCGACGAGCCACCACAACAGCAGGGCTGCCAACAGTGCAAGGGCCGTCGCGGAGATGATCCATCCGGCTGTCCATCCCGGAGGGTCGTAGGCCCACGCGAGAACGCCGCGACCGCGCGGGACCGTCACTTCCTGGACGAGGCCGACGCGGCGCACCGGAAGTGCCACCCTCTGCCCCGATTGCGGAGTCCAGGTTGCCCTCCAGCCGGGTATCGCGGCTTCTGCTCGTATCACCTCGACGCCGCCGGGTGAGGAGACCTCGGCCGAGGTGGGAGCGAACGCGGGTCCCTGTGTCGCGAGCACCGAGGCTCCGACCACGCCGCCGCCGGCCGTCGTAGTCGCCCCGGAGCCACGACCTGTGCCCTCGCCCAGGGCGCGCAGGGTCAGGGGCGGGCGGGCGAAACGGTCGTCGAAGACGGCGAACGATCCGTCTATCCCGCGAAACTCCCATCGCGGAGGAACCACGGCGCCTTCGAGCTGCCCATCGGCGATGAAGAGCGTTCCGTCCTTGCTCGAGATCGTCGGCGCGCCCAGTGAGGTGTGGTCTCGTCCGGCTTGAGCCACGAGAGCCACGGCGGGCTCGGGTCCTGTGAACGTGACCCCGAGCGACTTGCTCCCGTCGAGCTGGGGCGCCGCGGCCCATGTCGTCCGTCCGTCCGCGGAGAGCAACCCGAATCGAATTCCACCTGCGAGGTCGGCGACCGCACTCTCGTCCGGCACCACGATCCCCGTGACGAGGAGGTTCTCGCCGAAGTACCAAGTCGCGGCGCCAGACGGCGAGAGCTGGCGGCGTCCGGCTGAGGGATCCGGTGCGGCGACCTCGCCGACCTCGGTGACCAAGAAGTAGTCGCGAGGTGCGAACAGCACAGTCGTATCGAGTTGGTCCAACGTTCCGTCTCTCACGGCCAGCGGATCGAGGATGTTCTGTCCCAGGCCCGTCGACTGGTGCGTTCCGGTCTCAGACGCGTAAGTGCCGTCCACGATCGACCCGTATCCCTGTATCGACGGCACACCGACCGGCACGTTGAGGTCGGGCGCTCCGAGCGTGTCGAGACCTCTTCCGTTGAGGAGGTCGGGGTCGTATACGGCGAAGCGTCCGGAGCCTGCGTACGCGGACGCCCCCAGGAGCGTCGGGGGTGTCTCGAAAGTGGCGCCGGGTGAAGGCGGAGGTGTGGACGCCTTCGGCGACGCTTCTTGCGACCCGGCGCCGTGTTGGGGGTTGGAGTTGGCCGGCGCCGTCGTGGTCGTGGCGGTGGGCGGTGCTCCTCCGGAGCCGTATTGGGGCGCCGCTGTCACGATGACCATCAACGTGAAGACCACGATGTCGACCACGACGAACGTGGTGAGCACTCGAGCTCTAAGGACGCTCCCGATCCGATGTCCCCACAAGATGAGGGAGATCGCTCCGAGTGCCAGAAATCCGAACGGTAAGAACCACAGGCGCAGTCCCCCGTCGTAGCGTGCGAGGTTCGCCGAGAACCCCAACCACCGCAGCAGCCCGGCACCCCAGGCGAAGGCGACGACCACCACTGCGACGGTCAGGACCGCCGGGAGTGTTCCGAGCGCTCGCGATCTCCGTGCGCCCCTTTCCTCGGGTGCCACGAGCCACGAGTTGGCCCAGTAGGCGAGCAGGAAGGCGAAGCCCATGTCCGCGATCACGATGTTCCGGCTCTGCAGCCGCTGCGCGCCGAAGAGAGGGATGTGGATCAGCACGTGCCACAAGGGCGTGTTGCCTCCAAGAGCGAGCAGCACTCCCAGAAGCGCCAGGAACTGCCAGACCAACCACTCGGGCGCAGGGCGCCGAAGTCGCAGCCGACCGAGCAGGGCGAAGGAACCAACGAGCGGCATCAGCCCGACGTATCCAGTCACTTCGGTGAGGTTGTAGCCACCCAGGAACGGCGGCTGTCCGAACGACCCTGAGCCCCCCATCAGGTCGGGGACGAGCAGCAAGGTCAGCCAGCGGTTGTAGAGCGATCCGGAGCTGAACAGGTAGTAGCTGCTCAGCGCTCGCTGGGACGTGCTGACCGCCGCCGCGCCGGGAAGCAACTGAACGGCACCGAGGCCCCCTGCGAGCACGATCCCACAGGCGACCCAAGCCGCATACTGTCCGGCCGACCTTCCGAGGCGGAGCATCCTCCAAAGCGCGTAGACGACGATGATGATGCTGAAGTCGACGATCGCGCGCGGCTCACCGGCGAGGATCGCCAGTGCGCAGGCGACGGCGAGAAG
This sequence comes from Acidimicrobiales bacterium, assembly GCA_036786835.1. Taxonomy (GTDB): domain Bacteria; phylum Actinomycetota; class Acidimicrobiia; order Acidimicrobiales; family UBA8190; genus Bog-564. The sequence continues at coordinate 42,413 of DAIQQK010000008.1, read as the reverse complement.
TGCTGTCCATCCGACGCGACCGCGACGAGCGTCTCTATGTCGCTCAGAGGATCGTGCCTCCGTACAACGTTCCGAGAGCCGCAACAGCGCCAGGAGGGCGACGGGAACCCAGCTCATGCCGGCCACGAGGCCGAAGTGCACGACCTGGGCGGTCATCGCCCCCGCGAAAGCGAACGAAAGGGCGCCCAAGAAGCTCGCCACCGCACCGAGTCGCGAGGCGCGCAAGAAGGCGAACGACCCGATCCCTGCGATCCAATACGTGATGACGAGGTTGAGGGTCCAAGCCCCGACTCCGGGGAGGATCACGAACAAGAAGCTCAAAGGGTAGAGAGCGCCTGCATTCCAGCCCCCGAGCAACGGCGCGCCACTCCAGATGTAGGGATCGAAGATGGGAAGGTGTCCATGGCGTATCTGACTTCCCACCAGGACGCGCAGCGGGAAGTTCTGGGCGGAGTCGTCGCCGAGGAGCACCGGGTGCCCTAAGAAGGCCGGCACTGCGAAGATCAGCACCGGGAGTACCAAGAGGGATACGAGCGCCCTTTGATCGGCCCGGGTGATTCGCGAGCGGAGCCCACGACCGTTTGGACGTACTGCGTTCGATCGAGGAGTGATCATCTCGCCCACTGGCCGAAACTGTCGCAGGAGAACCTGGGAGGACCCTGGGACCCTGTGCCGATGCTCGAGCTCAGAAGCTCGCGGGGAGCAACGGGCTCAGGTTCTCGAAGAAGAGGAACAGCACGACCAGGAACGGCAGGGCTCCGACCCCGTACGTGGCCCAACGGTGTCGGCGCCTTCGACCCACGATCAAGACCGCAGCTGCAACTGCGATGCACGCTGCTCCCCATCCCAGAGTCCCGGTCCAGCTCCCCTGCTCTCCCGCAAGGCCCGCCGAATCGGATGAAGGTCTGCTGTTGTTCGCTTTCGGCGGGATCGGTGCGGGGGGAGAGTCGAGGGACGCTTGTAGGACCAGGCGCTGTGAGGCGCTGAAACGCGGGTTGCATGTCGTGAGGGTGAGCTCGGGTGTGGGGGAGGGTGCCACGACGGCGACGTCCGATGGGTTGACGATCAACAGCTGGGTCGTCACGTACTTGAAGAAGCCCTGGGCCGTGGTCACGTAGATCGGATCACCAGCGGCCATCTCGTTCAAGTTGTAGAAGGGATGCAGGTACGTGGTGCGATGTCCTGCGATGGCCGCGTTCCCTGGTTGACCGGGAAGGGGAGTGCCCGGGTAGTGCCCTGGTCCGAGGCGCAGGTCGGCCGTGCCGGTTCCCTCGACGAAGACCATGTCCAGGCCGATCTTCGGAATCTGGATTATCCCGTCTGGCTGTCCCTCGGGCGGGACGTCTCCGGGTGCCGGAGCCTGCACCCCCGAGATGCGCAGAGTCGTGGTCGTGGTCGGAGCCACCGTGGTGGCGGTTCCCCTGGACGTGGCCGTGGTGCCGGTCGAGCCCGTCGACCCGGACCCGCCACACGCCTTGGCATAGTGAAGCTCGCGGCAGATCTGTGCGTGCAGCGCGTTTTGGTGCTGGGAGGTGTACAGGCCCGTGCCCCACAGCAAGTACGCGACGAATAGCAGGAGGATCACACCGAACGCCACTAGCAACATCCCGATCGTGCTGACGACCTTCCGGGCGCCAGTGGGTCCTCGTGGCACCGGAGCCGGAGGCTGGGCGCGCTCGTAGCTCCAGCTCATCTTCTGGAGGACGCCTCTAGTCGCCTCAGGGTTCAGCGACCTTGGCGTAGTCCCAGACCATGAAGTTGTCCCGGTCCCCGCCGAGCGCCGCTTTGCCCGGGTGCTGTTTGTCGATGTGTCCGATCAGCCCGTTGTAGACGGAGTAGCCCACGAGCTCCTGGAGCCGGCGGCCGAACCGCCTCGCGATGTCGCGGGGGATGCCCAGTTGTTGGTTCTCTTGTTGGCGGATGAAGCCCGCGCAGTAGTTCATCGCTATGCCGACCCTGCGCTCGTCGGTGGTGTTGGCCCCTCCGCCGTGCCAGAGACTTCCCACCCATACGAGGACGCTCCCCTTCGGCATCTCGGCGGGGATCGAGTCATAAGGCTTGAGGGGGTCCGGGGAGTGGTCCGAGAGGTGGGTGCCGGGGCAGAGGCGAGTGGCCCCGTTCGCTTCGGTGAAGTCGGTGATCGCCCACATGGTGTTGCAGATGATCGGAGGGTGGGGCTTGGGCAAGGGGATGAGCTGGTCGTCGGAGTGGATCGGCTGAGCGGTCTCGTCCGATCCGATCGATATCGACGACAGCGACGACACGAGCAGCCCGGGGTCGAGCACTTTCTCCGCGATCGGCAGGACGTTCGGGTGGACCGGTATGCGCTCGTAGAGCGGTCCGTGCACGAGGAGGTTGTAGATGCGCGTCGTGCAGGCGCCCTCGAAGAGGTTGTCGGCGGGGACGATCCCGAGCTCGCGCTCGAGGCGCAACAGGTCCTCGGCTATGGCGTCGCACAGGTCCTCGTCGATCGCCTTCTCGACGATCGCCCAACCGTCGGCCTTGACCTGCTCGGACTTGGCGAGGATCGTTGCCTCGTCGATGGTCGGCTCGTCGGTGAGGGGCAACGAGTTTTCGCCTGTCATCTCCTCATCGTGCCACGAGGGCGCTCGGTCCTCGTAGCATCGAGCAGATGACCAACGGGGGCAACGGAGCGGGGTCGACCGCGCGGCCTAGACGTTCCCGTTCCGGGCGCGCCGGCGCCCCCTCCCCCTGGCAGGCACAGCGACTGCCGGCGCTGCTCCTCGTCGGCGGTGCCGCTCTCGCCTTGGTAATAGGGACCGTCGTGGCTCAGTCAGGGGCCCAGCCTCCCTCCAAAGGCACGCTCTCCAGCTCGTCCACCCGCCCCGGTTTGTCCACGGGCGCCGGGCGTTCTGGGGCGGGCGCGACGTCCTCGCTTCCGACGAGCTCGGCCGGCCGGGCGTCGGCGACGACTCTGCCTGTTGGTGCACCGAAACCTTGTCTACCCGGCGACCTCACGATCACGACTACCACGGACCGCGCCTCCTACTCGCCCGGTGGGTCGATCACCGTGTTGACGAAGCTCGTGAGCACTGTGGCGTGCGAGTTCACCCTATTTCCGGCGGGGCAGTACGACTGTGGTGAGAGCATCGTCGTGGACACTTGGTCGGGTGAGCAGGTATTCCCCTCCTTGGGTCAGTCCGAGCAATGCGCCGCTCTGCCGCAGGGAATCTTGACCCCAGGATCGGCCGAAACCGCCACTCTCATTTGGAACCAGAGGACCAACCTTGCGTCGGGTGGCTCCGGACAGGCGTCACCGGGGCGCTACGAAGCCATCGGGAGCTGGTCCTGGAATTCGGGGGCCGCGGGAGCGCCGTATCAGGTGGCGGTGGACTCCGCTCCGTTCACGATCGTTCCCTGAACGACTGAGGATTCGACTTTCCGAGGTCCCGGTCGTTACTTCGCGCTTTCGTCGTCCGCGTCGGCGTCCTGTTTGGGCGGAGCCGGCAGAGGTGACGGCGGGGGAGGGAGGTGGGACGCCGGCGGTGGGGGCAAAGTTCGAGGAGGCGGCGGCAGGGACTCGCTTTGCTCTGGTGGCTTCAGGGCGCTCGGACGTGTCCTCGAGCCGGCGACCCTCCTCGACAACCCTCCGAACAACGAACGTCGCGGCTCGTGGCCAGTTGGTCGGGTTGGTGCCGGGCCGCTCGCTCGTCGTCCCTCCGCTTCGGCAGGAGCTTCGACGCCTTGTGCTCTGCGAGCGGACAAGGAGTCTTCGTGTCCGCTCTGCGCAGCAGACGGACGTGGCGCTTCGGTGGATACCGGTACCGGCTTCTTGCGACCGAGCTCGCTTTGGAACGCCGCCTCTGCCTCGCTGAGGGCGCGGGTCACTGCATCGCTCACGTCGGTTGCAAGCGGCGCGATCCTTGCAGGGGTCTGCTGTGCTCGAACGAGGCGCTTGGATATCTCCTGCCAAGCGTCGGCAGAGGTGCTGATCGTCGGACCGAGAAGGTCGACCTTTGCCGGTGGCTCATGCCGCTGGGGCTCTGCAGCTTTGGGCTCTGCAGCTTTGGGCTCTGCAGTTTCGGGCTCTGCAGGAGGTGCGCTCGGCCCGTGCCCACGTGTGAGATCGGTTATCGGCGCCAGCGGTTTAGGTGCGGCGTTGCCGGGCGCCCATGTCGGCCTAGGAGCACCGACGATCGGTTGCGACCTCTGCTCTTCGGCTCTCGGCTTGGCCGGTGGAACGTTCTCGATCTCGGGCGCGTCGGGTTCGGACGCCTCTTTCATGGGCTCGTTCGCGGGGACGACCTTCAAGCCGTGATCGGTGCGAGCCGGAGCGCTTGAAACGTGCGGGATCGGCCGCGTGGGCATTTCTGGCCTAGAGGCTCTCTGCGGGGTGTCGGTTCGCTCAGATCTGTCGGGTCTTTCGGGAACAGACGCAGGCGCCGACGCCACCACCTCGAGGTGCGTACGGGGGACGCCCGTCAGTGGCTGCTCCGAGGCAGGCCCAGCTGCGGCGGGTGCAGGAACCGCGCCGGTCTCAACGGCTTCCTTTGGCGCGGACGGCGCGGGCGACTTGGAGATGTCCGGGTCCGGCTCCGTGCTGCGCTCTCGGGCGGTTTGACGCTGCCGGGCACGAGCAAGTCGGCTTGCTTCTTTGCATGCATCGCAGCGGCATCCCCGGTTGTATGAGCTCTTCGTCCCGTGTGTGGTCATCGTCCCAGTCGCTCTCGTCGCCGGGGTCTATATACCCCGGAACTGTTCGAGGCACCGACCGCTTCGCGGCACCCCCCCCCGACTGGCAGGTGCCGGCGCCTCCTGCTTGCAACGCCGCATCGTAACGTGATCGGAGTAGGGCTTCCGTCATATTCCGGCAGCCGGTGGTAGCCTCGCCATCTCGCGGGCCGTTGGCGCAGTTGGTAGCGCACTTGCATGACGCGCAAGGGGTCAGAGGTTCGAGTCCTCTACGGCCCACCGGGATTTCTCGGGTTGCACATGGGTCACCGAGCGCGGACGGACCAACCTGCGAAAGCCTCGGTACTTGGGGTTGTCGAATTCTTGGAAGCTTGTCGCTCGAGATCGTCACGTGACCCTCATGACCTCGACCGATGAGACCTCTAAGGGCGAGAGACCTACGATGAGCAAGGTGTCTCTGATCGACCAGCCGGCGCTCCCCCGAGAAAGCCCGCAGGCCCCCTCGGCGGTCATACACACCGAGGAGCTCACGAAGGTGTACGCCGGCACGGACTTTCGGGCGGTCGATCAGGTGAACCTCGATGTCGGGACAGGTGAGATCTTCGGGCTCCTCGGGCCCAACGGCGCGGGCAAGACGACGACGGCAGGCATACTCACTACGCGCGTGGTTCCAACTTCCGGGCGAGCTTTCGTCGGGGGGGTCGATGTTGCGGCACATCCGGCGCTCGCCAAACAGCTGAGCGGGATCGTCTCACAGGAGAACACGCTCGACCGTCAGCTGAATGTCTGGGAGAACCTCTACTTCCACGGACGGCTGTTCGGGATCTCGTCGAAGCAGTCGCGTCGAACCGCCGATGACCTGCTGGATCAGTTCCAATTGTCGAAATGGGGTCACGCTTCGGTCTACGCCTTGTCGGGCGGAATGGCGCAACGCCTGATGGTCGCCCGGGCGATATTCCACCGTCCTGCCGTTCTCTTCTTGGACGAGCCCACCGCCGGTCTCGACCCACAGAGCAGGTTGGCACTCTGGGACTTGCTCGGCGAGCTTCACCGTGAGGGCCAGACGATCATGTTGACCACGCATTACATGGAAGAGGCTGACAAGCTCTGCCAGAGGGTGGCCATCATGGATCACGGGCGAATCCTTGCGCTCGACACGCCCTCGGCGTTGAAGCAGAGCGTCGGGGCGGACACCGTGGTCACGCTGAAGACATCTGGAAGCACCGAGCGTCTCGGAGAGATCTTGTCGGCAGAGGTCGAAGGAGTCAAGCGGGTGCGGACCGCCGACGGTTCGGTACAGCTGCATGTCAAAGGTGCCGAGCGAGTCGTGCCGCATGTCGTGAACGCGGCCGAGAGGGGAGGGTTCGAAATCGTCGACCTTTCGATATCGGAGCCCACTTTGGAGACTGTCTTCATCAACCTGACCGGCAAGGACCTGCGCGACTGATGGCTGTGTCGGCGATCTCGGGGGTGGCGGAAGCGCACATCTCGACTCGGCCCACCCGCTCGGTGGCAGCGGCGAGCTGGACCGCTCTCGGGGCGCTCATGCTCCGTGACTTGGTGGTCCTGCGAAAGCACGTCTGGGAGTTCGTGCTGCGGACCTTGATCCAGCCCTTTCTCCTGTGCTTCGTCTTCCTCTACGTCTTCCCCAAGATCGGCCAAGGAATAGGCGGGCGCGGCGCGTCGCAGGAGTCGGCCTTTGCCACGATCCTCGTCCCTGGTGTGGTTGGGATATCGGTCATGTTTCAGGGTGTCCAGTCGATCGCTCTTGCCATGGCCCAGGAGTTTGGTTTCACGAGAGAGATCGAGGACCGCGTGCAGGCGCCCTGTCCTATCTGGTTGGTGGCGGTCGCCAAGGTGTTGTCAGGTGCATTTCAGGGGGTGCTGTCTGCTGCGTTCGTCTTGCCGATCGCAGCCGTCGTGCATGCGTCAGGTGTGGATGCCCATCTTTCGCTCCACTGGTGGCTCATCGTCACGTTCGTCCCGCTCTCTTGCGTCGCCATGGCAGGCCTGGGCCTCGTGCTCGGGACCAGCTTCGAACCTCGCAACATCGGACTGATGTTCGGTTTCATCATCCTGCCGATAACCTTCCTGGGTTGCACGTACTACAGCTGGAACAGGCTGTCGCCGGTCAATTTGGGCGCGTGGCATTGGCTGCAGACGGTCGTATTGATCAACCCGCTCGTATACGTGAACGAAGGCATGAGGGCGGTGTTCACCAATGCACCACACATGCACTTGTACGTGATCTACCCGGTGGTGCTCGCCTTTGGAGCGCTGTTCCTGGCGATCGGACTGTTCAACTTCCGCAGACGAGTACTGTCCTGACCTTGTCCGATTCCTGAACCGAGGATCTTCAGCTGGCGCGCTCGGGTGAGGGGCTGGAGGGGCGCTGCCGGCCGCGGAGCTGGTAGAGGAGGGTCTGCTCGTCTGTCCCCAACCGTTCGGCGGCCCGTCCTTGGGTTTGCCGAGGCTCGCCGATGCGCTCTGTCAGTAGCTCGAGGTTGTGTTGGGCAGCGTCGAGTTGGCGACGCAACTCGTCGCGTTCCAAGACCGCAGCTTCCAGCTCGGCCTTGGCGCGGGCGACGTCGCGCTGAAGTGCGGTGTTCTTCGTTTCGAGCTGTTCGAGCCGCCGCCGGGCCCATGACGAAGATTCCGAGGCGTCAGTCGGCGCGGAGAGGATCCGCGTGACTCGAGCCAGCAACGCGGCCGCGAGCTCGTCGTAGTCCATCAGCGTCTCGCCGGATTCGTCGACGGTGGCCCTCGCGGCGACGGGTGTGCTCGTCGAATGACCGTTCGGGTTCAATGAAACTCGGTAAGTGCGCTTACCCCTCACCTCGCGGACCAGAGCGCCTGACTTGGCCATCGCCGACACGAGTTGAGTGAAGCCCGTGTCACTTCCTTCGTATCCGACGGCTTCCTTGAGCAGTGCGGTTGCTCTGCCGCTTGAATCTCTAACAGGACCACGTTGTGTGAGGTGCTCGACGATGCGACGACGCACAGTCTGATCTCTTGCCACGAAATGTCTCCTACGTCTCGCGAGAGGGAAGCGTTTTCGCTGGACGATGCCGGTCACAGCGAGGCTCCACAAACGTTACCACCGGTCGCTCGCACCCTTGGGAGAGTTCATACAGATTTGGCCATCCGGTCACGGCGTGGTCACGCCGAGTTAATCGTCCATCGTTAGCTTTGGAAACGCTTCTCGTGGTGCGGCTGGGACGAGCCGAGGCGCAGGGGAGACGTCCGAAGGGACGGATTCCGAGCGCCGAGCTGGTTCTCGGCGGGCGCACGGTCGGACCGGGCCGGCGCCCGCCGGGACAGCTCACGCCTTCTCGATTCTTGCCCAAAGATGCACTCAGCTGACAACTTTCCAGCAAAGCCTCGAGGCCGGCGCGCCCGGGCCGCGCTCGGTCTGCCTAGGCGATCTCGCCCTTGCGAGCCGTGTACGCAGGTCCTGCAAGCGCATAATTCCCCCCGTGGGGATGTCCAGCACCGAGAGCACCCAGGCACAGTCGACTCTCCCAGGGGAGGCTGCGAGCGCCGGGCGGGCGCGTCAGATCATGCGCGAGACGCTCGGGGGATGGGGTCTGGTGGAGATGGAGGAAGTCGCGTCCCTCCTCGTGAGCGAGTTGGTGGCAAACGTGGTGCTGCACGCGAAAGGGACGTGTGAGCTGAAGATCGTCTACGACGGCGAGCGGATTCGGGTCGGCATATGGGACGAGACCGCACGAACTCCCGCTCGGCACCACCGCTCTCGTTTGGCTGCGACGGGGAGAGGTCTCGCTCTCGTTGAGGCCTTGGCGACGAAGTGGGGAGTCGACGCCTCGGAGGGAGGAGGAAAGGTGGTCTGGTTCGAGCTCCTGGTACCCGACCGGAAGCCGAGGTGGTAAGCCGAAGCGGACACGGCGCCGGCAGGGTCTCGATCAGCCTGCTCGGCGTCCCGGTGGCGTTGTTCCGGCTCTCTTCGGACTACCACGAGGAGCTGATGCGCGAGTGCTCGCTGCTTCTGGTTAAGGAGCCGTCCGAACACGCCGAGGTGCCGGGGCGACTCCTTCAGATCGCAGAGGAGATGCGTGGTCGTTATCAACCGCTCGTCAGCCCCGAGTCGCAGGTCGAGGCGGCAGAGGCAAGAGGCGAGAACGTGGTGGACTTGACGTTCTCGATGTCGGAGTCGGTGGGCGACGACGTCGGTCGTCTGCGAGAGCTGCTCGAGGCCGCGGAGGCCTACAGCGTTCGAGGAAAGCTCCTCACGATGGCTCCCCCCACCGAGGTTCGACGGTTCCGGCGCTGGTACGTGCGCGAGGTCGTGGAACAGCTTGGAGGAGCTCCGCCGAGGAAGTGGACTGCAAGGTGATCAGGCGTCCACGGAGCATGCTTCGCGCAGAGCTACGAGGCTCCTTCCGAGCAGGCGCGATACGTGCATCTGGCTTATCCCTACACGCGCGGCGATCTCGGACTGAGTGAGTCCTTCCACGAAGCGCAACTCCAGGATCATCCGGTCGCGTTCAGGTAGAGACTCGAGATGTGGCATGAGCACGGCCCGCCATTCCGCATCTCCGAACTCGGTGATCTCCACCCCCAGTCGGGTTCCCAGCGTCTCGTCGTCGGGCCCAGCGCTGTCCAACGACGCCGACCTGTATGCATGGCCGGCCTCCATGGCTTCGATGACCTCGTCCTCCGAAGCGCCCGTCGCCTTCATGAGCTCCTTGATCGTCGGGGAGCGGCCCAGTTCCTGCGATTGCGATGCGACCGTCTGACCCAGTTGGAGGTAGAGCTCCTGAATCCTGCGCGGGGCACGAATGGCCCATCCTTTGTCCCGGAAGTGGCGCTTGAGCTCCCCCAGGATCGTCTTCGTGGCGAACGTGGTGAACTCGACGCCCCTGGACGGGTCGAATCTGTCGACAGCCTTGATGAGACCTAGCGAGCTCACCTGGACTAGGTCGTCGTAAGGCTCGCCGCGGTGGGTGAACCGTCTCGCCAGGTGTTCCGCGAAACCAAGGTGAGCTTCGATCAGCTCGGTTCGACACTCGGGATCGCCGGTAAACGAGAACTTCACGAACTTCTCCCGCAGTTGCTCACGCTGGAGCGTGTCGGCCTGCATCAGTCCTCCGCCTTGGTCTTGCGCATCCGAAGCCACGAGCGGACCGAGCCTCCGTGGCGGTCGAAACCGTGAGCGTCGACCAACGCGTCGAGAATGCGCTCCGATAACTCGTTCGGCTTCGGAGTCACAGCCAATCGCTTCGGGCCTCGTCGTCGGCTCGGCTGGTTCTCCTCGATGCTCGCCACGACCTCGACGACATCGCCGCTCCAGCTGAAATTCAGATGCATGCGCGCGTCCTCCGGGCTTTCTTCGAGGAGGATGAGGCACAGCTCGTCGAGTGCCAGGCGAAGGTCTTCGATGCGGTCGTAACCAAAGTCAGAACGCGATGCGACCGCTGCGGCGGTCATGCGGGCGAGGAAGAGAAGTTCGGGGCGAGCCGGAAGGGTAATTTCGACTCGGTCGACCGCGCCTTGGCCCTCCTCCGATCCGATGTCGGGAGATTCGGCTCCTGTCATACTCGCACCGCGTCCTCGACCGTCTCGCGGATGACGAACACATCGTTCAATCCCGTTATCTCGAGGACTTTCGAGATGTGCGGCCGGGTAACGACGAGCCGGAGATCGCCACCACCCTTGCGAAAGCGCTTGACGCCGCTCACGAGTACACCGAGAGCGGTCGAGTCGACGAACGAGACGTCGGTCAGGTCCACCACCACGAGTGAGCGTCCGTTCTCTGCGACAGCGAGCAGCCGCTCACGCAGCTCCGGGGCTGTCGAAACGTCTATCTCGCCCCTCACCGCCAACACGGGGATCCCTTGCCGGAAAGTTTCGGAAACGTCGAAGGTGGCTTCGGAGTTCATGTGGTCTCCCGCCTCTCGCATCGTCCCATCATGCCGTGCTTTGGCGGTTGCGCGTGACGCGCATCTTGCCGCGGGTCGGTGAGACAAAACCTCAACAAAAGTCCAACGCGTTTTGATCATCATTGCGTTTGTTTGCGACGTTGTGCGGGAATTCCACCACTAGGAGGATGCGGCACTAGGTGGGCATCGTGCACCTCGTGCACATCGCTGCCGTTAGGAAACGACACGGGGAAGGGAAGGTGGACCATGACTTCCATGGGAGACACCCAGACCTCAGAGCGCGAACGCGAGTCGAGCCCCATAACAGTTGGGGATGCACCCGCGGGAGGGATCATCCTGCCGGTGTCGAAGAACTCGGGCGGGTCCGAACCGCGCCCCATCGAGCCGACGATCTCTGTGGCGAAATCGGCGCGAGGCGGCGTGCCGCCGGTGGGACTCGGCGTCGTAGGCGTTCTCACCCTTCTCTTCGGCATCTGGGCTTCTGTGGTTCCGTTCGTCGGCCCCAGCTTCGGCTTCAGCGCGGACGGGACCACCTCTTGGTACTGGGACCTGGCGCACGCCATCTTGTGGGTGTTGCCGGGAGTTTTCGCGGTGGCGGTCGGTCTTTTCATGGTCGGTTTGCTTCCCAGAGCCTTCGCGGGGAGGGCGCGCTTCGGGTCGGCGGTGACCGGCCTGGTGCTCGCAGCATGCGGGGCGTGGTTGGTTCTCGGGCCCCTCGCGTGGCCGGTGATGGAGCGCTCGGCCGGAGTCTTCGTCCCGGCTTCCCCGATCAGGGAGTTCACCTACCAGGTCGGGTACTCCTCGGGACCGGGATTGGTGCTGGCGATGCTCGGCGCGTTCGCGATGAGCTGGGCCGTGCGATCACGGCGCTCAGCTTGACCAAGCGGCTCCGGCGACGCAGAGCGATACAGATGGCTAAGGGACCTGGAACGTCGCGGCTGCGGATGCCGCCCACGAGGCCCAAGGCTCGCATGGGGCCTGCGAGCGGTGTGCAAGGAATCGTCCCGCTTCGGTCGCGACGGCGTCCGAGGTGGGAAGCGCCCCATGGGCCACGACTGGGGCACAAGCAGTCAGTGCGTGCCCGTAAGGATGTGAGGTTCCGACGAGAGCCAGGTCATATGCCGAGGGGATCGCGAGATCGCGAGTTCGTGCAGGTAGCGAACGGTCGAACAGGGATGCAGATGTGACTCGGGATCCGAGGAGCCGGGAAGCCAGCGGCAGGTCGGGATCGAAGCGTGAGAACCCGTTCGACCTGGCGATCGCCACGACGAGACGCATCCCCGCGGCACCCACTATCCCTTCACCGCTTGCACCCGGAGGCGGATAACCGTGCGGATCGGTTATGGGGGCGATCGTCACGATGTTTCGTACCGGAGAGGACTTGTCGCCGGACACAGCCGCAAGGGCCACCCATGCGCCTGACGAATGCGTCACCACCGTGACAGGCGCAACCAGCCGGTCAACTTGGGCACGAAACGCGGCAACCAAGTCGCCCAAAGGACGTTCGGTGTCGGCACGTGAATACGGGGCCCCAGTCCTTATGGGGCAGACCGATTGTCCTTGTGCTGCACCGCCGCCGGGGCCGGCATACGAGAAGTAGAAGGTGCGAGCGCAGCCGAATCCGTATTCGGAGGGACGAAGCGAGAAGACCGAGCCGTGGCCGCTCGAGGTGTCCATGCCGGGGACCACCAGCAGCTCCCCGGGCATTGTGCCGGGCGCTGGGGGCCGGTGGGCGGTGCTCGCGAGTGCCAAAGCTGCGACCGCAGCGACGATCACTACGCCGACTGTGCGCGTCGCAGCGGGGGCTGCGGCCGGCTGTGACAGCCGTCGAACGCAAAGCACAGTCAGCAAAGTCGAAACCAAGACGCCTACCAGGGACGCGGCCTCCCCACCTTTGCTGGTGATCGCTCCCAGTGCCCCGACTGCAGCCAGGTACGAAATGACCGTGGGGAGTCGCGGCCCCTCGAGAAAGCCACGCCCGAGGGAGGAGCGGACGGATGTCGATCCTCGCCAGGGAACGTGGGCAAAGGCAAGGGCAGAGGCGATGGACACGAGCAGCCCGATCCAGAAGGCAGCGGAGTAGAGCACTGCCTGCCCCACGTAAGCGAGCTGCGCTGCAACGAAGCTAGGGACTAGCACCACGAGCTCGAAGCGAAGCGCGAACCACCACTTGCGCAGCGACCCCAGCATGAGAGCGAGAACCGTCGTTCTGACCACGACCGATACGAGAAGACCGGCGGCGAACCACCCAGGGCTCGTTGCCCGACCCAACAACGCCCCCAGGTCGAAGGTCAGGTCCAGAGGCGGGAGGGCAACGGCGCGAACGAGGTAAGGATGCGCGGGCAATACTCCGGTGACGCCGAGCAGCTCTACGAGCGCTGCCGCGCAGAGAAGCGGCCAGATCCTCGGCGCCGTTGCCCTGTTCGGCATTGGGCAAAGGTAGGCCTTGTGGGCCCTACGATCGGATGCATCGGGCTCCGCTTCGGTGAGTGCGCGCAGGAGACCTAGCAATCGGAGGAGACCCTCTCATTGGGTTCAGGTGTGGAAGGCGCGACCTTGCGATCGAATCGGCGACTCAGGATCGCCGTTGTGATGCTCGCGATCGCGGTGTCGGGCCTGGCCGTGGGGCTCGGCGTCGTCGCGAGCTCCGGTGGCGGGTCCAGTGGCACACACAGGTCGGCGTCGAGCAGCCCGACCCGTCAGACCTCGACGACCCTTCGGCGGGGATCCCGCAATCCCGCTCTGGCGGCTGTCCCGAAGGTCTTGGTGGCGATCACCACAGGTGGCACCCTCGAGGAGCTTGATCCTTCGAGCGGGGCGCCTCTTCGCACGCTCGCAACCGGTGCGGTCGGAGACGAGCTGTCGATCACGCCTGACCTATCGACGGTCTACTTCGAGTCCTCAGGGGGATGCACGCACCAAATCGAGCGAGTGGATGTCGCGGGTGGAAGCCCACAGGTCGTCGCGCAAGGAAGCGTTCCCGCGCTTAGTGACGACGGCTCGAAGCTCGCATACGTCCGTCAACCGATAGCAGGCAATCCCGCGTGCCAGGGGCAGAGCTTCTCGCCATCTCAGTACACGTTGGTGGTGCGCGACGTGGCGACGGGTTCCGAGACCACTTATCCCGTCGCACCCGACGTGGCGTCGAGCGGCCTTCCCAGCCCGATCGACCACCTGTCCTGGTCCGCCAACGGCCAGCAGCTGGCCGTGTCCATACTTGCGCCTCAGGACAACGAAGGATGGCAGGTCGTGGTCATCCATCCGTTTACCGACGAGTACTACTTCTCGGGGTCCGGTATACCGCTTTCCGGCACGAACCCATCGTCTTCGTACTACCGCGAGGGTGTCTTCATGTCGAACGGCGAACTGTTCGTGAACCGTGTCTGCTGCAGCGGTGTCCCTCCGAACGTGACGTCGGACCTTCTGCTCGAGGTCGATCCCTCGACTGGAGGCGTGGTCCATCAAGTGGCCGTCGGAATCCTGACGAACGACCACAGCAGCTTGGACGCCGACGCGAGCGGTCATTGGTTGCTCTATCTGTCTGGGGGTGACCTGTTGGTCTCCGAGAACGGTGGACGGCCGACGACGCTCGCAGGTGGATTCGTGGCCGCCGCCTGGTAGACCTCGGGGATGGAACAGAGCGCTCTGGGAAGAAGCCCGCAGGCGGCCGACCTGTTGGAACTGGGAGCCGCGACCGTCGGCGAGGCGGGCGGCCGTCCTATGAGCTCGCGCCTGCGTCCCGCGTGGCCAGGCGCGCGTCTTTGCGGGCCGGCACTGACGGTCAGGTGCTCACCAGGCGACAACCTTCCGATTCACGTCGCGGTGGCTCGAGCCGCAGCAGGCGCGGTGCTGGTGGTCTCGGTCGGCGGTGACGAGGAGCACGGCTACTGGGGCGAGGTGCTCACTACCGCCGCCATGGCGAGCGCACTGGGCGGGCTGGTGATCGAGGGAGGGGTGCGAGACGTCGCTGCGGTCGCGGGGCTCGGCTTCCCGGTCTTCTCGACCAGGACCGCCCTTGCGGGCACCACCAAGACGGAGCGCGGCGAGGTCGGAGGACCCGTGGACGTCGGAGGAGTGAGCGTGAGCTTTGGAGACTGGTTGGTCGCCGACCACGACGGAGTGGTCGTGATCGGTGGTCGCGACCTTCCGACGGTGACCGAAGCCTCGCACGCGAGGGCGCAGAAGGAGCGCGAGCTCTTCGGCGAGCTTCGAGCCGGGAGGACCACGCTCGAACTTCTCGTCCTGGATCCGTCCCCTGTCGACGTCCTCGGCGATCCGGGGGGCAAGGCTCAGTGATGCGTGTAGTCGATCGGTCCGGCGCCTTTCACCCCGACGGCGAAACAGAAGCAGTGGATCGGAGCGTGGTCGCTCATCGGTCTCAGGCTGTGCACTTTCTCGGGCGGGATGTGCACGAGGTCTCCCTGTGCCACCGGACGCTCTTCGTCGTCGATGGTCATGATCCCTCGTCCCGAGGTCACGTAGTAGAACTCGTGCGTGGGATGTGAGTGAGGATCCACTCGACCGCCTCCGGCCACCTCGAATTCGTTCACGAGCTCCAGGAAGCCGCCGTCGGTGATCTCCTTCATCTCGCGCGAGCGGACGAGCCACCAAACCGGAACGGTTCCGTTGTGCTCCACTTCGGGTTCGACGTCCTCGATGCTTCGCACGTCCATGGCAAAGTCCCCCTTGGTGTGTTTCGACGCTCTGCGTCTAGGTCGGCCGTGTCCTTAGACTGACGATATCGATGAATGAGATACCGCGGCACGTCATCAAGGCGCAACAGCTCACCTCAGAGGCGTTCGAGTCCTTCGGGTGGCTCCCGGTCTCCGACACCGACCCGAGAGACGGAGCACGGCGACTCGAGTTCGAGTGGGCCGATCCTCATTTGAACGTGATCAGCCACGGCCCGGACGAAGTGACGCGCACGGACGAGGGTCTGGTTTGCGAGCGGATGTTTCGCCACGCCACCCACACCCAGGCCCTGCTCGTCCTCGACACCGAGTCGGTGGTCGCCGTCGCTCCAGCCGGGGTCGACTTCGAGGATCCGAGAGACCTCGACCACCTGATGGCCTTTCGTCTGAGTCCGCTCGACTCGCTCGTGCTCAGCCGCGGCACTTGGCATTGGGGTCCGTTTCCCGTCGGAGGACAGGCGGTCCACCTTTACAACGTGCAGGGCAGGCTCTACGAGCGCGACAACGACAGCGTCGACGTGTCGAGATTCGGGCTCGTGGTCAATCCCTGATCCCCGTCCGTCCCGCTACCCCTCGTCCGGGGTCGGACTTCGGGCGCCTCCGAGGCGGCCTCGAAAGCCCGTTGATAGCCGCTGTTCGGGTCGGCGCTGTGCCTCTCTGAGATACGTCGTGAGCATCTCGCGGTCTGCCCGAGTGAACGGTGGCTGGACGAGGCTTCGCGGCCAGAGCTTCCGGCTTCGGACCACGTTGATCTCCGCCGCGTACAGAGTCAGCTGGATCCCGAGATAGATCCACCACATGAGCCCGAGAACCATCCCGAAGAAGCCGTAGACCTGGCTGGCATGACGAAGAACGTGACCGACCAGCAGTCCGCCCAAGGATTGCAGGGCCGTCCAGCCGAGGCCACCGACGGCGGCTCCGGGCAACAAGTCGCGGGTCGTCACCTCGGCCGGAGTGAGCAGTCGGAACGCGCATAGGTAGAGCAGGATGTTCACGAACACCGACAACGCGATGCCGCCGACGCCGGTCACCAATGAGGGAGCGCCGAAAGTCGCTATACCTGTCAACGCTGTGGTCACGCCAAGGAACACGGCCAGAAACAGCAGCAGCAGAAGACTGCGAGTGAGCCTCGGGAAGAATCCTGGCCGGTTGACCCTGGGTACGTTCCACACCTGCGACATCGCGTATATGCCCGCCTGGCTTGCCCCCAGCGATCCCCACACCAGTCCGACTAGGCCGACCGTGAGACCGAATGGGCTCGAGGACCGCAGGCCGTGGATGCTCTCGATCAGGCCTGGCTGACTCTTGGTGCCGCGGCCGATGATGGGGAACTGGGCGAGCGCCGAGTTCAAGAGGTCGTTCAGGATGCGATGGCTCCCTCCTGCGACCAACCCGAGAATCGTGACGAGGAGCAACAGCAGTGGGAATATCGCGAGGAAGCTGTAGTAGGTGACGAGCGCTGCCAGTGAACCTGCCTGGTCGTCGCCGTACTTCTTTACGACCCCGAAAACAAAAGCAAGCGAAGGGTGCGACTGCTGGAAGCGGTCGATCGAGCGCAGGAGCCCTTCGAGGCTCATCTTTGACATTCCAACAGGTCCGGACTCCGGTCCAGCAGGCTGCAGAGAGCCCATAGGCGGCTGGCGGGGTTGCCGCCTGACATTACCCTCCGCAGCCTGCTGGCCCGGCATCTTGCTCAGACGTGTCGCGCTTCCTACCCATATGGAGCAGCCGGCAATCTCTCCGAGGACTCGAGGCTCGTTCGATTCAGGACTGACGCCGGCATGAGCGGACGAGGAGGCGACGAACGGACCCTGATGGTCGGCGGCATGATCTACATATGCAAGGCGGCACGCCATATCGCCGCAGACCCGATTCGACCCCCCTCACGGGTCGCCTGTTGGTCGCATCGGTCATGCTCGGGGACCCGAATTTCGACCGCGGCGTCATCCTGCTCCTCGACCACGGCGAGGAAGGGGCACTGGGGATCGTGCTGAACCGGCCTACAGGCCTCGGGGTCGACGAGATCCTCGAGCCCTGGCACGACCAAGCGCTGCTGGCGCCTCCGGGAGTCGTCTTCGCGGGCGGACCGGTGTCGCGCGAAGCGGTGATCGGGCTCGCCCGCGCACCGGACGCCGAAGGTGACAGTCTCGGAGCCTTGGGGATCTCCGGAAGCTGGCGCCCCCTTCTGGGGCTTCTCGGTACGGTGGACCTCTCCGTCCCTCCGGAGGACCAGCCGTTGCCACTGGCCGGAGCCCGCCTGTTCTCCGGGTATGCCGGTTGGACGAGCGGGCAGCTCGAGGAGGAGATGGCCGAAGGTGCTTGGTACGTCGTGGACGCTTGCGCAGACGACTTGCTGTGCCCGAGGCCCGAGCATCTGTGGCACGACGTCCTTAGAAGACAAGGCGGTGGGTTGGCGTTACTCGCTACGTATCCACCGCATGTTTCGGTGAACTGACCTTCGATGCCTGCTCCCGAGCCGACTGACGACACTGGTCGCGAACGCATAGGAGGCGAACATCGGCGCGAATCGGATTCCGCCGCAGAGGACCCTCGGATCCAGATGGCGCGCCCTTCGGATGTGCCTGGCCTCGTCGAGATGCTCGCCCGAGCCTTCGACGACGACCCAGTGCCGAACTTCTTGTTCCGAGGGGAACGCCGCCGACGACGCGGTCTGAGGCGGTTCTTCTCCATCCAACTGCGCCGGATGTACCTCGACGAGGGCGAGGTGTGGACCACCGCCGACCTCGCGGGTGCCGCACTGTGGGCACCGCCGAGCAAGTCCCGCCCGGGAATCCGTGAGCTCCTCCAACTTCTACCTGTGCTCCCGGATTTGGCGGGACTCGGCCGCCACGCCGGGGACGCGATCCGTTTGCTACAGGCCGTCGAGCGTGCCCGTCCGCACGAGGAGCACTGGTACCTAGCCACGTTGGGTACCGATCCGGACCGGCAGGGCCAAGGGATCGGGTCGGCCCTTCTGCACCAAGTTCTCTCGCGCCTCGACGCCGAAGGCATTCCCGCTTACCTCGAGTCCTCGAAGGCGCGCAACGTTCCTTTCTACGCTCGGCATGGGTTCGAGGTGACAGGAGAGATACACACACCCGGCGGTGGTCCCACGCTCTGGCTCATGTGGCGCGAGCCGCGTGTTCCGCGCTGAAGGGCCTCAGTCGTTCGGCATTGCGGTCGTCCTGAGGGACCCTTCGGCGCGTGCTGCCGCGAATGGCACCACCGGATGAAGGCCTTGTGGGAGCTCGGCGGAGGACGCGAACAGATCGCGCAGGGCTCCGGTCACAGCGCGAACCGGAGCCGACGGCATCGAGCGGCTCCTGACTGCGAGGCCGACGCGCCGTCGCGGGAGATCGTCAACAGCGACCAACCTGAACCGTGACCGCAGATGGGGCGGGACCGCGGTCGCAGGGAGCACGGCAGGCCCGTAGCCCTCGAAGGTGAGCGACGCGAGAAGGCGCACCCCGTCGAACTCGGCAAGAGGGTGGAGGCGGATCCCAGCCGGTTTCACAGCCGAGTCGATCTCGGCTCGCAGCGGGGTGCCCGGCGCGGGCATCAGAAGCTCGAAGCGCTCGAGGTCGCCGAGGGCGATGCGGGTGGCCCCTTTCAGCGGGTCGTCCTCCACGGGCACGACGAGCGCCAGTTCCTCCTCGAAGAGGAGTTCGAACGCGAGATCTCGGCCGGGGACCGGGAAAGTGAGGACGGCGAGGTCGAACCGGCCTGCAGCGAGCTGGGGCTCGAGGCCCGATACGTTGCCCTCGGTGACGAGGAGCCGCAGCTTCGGGTGGCTCTCGGAGAGGCGCGACAACAACAGGGGCACGAGCCATCGCGCCGTCGTGCCGATCATCCCGACCCTGACTGTTCCCCCCACCTCCTCGCGCAGAGCCGCGAGATCCGCGGTGAGGGCCTCGATCTCCCCGAGAACGCGGTAGGCACGGGCAACCACGACCTCGCCCTCGGCGGTGAGGCGGCCGGCCGAACGGTCGACGAGAAGGGTGCCGACCTCCTTCTCGAGGCGGGCTACGTGCGCCGAGACGTTGGACTGGACCGTCCCCAGGGAGTCGGCTGCAGCCGAGAACGAGCCCTGCTCGGCCACGGCCGCCAGAGCCTGGAGATGTCTGACTTCCATCGCTAATAGTGATACCACAAATCTGTAATAGCTGTTTGACTGATCACCGTGGGATGCCTCAAGATGTACATGACCACAGGGACTGGACACCCCCCTCCTGTTTCTGTCGAGTCGGTGCGAAGGGACCGGTCGCCCCCCCCGCCGGTCCCTTCGTCGCGTCCGGGGACGTTCGCGGCACCTCGAGAAGGGCCTCGGCGGCCGCAGTGGCGAACCCGAGCGGCCTCGCGGCCAGGCTCCGGCCGGTTCGGCCGGCGGTAGCTTCTTGCGTGATGACCTCAGGCATTGGCAGGAGCACGACGAACGGCAAGCGAGGCCGACACCCCCACCCCGAGGCTGTGTTCGTGGACCTCGACCGAACCCTTCTCAAGGGCGCGAGCGGTCTGGTTCTCAGTGCGGCCATGCACGCCGAAGGACTGTTCGAAGGGCGCCGCTCGCTTCCTGCCGAGGATCTCCTGTACGCGTTCTACGACCGGATGGGCGAGAACCTTCCCTTCATGGCGATGGTGCGGGCGGCCCCGATGTTCGTGCGGGGATGGAAGGTGGAGGCGGTGCGGCGCTCAGGTGAGCTCGCGGCTCGAGAGCTCGCCGACCTCGTGCAGCCTTACGCGCCCGGAGTTCTCGCCGACCACAGGGCCCAAGGTCGCGCTCTCGTACTGGCCACCACGACCCCTGTCGACTTGATCAGCCCCTTCGCCGAGCTGATGGGCTTCGACGAGTTGATCGCCACGCGCTACACATCGCAGGACGGGCGGTACACGGGGTCGATCGACGGCGAGTTCGTTTGGTCCGCAGGAAAGCTCGCTGCAGTAAGAAGGTGGTCCAAGCAGCACGGAATCGACCTTTCCAAGAGCTACGCCTACTCCGACAGCGTCTACGACGCACCGCTCATGCACGCGGTCGGTCACCCGCACGCCGTGAACCCTGACCGGCGCCTGCGGTTCCTTGCGACGTTGCGTCGGTGGCCGGTGGAGCACTGGGACCGTCCTCGAGGCGTGCCGAAGATCGCGGGGTTCGAGCTCTACGACGTCCTTCGCCCGTTCATGCGTCCCGAGCTAGTCCCCTACGCGCGGTTCGACATCGAAGGTGTCGACAACGTGCCCCTCAGAGGCCCGGTGCTTCTTGCAGCGAACCATCGCAGCTATTTCGACGTGATCGCTCTGGCGATGCTCGCGGCGCGCGTCGGCCGGCCCGTGCGTTTCCTGGGGAAACGCGAGATTTTCGATGCTCCCGTGGTCGGGCAGATCGCGCGAGCGATCGGCGGCATAAGCGTCGATCGCGGAAGCGGCTCGGACGAGCCCCTGCGAGCTGCGCGCAAGGCACTCGAGGCAGGCGAGGTGGTCGTCGTCCTGCCACAGGGGACGATACCGAGGGGGCGCAAGTTCTTCGACCCAGTGCTCAACGGCAAGACCGGCACCGCGAGGCTCGCGGCGATGACCGGCGCTCCGGTGGTACCCGTGGGCCTCTGGGGGACAGAGGCAGTTTGGCCGCGCTCCTCGCGGCTTCCCAACGTCACCACGATCCTCGGGTCGCCCAAGATCGTGGTGCGGGTGGGCAAACCCGTGTCACTCGGCCTTTCGGACGCCGTCGCCGACACCGAGGCGGTCATGGGAGCGATCACGAGCCTTCTGCCAGACGAAGCGCGAGTCGCGCACGAGCCGACGAAAGAGGAGCTATCCCGGACCTTGCCTCCGGGCAGCAACAAGACGTGAACGTCCCGGCGCGCGCCCGCCTGGCGCGGCGCGCTGCGCTGTACGTGAGCTCGATCTCCCGTCGGCTCGGCCTCGGCGGGGGTTCCGTCATCGGCGGAAGGGTCGGGCTCATCCTCGAACCCGAGCTGCTGAGCGAATTGGCCCGGGGGAGAAAGGTGGCGCTGGTCAGCGGCACGAATGGAAAGACCACCACCACCCGGCTGCTCGCGGCCGCGCTCGGGGGCCCCGGCACGGTCGCTACCTCGAGCGCGGGGGCGAATCTTCCTTCGGGTCTCGCGATCGCACTTGCCTCTTCTGCACCAGGCGCCCCGGCGGTCCTGGAAGTGGACGAGGGCTATCTCCCGAGGGTGGCCGATGCGGTGGACCCCGAAGCGATCGCATTGCTCAATCTGTCTCGCGACCAACTCGACCGTGTGAGCGAGGTGCGCATGGTCGCCGCGCGTTGGCGTGCCGCATTGGCGGGACGTGAACGGGTGGTGGTCGTGGCGAACGCAGACGATCCGCTGGTGACGTGGTCTGCTTCCGCCGCACCGAGTGTGGTGTGGGTCGCCGCCGGGCAGCTCTGGCACGCCGATTCGGTCGGCTGTCCCGCTTGCGAGGGCCGGATCGTCTTCGCCGGAGACGGCGAGTGGTGGTGCAATTGCGGGTTCCGCCGACCCGAGCCCGATGCCTGGCTCGAGGACGACGAGATCGTGACCCGTGGCGGTCGTCGCACGAAGCTCGGTCTGTCACTTCCGGGGCGCTGCAACCGAGCCAACGCCGCGATCGCCCTCGAATGCGCGAACATCCTCGGCGCCGACATCGATCAGGCGCTGGCTGCGATGAGGGCAATCGGTGATGTCGAGGGAAGGTTCGCCGTCTTCGACATCGGCGGGAAGGTGGTTCGTCTTCTTCTGGCGAAGAACCCGGCCGGCTGGACCGAGCTGCTCGACTTGATCCGTGGAAGCTCGGACGCCGTGGTGATCGGAATCAACGCCCGCGTGGCGGATGGGCACGACCCGTCGTGGCTCTGGGACGTGCCGTTCGAGCAGCTGAGGGGCCGGTCCGTGCTTGCGAGCGGAGAGCGCTGCTTGGACCTGGCAGTTCGGCTTCGACACGCCGAAGTGGAGCACGTCGTGGTGCGCGACCAGCATTCGGCATTGCTGGCTGCCGACTCGCGTCACGTCGACTACGTCGGGAACTACACGGCCTTTCAGCAGCTGAGGCGCTCTCTCGACAGGTTCCCGTCGAGCTCCTACGGTGCCGTGGCTCCGCCGACTGCTTCGGAGATCCCTTCGGCCGCCAGCACCCCGAACAGCGGAGGCGCACCCTCGCGAAGGAGATCGGGGGACGGGGTGAGCGCGCTGCGGGTAGTCGTCGTGCACCCGGACCTGCTGGGCACCTACGGCGACGGCGGCAACGGCCTCGTCCTCGTCAACCGGGCGAGGTGGCGAGGGCTCGACGCCACGCTCGTGATGGCCCCGTCGGACGAGCCACTTCCTGCCGGCGCGGACCTGTACTGCTTAGGCGGGGGTGAGGACGGTCCTCAGGTCCAGTCGGCCCAGCTGCTGGCGGACGGTTCGCTGCGGCGCGCGGTGGACGCAGGTGCGGCCGTCCTGGCGGTGTGCGCCGGGTTCCAGGTCGTGGGCGAGTTCTTTCCCGACGCGCAGGGAAAGACGCGTTCGGGCGCGGGGTTGCTGGAAGTCTCCACTGTCAAGGGGGCGGGCAAGCGCGCCGTGGGCGAGCTCGTGGCCGATCCGACCGACCCGCTTCCGTTCTGGGACGGCGGCCACGGCGCGGTCCGACTCGAGCGGCTCACGGGGTTCGAGAACCACGGCGGGGTCACTCGTCTCGGGCCGGGAGTACGCGCGCTCGCGCACGTGCTCGGTGGGATCGGGAACGGCGCGGGAGACCGGAGTGAAGGAGCGGTCTGCGGAAGGATCGTCGGTACGTACATGCACGGTCCGGTCTTGGCGCGTAACCCTTCTCTGGCGGACGCTCTGCTCGCCTTGGTGAACGGATCGCCGTTGCCGCCACTGGACGACGCCGAGGAGGACTTGCTTCGAGCCGAGCGCTTTGCAGCTGTTCCCCTCCACGGGCGGCGGTATCTGCCGCTCGTCTCTCAGCGACTCTGACCTCGCACGCTTACCTCGGGTCACCCTTGTCGGTGACGCCGGCCGCGTCGAACGTCGCCATTTCGCGCAGGATCTTCGCGGCTGCTTGGATCGCGGGGACGGCCAGCACTGCGCCGCTTCCCTCGCCGAGACGAAGCTGGAGGTCGAGAACCGGCTCCAGCTCCAGATGCTTCAGGGCCGCCGTCGACCCCGGCTCCGTCGAGCGGTGGCCTGCGATCAGGTACCCGGCGACTTCGGGCACGAGGGCGCACGCCACGAGCGCTGATGCAGCCGCGATCACGCCGTCCACCACGACCGGCACGCCGCGTGCTGCGCCCCCGACCATGAACCCGGCCAGCGCAGCGATCTCGAGCCCTCCGAGCTCGCACAGGACGCCCAAGGGATCGGCGCCCGGCTGAAGCCTCTCGAGCGCCCTCTCCACGACGCCGACCTTTCGTGCCAGCGTCTGGTCGTTTACGCCGGTTCCGCGCCCTGTCACCTCCGCGGGAGACCTCGAGGTGAAGGCTGCTATCAGTGCCGCAGACGGTGTCGTGTTGCCTATGCCCATGTCGCCGGTCACGAGCATCCGAGCGCCTTGATCGACGACCTCGTCGGCTACGTCGGTGCCGACGTCGAGTGCGGCGAGAGCTTCGTCGCGAGTCATCGCCGCCTCGTTCGCCAGGTTCCGGGTGCCTCGACGCACAGTTCGCCGTACGAGCTCGGGGGCATCTGCCGGGATGTCGGTCGCGACTCCCACGTCGACGACCACCACGCGAGCGCCCACGTGGCGCGCCAGGACGTTTATGGCGGCACCTCCGGCACAGAAGTTGGCGACCATCTGGGCGGTCACCTCCTGGGGCCATGGCGTCACCCCTTCGGAAACCACGCCATGGTCACCTGCGAACACAGCCACGGTCACCGGCTCGGGAACCGGGGGCGGACATGCGCGTGCGATGGCGCACAGCCTCACCCCCGTCTCCTCGATGCGTCCCAGAGAGCCATGCGGCTTGGTCAGCCTGTCTTGGTGCTCGACTGCCAGATGAGCGGAGGCCGAGTCGACCGGCCGAACCGCGGATGCCGCGTCTCGAAAGCTCATCGCTTCACCTCTCCGTAGTCCTCAGAGCAGACTGCAGGCGGACGATGCCCTCTGCAGACGGAACCGCAATGCGAGCGACCCCGTGCATTGCAAAACTGGCGCAGTCTCTTACGACGACCCCGGCCGGAGCGAGACGATCGCGAAGTCCGGGCTCGTCGACGAGGACCCAGTTGGCCTCTGACGGCCTCGTCCGGAGCCCGTGCTCGTGCAGGACAGTCACGAGTCGATCGCGCAGATCGGAGATTGCCGCGGACCACTTAGGCAGGTCGACGGGCGCCAACAGGTCGCCGAGGGCGCTCGTGACCAAGGAGTTGACCGACCAGTTCGGCTGCCGGCGGCGCAACCGGTCGACGAGAGCGGGATCGGCGAGAACGTAGCCTGCTCGCAGTCCGGGACACGCGAGCAGCTTGGTGAGCGATCCCACGACGACGGCTTCAGGATCACCTCGCGTCCAATGCCCGGTGGCGAGAGGGAAGAAGGACTCGTCCCATACTCCGGCCGTCTCGTCGGGCTGCGCGAGCATCCCACTCGGGCTGTGCGGGTTGGACCGCCAACGCGGGCCGTGTCGGGGGGGCTCGTCGTCACGGAATCGCTGTTGATGACCGCTTCGATACCCTCTCGGTATCAGCGAGAACTCCGGCTCGGTCGTCCACCCCCCGAGCTCGGTGGCGACGAGCGCGATCGCCTCCGCGCCGCCGTTCGTGAGCAAGAGGCGATCGTTCTCCACACCCATGGCCTCTGCGAGCGCAGATGTGGCCCGCGTGGCGTCCGGGTAGCGGCCCATCGCGTCGAGGTGCGCGGCAAGCACCAACGCAGGGTCCGGCGCCACCGGGTTGATCGACTGCGAGAGGTCGAGGACTTCTCCCGGGGACACACCGAGCGCGGCGGCGACGGCTGGGCCGTCCCCGCCGTGTTCTCCGGGTGGGGGGATGTGCCCGGTCATGCCGGCCTCGATTCATGCCCACGTTTCGCACGTCGCCGTGCTGCGGTCGAGAGCAACGCGAGCAGTAACACGAGCGCGTCGTCGACGTCTCGCGACAGCGCGACGGACCTGGCGATGTCGAAAGGCTCCGGGGCTCTGCCGGTCCCGAGAGGCGGGCGGATCTCGACCCGGTCTCCGTAGTGGTTCTCCCCGCCGAGCCGGAGCCCGAGCGCGGAGGCAAACGAAGCTTCTGCCACTCCGGCGTTCGGTGAGGGATGCGCCGGAGCCTGGGTGAGGACAGAGCGGAGGACCGCGGTCCCCGCTCGAGGTCTCACCATGGAGACGAGCAAAGCGGTGAGCCTTGCGGGCAGCCACCCTGCTGCATCGTCTGCGCGCGCGCTCGCCGATCCGAAACGGGCGTAGCGCTCCGAACGGTGGCCGACCATCGCGTCGAGCGTGTTGATCGCCCGATATCCGAGCGCACCTGGCGCCCCGGCCACGACGGCCCACACAGCAGGTGCCACCAGGGCATCGACGGTGTTCTCGGCCACCGACTCGACCACCGCTCGCGAGATCTCCTTCTCGTCGAGCCCCTTTGCATCCCTGCCCACGAGTGACGGGAGCAGATCCCTCGCCTCGTCGAGGCGGCCGAGCTCAACCGCGGCTCCGATCCTCGTTGCGACGTCCCATAACTCTCTCGCACCGACCGCCAGCCAGGTCGCGGCCGGCACCGAGCGCACGACGAAGCCCGATGTGACCCCGGCTGCCGCTCCGATAGCGCAATAGGCGACTCCGGCTGCGCGGCGGTCGTCGTACACGCGCTCCTCCAACCGGTCGGCCAGGTTGCCGAATTGCGGGAGCGGGTGAAATCGCTCGGGAGGCTCCCCGAGGACCCGGTCGGCGAGCAAGCCGAGGGCGCTCCCAGATGCGTTTCGAGCGAGCCGGGACCGTGTCACCGGACGTCGGCCACGTCTCACCACTTGACCGCCATGATCAAGAGGCCCGCCGTCTCACCCACGACGCCGGCCGCGCCGAGGACGTCGCCGGTGAAACCCCCGATCTTGCGCAGTGCGAGGATCGCGACGGCTCCGATCGCCAGTGCTTCTACCGCGAGAGCGGCGAGGCCGTGCGTGCCGCGCCCCACGAGTGCGAGGGCCACGGCAAGGCCGGTACCGACGGCGATCCAGGCGAGCGTGACGCGGTGACCTACTGGCACAGGGTCAAGGTCTCCCTCGTGCAACTCTGCTTCCCCTGACGGCGGGTCCACGAACGCCGAGGCGAGCCCGCCCGGGCGGGCATATGGGAGGGTCCTCGCGATCAGCGCCATAGCGGTGCGCGAGCCGCACCACAGCGCGCCGATTACCAGGGGAGCCGGCCGCATCGAGGTGAACGCGCCGAAGCGAAGCAGAAGGACCACGGCGACCGTCACGATCCCGAACGCTCCGACGGCGGGGTCGGCCATTGCGGCGAGGCGACGCTCTGGCTCGAGCGGAGGCAGGAGCCCGTCCGCTGCGTCCGCGAGACCGTCGAGGTGGAGGTACCCCGTGAGAGCGACGTCCGCGCACAGCGCCACTGCGCCGGCAGCCGCTGCGGGCCATGCCTTGCCTGCGACCCACCAGGCTCCACCAACAGCGAGACCTATCAGGGCGCCGACCGGAGCGAACCAGCCGAGGGCATCGGGGGAGGGGGTGACGGCCCCGCCGAAGGGTGTTAGGAACGAAAGCGCCTTCCTCACGCTTGCGTACCCCGCTCCGGCTCTCTTGCGCACATTGGTTCTTCGAGACGAAGGACGCGCCCGGCGATCGCGAAGAGCACTTCGTCTGCGACAGCTGCCACAGACTGGTTGAGCACGCCGAGCACGTCGCGAAAGCGCCGACCGGCATCGCTCGAAGGATGCACGCCTAGGCCCACCTCCTCGGATACCACGAAGGTGTCCCCGTCTCTTTCCTCGAGTGCCGCGCAGAGCTCCTCATGATCGACAGTCCCTCCTGCTCGGGCTGCGACCCAGGCGCCGAGCCCGTCGAGGACCACCGTTCCCTCCAATTTGCGCATCAGAGCCGGGAGGTCGGCACCCGCCTCCTCGGTTCTCCAGCCGGCCGGGCGGCGCGCTCGGTGCTCTTCGACGCGTGAGGCGAGATCGGCATCGTCACCCACTCGCATCGTCGCGACGTACGTGACCAAAGAACCGGTGCGCGCTGCAGCCAGCGCGGCCATTTGCTCGGCCACGGCCGACTTGCCCGACCGGGCTCCACCGAGGACGAGCGTTATCACGTCGAGTCGCTTCGCCGAGCGAAGGGGGCGGTCCGGAACATCAGTACTCGATCCCCTTCACAGCGCGCACGCCTCGGTCGTAGGCATGCTTGATCTTGCGCATCTCGGTCGCAGTGTCGGCGATGTCGATCAGCTCGGGTGCGGCGTCTCTTCCTGTGATCACGACGTTGGTGTGCGGTGCTCGTTCTTTGATGCCCGCGACGACTTCTTCGATCGGAACCCATCCGAAGCTAACGGCGTAGGTGATCTCGTCGAGGATGAGCATGTCGTAGTCGCCCGAGGCGAGCTTTGCGCGCGCCACTTGCCATGCATGGCGACCCTTTGCTTCGGTCTCGTCGAGGTCGGTCGACTCCCAGGTGAACCCGTCTCCGAGTGTCTGCCACTCGACGCCTAGATGGTCCGCCAATTTCCTCTCTCCGACCTTCCACTTGCCGCCCTTCACGAACTGGACGACCCCCACGCGCCATCCGCGCGCCCAAGCCCGCCCCATGACTCCGAACGCGGCGGAAGACTTGCCCTTGCCGTGGCCTGTGTTCAGCACGACGATGGAATCGGCGCGACGCGGGGGAGAGGTCTCCTCCGGCGGATCGGGGTACTTCGAGTCGGTGTCGTGAGCGTCTGGCAAAGGGGTCTCCTCGGTCATGCGCGGGTCCGAACGTCGGCACGGGTCTTGGTGCGTTGAGGCACCACCACGAGCTCGTCGTCAGCGGTTCGAAGGATCCTCACGCCTGTGCCGAAGTGGTGCTCGAGAGACGTCTCCTCGAGGACCACTTCGGGGCAACCGGAGACCTCGATCCGTCCCGAGGCCACAAGGGCCAACCGATCAGCGAACTGCCCTGCCAGGGTGAGGTCGTGCAGAGCACTGATCACTGTGAGCCCCCGCTCCTTGCGCAGGGAGTCGACGATCTCGAGCGCCTCCACGCGCCGCCCGAGGTCGAGCTCGCTCGTGGGTTCGTCCAGGAGAAGCACGGGCGCTTCCTGGGCGAGCGCCCGCGCGAGCACCAGCCTCTGCAGTTCGCCGCCCGAGAGCGTCACGAGCCGGCGACGAGCGAAGGTGGTGAGGTCGAGGCGGTCCATCAGCGCCGCGCAGACGTGACGGTCGCGCAACCCCTCGAAGCTGAAGTACCCGATGTGTGCGGTCCGCCCGAGCAGGACGTAATCGGACACGGTCATGTCGGGCGGGAACGTGGGGCGCTGGGGCACGTAGGCGACGAGCTGAGCGAGGCGCCGCCGCGGCATCGAGGCGCAGTCCTGGTCTCCGATCGTCACCTTCCCATCGTGATCGACGAGACGGGCGACGGATCGCAGCAGCGTCGTCTTCCCGGCACCGTTAGGTCCTATGAGCCCGAGCCACTCTCCTGTCTCGACGCGTTCGCTCACCTCGCGGATCGCAACGACAGGGCCGTATCTGACCGTCACACCTTCCAGCGCGATCACTGCAGAAACCCTTGTTGCGCCCGGCGAGAACGAAGTACGAACAAGAAGAAGGGAGCTCCGACAAACGCCGTGACCACGCCGATGGGCACCTCCGCGGGCACCTGAACCGTGCGAGCGGCCACGTCGGCGAGAATGAGGAACGCCGCTCCTCCGATCATCGAGACAGGCATCACCACCCGGTAGCTCGCGTTAGTGGCGAGCCTCACGGTATGGGGGACGATGATCCCTACGAAGCCGATTAGGCCGCTCACCGACACCGCAGCCGCCGTACCGAGTGTCGCGGCTGCCACGACGGTGAGCCGCACGCGTGCAGAGCTCACGCCGATCGTGTCGGCTTCCTCCTCGCCCACGCGAAGCACGTCGAGCAGCCGGCGATGTGCCACGAGGACGCTCGCGCTCACTGCGGCGTAGGGGAGTATCAGCACCACGTCGTGCCAGCTCGCCGTGTTGAAGCTTCCGAGGATCCAGTCGTAGACGTTCTGGAGCTCTTGGGTGTGGTGCTGCTGGAGGTACGTCTGGATGGCGGTGAACAGTGCGGCGACGGCGACGCCTGCCAGCACGATCGACACCGACGCGCCGCGGCGTCCCACGGACGCCCCGAGCAGGTAGGTGAGGGCCACCGCCGCCACGGCTCCGACGAAGGCCGCTGCGGGCAGAAGCTGCGAGACATCCACTCCCCCGACGAGGACCACGGTTGCGCCGAGGCCCGCGCCTGCTGCCACACCGAGCAGGTACGGATCTGCCAGCGGGTTTCTGAAGACCCCCTGGTACGCAGCGCCACCGCCGGCGAGCATCGCCCCGACGAGACCCCCGAGCACGACCCTGGGCATCCGGATCTGCCACACGATGTCGTTCTCCACGTGCGTGACATGGGTGTGGACGTGCAGCAGGGGGAGGTGGGACACCAGCGAGCTCAGAACGGTGGACATCGAGAGCCCCGCCGGTCCCACGGACACGCCGACGAGCATCGCCCCGATCAATGCGGCGACGGCGATCGCCAGTGGCCTGCGTATCGACCGGCTCGGCTCCGAGCCGAGCGGGGTCAGCGCTATGAAAGGACGTTCTCGGCTGCGATCACCCTCGTCAGGTCCCGACGAGGGCTCCGTCGAAGCAGTTGCACCGCTGATGAAGGCGTTCAACGAACCGCCCTTCTTTCGAGGACAGGTCTCGTCGGAGCAGGACAGGCGTCCGGGCTTAACCTCTTCGAGGTATCACCGTTGCGGGACAGCGCCGGAATCTCACCGTTCTTCGCTGGACCTGCACCACCTCGGCCGGCGGCCGAAGCGCTCGCAGGTTAGCACCCGCCTATCCGTTCGATCCCTTGCGCACCCACTCCATGGCCCAGCGTCCCGTTTGCTCGTCCTCGTTCTTTTCACGCGGCGGCCCGAGTGCCCAGGCCCTGCGCCATGCGGATGCGTCGGGGCCCCGGGGCGAGGGTGTCGATCCCGACGCGGCTCGTCTGCGTGCGCTCCAGAAATCGGATCCGCACTCGTCTGCCAGCAGCGCGAGCGCCTGCTCGATCCGCGCCCCCAGGTGTCTCGCGTCCTCGTCGGAACTCGGGTGAAGCGGTGTGCCGAAGGTGACCCGGGTGGGGCTCCTGCGCAGGCGGTCGCCGTCACGAGGAAGTATCCGGAACGTGCCATCGACATGCACCGGCACGACCGGGCATCCCGTGCGCTTCGCCAGGTAGGCAGCTCCTGCGCGGAATTCGCCGAACCACCCGTCGGGAGATCGGCTGCCCTCGGGGTAGATCAGCAGGTTCCAGCCGTCTTCGATGAGCTCTGCAGCGAGGTCGGCCGAACGGCGGTTCACACGCTGGCGCTCGATCGGGATCGCAGCGAGTGCGAGCGCCCAGAGGTGAGCCTTCCAACGACGGTCGAAGAAATGGTCCGCTGCGGCGGCCACCACCGTGTTATGGCGAAAGCGCGTCGGCAGGACCGCCAGGAGCAGGGGAGTGTCGACGTGGCTCGAGTGGTTGGCGACGAAGATCACAGGAGGCCGGACGAGCTCGAGCACCTCGTCACCACGGACCCCGGGAGAGGCGACCAGGTGGGCCAGCGGGCGCGTCACGTTGTCGATCAGCAGCGCCCGCACCAGCCTGCTCGGGTACCGCCGCGCCCAATCGGTCGCGTAGTCGGCACCGAGACGCCGGTCGGGAGCAGGACGCGACAGCGACTCCGGCCATGACGGCGCCGACCACGGGAACTTGCGCTCGCGTGAAGCGCCGATCCGTCTGATCACCGACTCGAGTGCCATCACCGGACCCATGTCACGGATCGCTGCATCAAGTCACCTGGGCCATGAGAAGCGGGGGGGAGTGCAGATGCGTGAGCGATGGACCCGCACCCACCACGTCAGAAGCCATCTCGAGAGCATCTGCCATCGTCGACGCCGGCTTGAAGCCCAGGCGTCGCACCGCCGCGCGCTCACCGCCGACCACGATGACGGCCCCGAGGTGCTCGAGAGCGTGCGCGCACCAGTACCACATGTAGAACGGGTGCACACCGTGGTAGGCGTTACCCGTCCGGTAGAGGTGGACGTACCACGGGTCGGTGGCGAAGGACTCCTCGTACTTGCCGATCTCGGTGGGGTCGGTCGTCTCGGAGAGCACCTGCTCGAAGAAGTCGATGTAGCTCGGATGGTGGCCGGGGTGGAAGGCCCATGGCGTCGGATGTCTCATGATCAACACGCCGCCCTCGCGCACGAGAGGCTTTCCACGGTAGAGGTTGAAGAAGTACCCCAGTCCCAGGCATGCCACGAGGATCGGGTTCATGATCGAGTTGACGTTGTAGGGGCAGATGTAGGGGAGCCCCATCGTGAGCACATCGGCCTGGCCCTCGATCTCTACGAGCTGCTGCGCATAGACGTGCTCGGTGGTCTGCCGATGCACCACCTCGACCTCACCCGCCTGCACGGAGGTCATGCGGTGCGGGGACTTGACCGAGTGCAGGATGGACCTCGCCACACGGTTGGGTATGCGATCGAGCCCGGCCGACGCGGCGAGGAACGCTGTCCTGTCGGCGGCAGTCCACTCCCATTCGCGTCGCTGGAGGAACCGGAACTGCTCGGGGAAGGTGTCGGTGTTGAGCGTCGTCTCGATCTGGAAGATCTTCACGCCGCTGTCCCTGATCAGCTTGCCCATCCTCCAGTTCGAGGAGTGAAGTTCCGAGCGTTCCTGGTCCATGAACGAGCGGCTTCGGGCCATGGTGCGGGCGTTGTGGTGGTGGCGCAAGCTTCGGTAGCTCGCGAGTCCCGTGGCGACCGACTTGTGACCTCCGTCCATCGCCACGAGGTTGATGTTGACGTACACGAGGAGATCCGATTCGGCGGCACGCCGGTTGATCTCGACGTCCTCCCCCTGGTCGGTGACTCCGAGGTGCACGAGGTTGGAAGGGTCCTCTGCGTCGTGCTGAGTCAGGAGCCGTTGTGGTGCAAACGCGTCGTAGACGCGGTCACCGAGTGCATGCCGGAGCTCGGATTCCGTCATCCTCCGGTGCAGCGACAAGGCCGCGACGAGCACCACGTCGTCCACGCCGGCTTCGGCTGCCATGTCGAGCACCTGCTCTATGACGAGCTGACGGTTGTCGGGGCGACGCATCGGTGGAAGGGGAAGAGAGACATCGTCGAATGCGATCGTCAGGCGCATTCCCGGACGAAGCAGCGCGCGAAGCGGTTCGGAGTCGCCGAGGGGGTTCTCGAGCGCGTCGCGTATGGCGGCCACCGGGTCGTCGAGGGGAGACATTGGCTCGGGCGCGTAGAGGACTCGGCTGCCTACTGGGAGCCGCTCGAGGCGGAACCCTTCTCCGTGCCAGAACATCGTGGGCGGCGTCGAGCCGTCCACCTCCAGTACGAACCCGGGGCGGGGGCTCATCGTGCACCTCTTCTCAGGTCGAAGACGATCTTCACTGCTTCGCGCCGTCCGGCGGAACCGGCGTGGGCAAGCGCTTCCTCGAAGCGTTCGAGCGGATAGCGCGCAGACACCAGCCGTCCCAGACCCCGGCTCGCGACTACCTCCATCGCGATCTCGAACGTGCGCCGAGTACGCCCACCGATCTCCTCGGTCCCGTATGCATAGGCGCCGGTCACCGAGACCTCGCGGTGCCACAGCGAGGCGAGGTCCACGCGCGAGCTTCCCGGCATTCCGACGAGCACGACCCGCCCGCGCGGGCGGACCATGGAGAGGGAGTCGGTCAGGGACTGTGCGCTGCCCACGCAGTCGATCACGATGTCCGCGCCGCCGGTCAGTTGGCGCGAATGCTCCGAGAAGGTGAGCGACCTCGACTGGCGGCGGACCGCCTTTGCAAGTTGCTCGGGAGGGACCACGAGGTCCGCACCGAGCTCCTCGGCCAGGCGGCGCTGGTGAGGGTGCTTCGCACCGACGAGGATTGCGCCGGGCTCCGTGAGCGAACGCAGTGCGGCGACGGTGGTGAGCCCGAGAGTGCCTGCGCCGAGGACTGCGACCGTGTGGCCCGCTTCGACCTCGGCGTGAAGCGCAGCGTGGACGGCGCATGCCGTCGGCTCGACCATCACCGCGTCCTCGTCGCTCATTTCGCCGGCCACGGCGTGAAGCTGCTCCTCGTGGGCGAGGAGCCCCGCCGCCGACCACCCGCCACCCGTGTCGGAGCAGTAACCGATCTGGAGCCCCGGAGCGAGGTGTCCGAACATCACGCGCTCGCAGCCGCCGACGCGACCTTCGGCGCAAGCCGGGCACGGAGGATCGATTCCCCGCGGCACGCAGCCGATCACCGACTCGACCACCACGCGGGTTCCCGGGGGATGTGAGCCCGAGCCGTTGCTGTCGTAGGACTCCTCGACGACGCCCACGATCTCGTGGCCGGGAACGAACGGGAAGCTCACGAGGTCCTCGAAGTACCGAGAGCTCCTCCCGTCGACGGTGGAAAGGTCCGATCCGCAGATGCCTGCCAGGATCGGCCTCACCAGGTGCCACCCGGGGCCGGGGAGCTGCGGTGGATCCAGATCCGTGAGGCGCAGGGGTCCTATGCCTGCTGCCTTTCCCGATCCGACGAGGCTGGAAGCCACGCGCGACGCCGCGAAGCGCGGGAGGTTGCGCTCGAAGAGAAGTGCCTTCATCGCCGCTGCGCGCTCCTTGTGTCGCGCGAGCTCGCGCCGAGCGAGAGGTGCGGTCGGTGCGAAGCGTTCGACGACTCCCGGCTCGCCGTGCCTCGGCTCACCTCGTCCAGGGCTCGGTCGATCCGCGCCCACCAGCGAGAGACTCCACGGTCGACCGGACCGAGGGGCAGCAAAGGTCTCGCTGCACCGCCGGCCTTGTCCCATTGCTCTGTGTGCCAGCCGCGTCTTCGCGCTATCGTGGCGAGGCGGGCCTCGGGGTTCACGGCCACCGGGAAGCCGACGCATTCGAGCAACGGGAGGTCCGACGCCGAATCTGCATAGGCGACAGACTCCGCGAGGTCGAGACCTTCTCGGTCGGCGTACTCGGCGAGCACGAGAGCGCGTGCCTCCCCGGTCGGAGGGAGCCGGTCTAGCCTCCCGGTCAGATTTCCGTCATCGTCGACGCCGAGAGCCGCGCACACGACTTCGTCGAAGAGGGGGCGAAGCGGGTCGACGACGAAGTCGAGCGCTCCGGTTATCAGCACTGTCCTGTGCCCGAGGGCGCGGTGTGCGCGTACGCGGGCGATGCCCGCAGGGAAGGACTTTGTCAGAAGCAGGTGGTGGAAGAGCTCGACGGAGTCTTCGCGAAGGAGCTGTGAAGGTGCCCCCTCGTAGCGCCGGTAGAAGCTGCGAAGGAAATCTCCCCGGTCTCGCCGGTCCAGTGCCAGCAGGCGCGGGGCTTCGCGCAGGATGCGCGCGGTGAGCGCGGCCCGATCGCCGGCCGGGAGGTGGCGGCCCGCCAGCCACGAATAGGACTCGACGACATTCGAGGCGACGAGGGTGTTCTCGAGGTCGAACGCTGCGAGGTGGCGTTCGGGGGAGAGGATCGCTTTCTTCGCGCGTTCCGAGCGGCTAGGCGAGGTCGAGCGGCCCGGCGTGGACCGGACTCGTGCGTGCTCGACGATCGACGGTAGATGGATCTCGGTCACGTAGCGGTCCCACTCGATCTCCCCGGGATGGAAGCAGAACAGCTCGTGATCCCCGCTCGAGAGACGCTCCCACAGCGAGAGGAGGTTGTCGATCCGGAAGCGCGCTTCGGTCTCCGTGTACGCGCCGTAGAGCTCGACATAGCTGAGCGCGCGCTCGGCCTGGGTGCGTCGCTCCTCGACGCGGGCTGCGAGATCAGCGCGCTCTCCTCGTACCGGCAGCGAGCCGAGGAGCCGTTCGAGCAGCGACAGCACCTTCGTGGCGCGCTGGAGCTGACGTTGGACGCGGCCGTGACCGGGGAAGGACCAGTCCGGGACGACGATCGGTTGGCCGTCGGAGTCGTAGAGGGGGTGTGCCTTGAACCAGTGCTGCACGAGGTCCACGAGCTGCCCGTAGGGAAGAGGGTTCTCCACGCTTGATGCCACGTGGTACACGCTCGTGGCACCCGGATCCGGCCCTGCGGCGGCGACTGCGACGATGGCGGCCACCACCAGGTCGACCGGGATCACGTCGATCACACCTTCGGGAATCCCGGGGAACTCCCTGAGAAGCCCGCGGGCGTAGGAGATGATGATCGGCTCTGCCATGCGAAAGCCCCGGATCCAGCCGGGGCGCGGCTCTGCGATCGCCGACTCGATGATCGAGGGCCTTACGACGGTGGTGGGGACGCCGGGATGTGTCGTCACGAGCAGGCGCTCGCCGAGAGCCTTGGTGAATGCGTAAGCGTCGGGCCAGCCGAGCGACTGCGCACGCGATCTGCCGGCATCGACGAGTTGCTTACGCACCCACTCGTCGCGCAGCTTCTCGCCACGCTCGGCGAGCAGGTGCGTGCCGGCTGCGCCGAGCTCGGTCCTAGCTGCCTTGGTGAATCGTTCGAGGGAGGCGGGCCTGCGCGACTCGGCCTCGAGATCCGCCCGAAGACGGCGTGCGAATCGCACCTCCGAGTCGATGTCCACCTCGGTGGTCACCGTGGTGTGGGTTCGCGCTCTCGCACCAGATGCGGCCGCCTCCGTCGAGAGCGTTTCTGTCGCGTTGCCCTGATGGGTGCCTGCCACGTAAGCGGTGGACACGGTGACGAGATGGGTCGGCGCCCGGTCGGGGAGCTCGGCCCGGCGGGTGGCGGAAACCTGTTCGATCGCTGCGGCTACGCGTGAAGGTCCGAGGAGATTGACCTCCACGGCCGTGTCGAGGGGGGCGTCGAACGCGACGGTGGCGGCGCAGTGGACCACGACGTCACAGGAGGCCAGAGCTCGCCGACCGTCATCGTCCAGCCCGAGGCCTTCTCTGCCTATGTCACCCGAGATCGCGACGAATCGGCGCTCGCAGGTCTCCTCGAATGCCTCACCCAGCTCGGCGCGCAGGCGGTCGAAGCAGTCGTTGCGCAGGATCTCGCGTTGAGCGCGTGTCTTGGCCGTGCTCCTGCGCCCCGGGCGCACGAGTACGACGATCGAGCAGTCGGGAACGCTTCTGAGCAAGCGCTCTACCAGCGCGGTCCCGAGGAAGCCGGTCGCCCCGGTCACGAGGATCCGCCTTCCCGACAGCAGCGAGGCGAGGGCCGGCAGCTCCCCGGATGTGGTCAGCTCTGCGGATGCGGTCCCCGGGACGATCTGCCAGCCGGCCTCTTTTGGCCCGGGATGGGTATCGGTGTCCCCAGTAGGCACGATCTTTTGTCTACCATATGGTAGGTGAGCGGGTCGAGCGGTCCTTCGAGCAGTCCGTCGGGCAACCCTCCGAGGCGTCCAAAGGGTCCGAAAGGGGAGACGGCGGACCGGATCCTCGACGCGGCCCTCGTCACCTTCGCGTCGCGGGGCTATGAGGCCACCTCGCTGGACGCCCTCGCCGACGGGCTGGGGCTCAGGAAGCAGTCGATCCTCTACTGGTTCCCTTCGAAAGAAGCGCTTCTCGAGGCTCTGATCGACCGTTCGGCGACCGAGCTCGCCGAGACTCTCGAGGACTCGCTTGCCCGCGCCGGTACGGGATGGTCTCGCGTCGAAGCCGTGGTCCGGTCGGTCTTTCGCCTTGCCGCTCGGCGGCCGGAGCTACTCGGGCTTCTGCGTGAAGCAGGACGACTCGGTCCTCCCGCCGCGACGCGATTGATGCTCTCGCTGGAGCCGCTCGTGGACAGGGCGTCTGCGTTTCTGGAGTCGGAGATGGACGCCGGGCACATGCGACGTCACGAACCTCGCTTGCTGCTGCTGGCGATCTACTCCACGGTCGTGGGCATGGTCACCGAGGTCGAGGTGCTCCGCGCGTTGGGGGAGGAGCCGACGCCGCGCTCTCTGGTACGGCGTCGGCAAGAGATCCTCCGGCTGCTTCGTTCGGCGCTGCTCGTAGAAGGTGAGTCCGGGGCGGACACAGCCGCTTGAGAGCGGAGCCTCGCTTTCGTGTCAGAACAGAGCTGGAAGGCGCGGCCGGGCGGCCAGGCGTTTAGTCAGGACGGCGCCGGAGGTCGCGGCCGAGTCGGCTTCGGGGGGGTGTATCGCTTGGACGGAGATGGGCCGGTGGGCTCGGGTTGCCTCCGGCCTCGCCTGCGGTCTCGTGCTGCGGCCGACCTCGCGCGAGCTCGTTCCCGAGCGTCGGAGCTGCCCGCGCCGGCGGCTGCTCTCGGGCCCTGGGTCGCGCGCGTGCGCTGAGGCCCGGCACCGCGCGCGGTCAAGGCCTTCTGATATCGGAAGACACGCCAGATCATCCAGCCGCCCAGGCCCCAGAAGAGAAGGGCCGAGGGAAAGCCCTCTGCGGTGCCCAAGAACAGCAGAGAGAAGGCCACCAGCGAGCGCCTCTTGGTCATTGCCGTTCCAACGACTAGGGCGCTCAGGACGACGCGCGCTGCACCGTATGCCCAGGTGACGCTGTCCGCGACATGTCCCTTGTGGTGGAGCGGCGGGTTGTAGTGGATCGCCGCGATGGTGAGGGCGATCCCGAGGGGCGCGCCGACGATGCCGGCGATGAACGCGTAGCGGCGTTCCCGGTCGTCGATCCTCTTTATCCCGTACCTGAGCTCGTCGTTGCTCATCCCCGGATAGAGGTCGGTAGAGCCTCCGGCTCCCCGGCCAGAAGCCGGCTCCCTTCCGGTGCGATCGCGCTGGCGGCTCGTTCCTGTGGCGGGCCGCGACTTTGCGTCTTCTACGTCGCCGTCGCCGCCTCCGCCGTCGTCGTCGCCGTTGGGAGGGAGGGTCTCGTCGAGCTCGTCGGCCTCACCTGTCGAGGCATCTCTCGCTTGGCGCGACGAGGCGACATTGGCTCGGGTGCTGCCACCACGGCCGCTTAGCTGTCGCGTGGAGGGCTTTTGACGGTCGAGGTTGGGTAGTGCGGTGAGAATTCGCTGGCCGATGGTCAGCTTCGCAACGGGCTCGCTCCCGGCACCCGTCTCGTCTCCGCTCATCGTTCCAGGCTACTTGGGCTGCCGCGGTGCCTCGATAGGCGGACGCACGGCCCGACTCCCACCGCTGTGGCGCCCACAGTTGCGTTTCCGCTCGGGTGTCCGGCGAGCGGAAGGCACCTCGGACGTGATACGCCGGAGCGGTGGACTTTCGCAGGATCTCCCTCACCGAGCTTGGAAACGACGTCCGTTCCGGCAGGATCGCTGCGCGCGAGGTGATCGCGCACTCGCTCGAGCGCATCGAGGCGCTCAACCCGACGCTGAACGCGTTCGTTGCCGTGGACGCCGAAGCAGCTCTGCATGCTGCGAGCCGAATCGACGAGACCATCGCCGCAGGACGAGACCCGGGACCGCTGGCAGGAGTGCCCGTCGGTGTGAAGGACCTCGAGGACGCGGCCGGCTTCGTGACCTCTCACGGCAGCGCGATATTCGCCGGCGAGCCGGCGGCGGTGACCGACTCGAGCCTGGTGGCTCGCCTCAAGGCGGCCGGCTGCATCGTCGTAGGCAAGACCAACACGCCCGAGCTCGGCTGGAAGGCGGACACGGTCAACGGGACTTTCGGAGCGACGCTCAATCCGTGGAACACCGAGCACACTCCCGGCGGATCGTCCGGTGGGAGCGCGGTTGCGATCGCTGCGGGAATGGTCCCGTTGGCCACGGGCTCCGACGGAGGTGGCTCCGTCCGCATTCCCGCTTCTTGCTGCGCGCTCTCGGGCGTGAAGCCCTCGTACGGGCGGGTGGCGAACGGCGGCACGGAGCCCCCGTCCTGGCCGATGCTGTCGACGAAAGCCCCAATGGCTCGACGTATGAAGGACGTGGTTACCGCCCTCGATCTGACCGTCAGCCCAGATCCCACGGACTTGTACTCGTTGCCCCTTCCCGAGGCGTCGTGGCTCGCCGCTCTGGACGATGCCAAGCCGCCGAAGAAGATCGCCTGGTCTCCGACGCTCGGATACGCACCGATAGACAAAGAAGTGCTCGCGCTCTGTGAGCGCGCACTGGAGGTGTTCGAGGCGCTCGGGACCGAGGTCGTCGAGGTGGAGTCCGTCTTCGAGACGGATCCAGTGAGCGACTGGTTGACTCTCGTGCTCGCGTACCACCTTCGCACCCTCGGCCGACATCGCGGCTCCGAAATCTGGGAGAAGGTCGACCCACTTCTCGCTGCTCAGGTCGACTGGGCGGCGGGCGACCTGTCACCCTCTGACTACGTGGAAGCTCTGGATTCGTGCCACCGCCTCAACCTGAAACTGGTCGAACTCTTCCGAGAGGTGCGATTGCTCGTGACCCCGACCTGTGCGGGGCTGCCGCCGCCGCTTTCGCTCGGGGGATCCGGACTCATCAACGGCGAGAAAGACGCCAATTGGGTGCGGTACACCTATCCCTTCAACATGACGCGTTCCCCTGCAGCATCGGTGTGCATCGGACTGAGCGAGGGGGGTCTGCCGGTCGGCATGCAGTTGGTGGGCCCCCAGCACGCGGATCTCGTCGTGATCCGTTCTGCGGCCGCTCTGGAGAACGCGATCGGCTTCGACGAAGTCGCTCCTGTGGTTTCCTGATCCCCTACGAGGGCACTTACGAGGCCGAGTAACATCGGCCGGCAGGGCGCATAGCTCAGTTGGTTAGAGCGCAGCCTTCACACGGCTGAGGTCGCAGGTTCGAGTCTTGTTGCGCCCACCAGATACTTCGCAGGTCAAAGGGCGAAAGCCTGCTCGCGCGAGTTGCTCTGACTTCACGGTTGTTCCCGCTTCGACCTGGATGTGGCTCATGACGGTTGCCGCCACGCGTCCCACGCCCGTGCAGAGTTCGTACTGGAGACATCGCCCAGCAACCGGCTCCGGCACGATGGGCACACCCACCACTTGGGTGGGTCGCCCAAACCAATGGACGAATGCAGATAGCTCACCCCACACTGCCCACACTTCGTTACTGGACCAGTGCTTTCGTTCTCATCCGGGTCCAGATCAGGTGGCTCTGTCCCATCGGTGACGGGAGGCCGATCAATGGGAACAACAGGCATGGCACTCCTTCAATAGGTACTCAGAAGAGGCCGTCGAGCCTGTACGGGGCGACAACCCAAGATGGTCGTCCTGCCCAAACTAGGCGTCACTCCCAATAGGGACAGCCTTCACCTTACACCTAATGTGTTTAGGACAACCCGGCGCAACTAGCATGACAACGCGTCGCGAGGGTGGCAAGCGGGCCAGTCGACAGAAGAGGATGACGATGGCGGTGACAGCGTACGTGCTGATTCAGACTTACGCAGGCAAGTCAGCACAAGTCGCGCAGCAAGCTCGCGGCATTGACGGGGTGATCTCGGCTGAGGACATCAGCGGTCCCTACGACGTGATCGTGCGCGCCGAGGCTGCTTCGATCGACGAACTGGGTCGCATGGTGGTGAGCCACATCCAGCTCATCGAAGGCATCACCCGGACTGTCACATGTCCCGTGGTGAACCTCTGATCCTCATCTGACGCGAGTTCGCCCGCCCCACCATTCAAGGCAAGACGGGCGAGCCATCATTCGACTGTAACCAGCGACTCCGAGCGAGCGCCGAACCGACAAACGGACACTCAGCGAAGCCTTAGGCGCTCCGACCCTGTGCGGACCGAGACTCCGTGTCCCAGACAATCGCACCTGTCACCGCTGAAGACCATCCCGGTGAGCTACCACCGGACGCCTGCCTGGAGCGACTCACACGGCGGCGCTGGAGATCAAACAGGTCATCAAAGGGCGACCTCCTTATACCTCAGCCCGCACACCTTCTATCGGGCTCTACGATCATTTTACTCTCAGGCCATCGGAAATGGCAGAGGATCAGAGGGGCTCCGATGGCCGCACGCTGTCGGTGGTGATGGTCCAAGGCACCCAGTAACGCTCCAGCTACGAAGACACCGGCCCACCAAGGCGTAGGTCGGGTGGTGATCGAGGTTGTTATGGTGAGCGCCTGACCGGCTGAAGAAGGAAGTCCCCATGTCGAAATACCTGCTCGAAGTGAACTACTCCCTCGATGGAATCAAGGGGCTCAAGTCAGAGGGCGGCTCGGGCCGTGCTGCGGCAGCTACCGAGCTGATCGAGGGGTTGGGTGGGAAGGTCGAGTCCTTCTACTTCGCCTTCGGCGGCACCGACGTGTACGTCGTAGCCGATTTCCCCGACAATGTCTCAGCCGCAGCAGCGGCGCTAACTGTCTGCGCTGGGGGAGGGGCTACCGCGAGGACCGTGGTGCTCCTAAGCGCAGCCGAACTTGATGCTGCTGCCGCCAAGAAGACGACGTACCGACCGCCAGGAAGCTGACGAACTCGCTACCGACCGTCTGGTTGGGAGTGATGAACTGCTACCAGGTGTCGGCGCTCAACACCCAACTCGCCCGGTAACGCTCCGGCCATGACGCCACGAGTCCTTCTTGGGCGCAGTCGACGGAACCAGTCATCGTGCAGCTTCCCGTCGAAGTCCGGCGCAAGACGAGGAGTAGTTCTTCTGGCTCACTCTTGGTGCGCTCTGCCCACTCCTGCGCCGGGTGACGCGTGGGCTCATGGGTGCAACGAAGCCTGAATGCTCTACCCGGCGGAGACGGTCGGTGGGGACAGCATCTCGGGGCAGGCGACCATCGCCCTGCTCGTGGCCGGCGGTGATACCACCGTCGGGATCGAGCTGGCCGTGGTGGGCGGCGTCGACGACGTGGACCCAGGAACTGTCTCGGGTGGGGT
Organism: Acidimicrobiales bacterium; assembly: GCA_036786835.1. Taxonomy (GTDB): domain Bacteria; phylum Actinomycetota; class Acidimicrobiia; order Acidimicrobiales; family UBA8190; genus Bog-564. Next base: position 369 of record DAIQQK010000008.1, on the reverse strand, counting down.
GCCGGGCGCAGGCATCGGCTCGGGTACGGGTGTGGGCGTCGGAGCTGGCTCGGGGAAGGTAACGGTGTCGATGACAGCTCCCGAAGCGCCGAGCAGTTGGAGGGTTCCTCGAACTTCATAAGGCCCGTCTCCCGCGGTGGCCACCGACGGGTTGATCTGGTGGGCCAGGACCGCCACACCCCCTATAGGCGACATCTGGTCGGTCGATCCATCAGCAAACGCCACCTGGACTCGCGTCACCTCGGGTCCAACCGACACGGCGATCCACCAAACCGGCGTACCCTCTGCAACTCCAAAGGCACCCGAGGTGCCTCCAGACGGTTCCGTTGCTGAGCTTGTTCCTGCGGGTGTGGAGGTTTCGGTGCTCGG